>JAFPWS010000001.1 GCA_017412705.1 Prevotella sp.
ACACAAAACTACAAAAAAGCCCCTGAATAGCAATCGCATTCAGGGGTCAATTTTATTTTGCCGCAGAGGGTCATTCATATTTTGCCCGTGAGGGTCAACATCGCTTGCCCTCGGGGGTCAAACACGCTCGGCTTTTCCAACTGATTCTCGATGCCACCAGCTTCCCCTCATTTACCAACTTATAGACATACTGCCGTGAGCATCCCATCAGTATTGCAGCCTTGGCAAACGTCAGGTACTCCTGACATTGTAGGTCAATCACTGGCTCCACAGCATTCATAAAATCCTGCTGCCTCTTCTTCCTGGCCTCCTTCGCCTTCGTCTGACACTCCTCGCAGCAATACCTCTGCATTCCGCTCCGTGGAACGAACTCTTTCCCGCAGTACTTGCACTTTCTGACTTCCTTCATTTTCAACACTTTTTGATGGTTCAACAATCATTCTCTTTTTCCCTTTCGTTAAGTCAACCATGCTTCACATACGTCGCCCGTTGTCAACTCCGTCCGCATCGTTGCTTTCTCAGAATCCGTCCGCTCCGTTTTGTCACTCCTTGCACATCATCGTAACCCTTTGTCAACCCAGTCCGCAGAGTGACGATTTCGAAGCCTCGTAAATTCCTCGCGGTAGAAATACGTTGCAAAAATATACTGAAATTCGGTAACTACCAAATTCCAACCACTAAGTGTTAAAAATTTAAAGTGCCTGAAAATGAGCGTTTTACAAATAGTTGGTATTAGATATTCCTGGTTGTTCGTACCCTTTTAGATACAGTTTGCGAATCCAGAGGAACTGATACTGGTTATACTACTTGGGATACTTATGCTTTTTAAATTGGTGCAACCACCGAAGGCCATTAGGGCAATGCTTGTAACAGAATAGCTGTTCCCTTCCGAATCATTAACCGATGATGGAATGTTAACGGCGCCCTGTGTGTTTTTGTCAATAGCAGGTTGAGCATTATAACCAACTTGAACCTCATTAGGGTTGACGCTTGTCACTTGAAAATTCATACCGTCTACTGTAAATCTGTCACCTACGGACAATGCTGCCCATGCACCAATTGGCATCATCAGGGCGATAATCACTAATAGTAATGAATAAAGTTTTCTCATAATTCTCTTGTTTTAAGTTTGTTATCAATAAGTGTTTTGCTTCAGTCCAAGGGTCGGGGGTAGACAGAAAAAGAAAACGTGGACTGATTACTTCGTCTACGTTTACCGAGGTATCGCCAAACACCATTGCACCATATCCGAGTAAAAGCCCACGCCGGTCGGCGTGAGCATCCATGCTTTTACTCTTGGTGCTTACTTTAATTTGGCGAATTTACGGTAAACAAGATTCAAGCGGACGCTTCTATTTTCTTTAAGGAGAACACCGTCGCGACTCGGCATAACTCAAGCAAGCTTGGTTCTGCTCTCGCTGCTCCGGCATTTCCTATATGTCTTTTGTCTTTGCTATGTCATGGGCATACCTGTTTTATGGGTTAGACATTATGTCTTATATCATGCTGCTGTACCTATCTCATAGAGATATTCTGGCGCAAAGTCTGCTCCGTTCTCCCATTCAACGGTATTGAACTTAATGGAGAAACGCTTGAAATAGTCGATGTCCTTTAGAGGGGTGAAAACACTTCCCTTTAGGGAATTGCTTAAATCGACAATCCTCCTCTCCCCGTTGTTGAACATTAACAGCAATTTGTAGCCTTCAATATAATCTGCTTTTACTACTTCAATAAACATAGCTTTTTTACTTTAAAGGTTCTATCTTGTCAAGCGGCTCGCCCCTTTGTGCCTTTTCCCAATTGCTCATCAGTTCAGCACGATGGTCTTCAAGCCACTCCAGTATCATGCGTAGTGCTCTTCCAGGCATCTCGCCTTTTACGATTCCGTCATTTATATTAATAATGACCTTATACTCACCGTACCATGCATGGAAGTGCGGTGGCTGATGATCGGAAAAGTTCATCCAGATATAAATTCCATAGAAGAAACTAATTTGCGGCATACTCTATAACATTATTCATGTTCTTTGATTACCCTATAATATAATCTCGACGGCAAAGATAAGAATTATTTTTGGAACTGCAAAGGATTTCCGTGAAAAAGTTTCACTCGGTCAGGAGGCGGAGTGGAGGATTGGACGGGGCGGTGACTGGCAGCAAGCCGGGCGCTGCCAGATTGCGGACGGTTCGCGACAGGTCACCGCCCGGCTCAAGAATGCCTTCATCGGGCTCAAATTTGTCAAACTGCTCAACGAAAATCTTCTCGCAAAATCATGAAATCGTCCTTCATCCTTCACTTTTTTAGGTTAAAATATTGTATTACAATGATTTAAACCATCTTTTATCCTTCATTTATCCTTCACTTTTCTTTCACTTTTCCTTCACTTATCCTTCACTTTTATGCCGAGAAAGCATGATTTACATGCCGACAAAGCACCAGTTATATGCCGAGTAAAGGGTGGTTAGTCGTAATGTAACTACCCTTCAGGTGCCATCAAAGCAAAAAGTGAAGGATAAGTGAAGGAAAAGTGAAAGAAAAGTGAAGGATAGATGATATTTTTAAAGTTACTTAACACTTTATGGCACAATAAGTTACCTCTCCAAGAGTGAAGGATGAAGGACGATTTCGAGTTTTTCAGCATGCAAATGATTATGAGAAGCCAGAAGAGTGACGGCAGAAGACATTCCCTTGACCTTTGAGGAAGGTTCGCAGTAGCTTGAAAATCAAAATAAATACTAATTTCCTTCGCTAAGTCGAAATTTTGCATTACCTTTGTGCCCTAAATTAATAAGGTACAAGAGTATTATGGCTTGCATACTACATATAGAAACCAGCACGAACGTGTGCTCTGTGGCTGTGTCGGAGGACGGGCAATGCATCTTCGAGCAGGAGGAGCGGGGCGAGCAGGGTGCTGGTGCCGAGCGACTGGGGACGATGGTTGACGAGGCCCTGTCGTTCACTGACAACCATGCCATACCGTTCGATGCGGTAGCAGTGAGCTGCGGCCCAGGCTCGTACACAGGGCTGCGCATCGGGGTGTCGATGGCGAAGGGCATCTGCTACGGTCGCGACTTGAAGCTGATAGCCGTTCCCACACTGGAGCTGCTATGCGTGCCTGTTCTGCTGCGCAACCCTGAGATGGAGGAGAACGCCTTGCTCTGTCCCATGCTCGACGCAAGACGGATGGAGGTTTATGCAGCGCTCTACGACCGTTCGCTGAAGGCGGTGCGCCCTGTCAGCGCAGACATTGTGGAGGCTGAGACCTACAAGGAGTGGCTGGACGAGCGTCCCATCTACTTCCTTGGCAACGGTGCGCTGAAGTGCAAAGAGGTCATCAACCATCCCAATGCCCACTTCATTGAGGGCATTGAGCCGCTGGCCAAGTGGATGCAGCCTTTGGCTGAGAAGCGTTTCCTGAACGAGCAATATGAAGACGTGGCCTACTTTGTGCCCTTCTACCTGAAGGACTTCGTGGCCATCAAACCCAAGAAATTACTATAAAGATATGGATATCAAAGGATTAGACTATAACACCCAGCGCGAGAAGCTGGTCATGCCGGAATACGGGCGAGAGATTCAGAAGATGGTGGACCTGGCCGTGGGTCTTCCGACGAAGGAGGAGCGCAACCGCTGTGCCCAAACCATCATTCTGCAGATGGAGAACAAGAACCCCCTGTTGCGCAATACTCCCAACTACGAGCAGACCTTGTGGGACCACCTTTTCCTGATGAGCCACAAGCAGCTGGACATCGACTGGCCCTACGACGTCAACGATGCCGAGAAGATACTCTCGAAGCCCCAGCCCATGGCGCACCCCGTTCATAACGAGCAGGCCCAGCTGCGCCACTACGGCCAACTGCTGGTGCAGGTCTTCGAGAAGCTGAAGACCATGCCTGAGGGTGCAGAGCGCGACGAGCTGGTACGTCGTACAGCCAACCAGATGAAGCGCAGCCTCATGGCTTGGGGTCATGGCTCCGTGGAAGACGAGAAGGTGGCAGACGACCTGGCCCGCTATACGGACGGCAAAATACAGCTTGACCTCCAGGCCTTCCGTTTCGACCGTATGGACTACGCTGTCATGAACGAGTCCAAGAAGGTCAAGCGCAAGAAATAAGCAAGAACATATATGGCAACATTCAAGATTGAGGGCGGACATCTGCTGAGCGGCACCATTACTCCCCAGGGGGCCAAGAACGAGGCGCTGGAGGTCATCTGTGCCACGCTGCTGACCAGCGAGAAGGTCATCATCCGCAACATTCCCGACATCAGAGATGTGAACAATCTCATCCAGCTGCTGCGCGACATTGGCGTCAAGGTGGAGAATCCGTCGAAGGGCGAGTACTCGTTCCAGGCCGATTCGCTGAACCTGCAGTATCTGGAGAGCGACGAGTTCGTACACAAGTGCGCTGAGTTGCGAGGATCGGTCCTGATGATTGGTCCGCTGCTGGGACGCATGGGCAAAGCCATCATCACCAAGCCCGGTGGCGACAAGATAGGGCGTCGCAGGCTGGACACCCACTTCCTGGGCTTCAAAAGCCTGGGTGCCAAGTTCCGCCAGGTGCCTGAGCGTAATGTCTACGAAATCTACGCCCCCAAAGCCAAAAGCCAGAAGCTGAAAGGCACCTATATGCTGTTGGACGAAGCCTCTGTGACAGGTACTGCCAACATCATCATGGCAGCAGTGCTGGCAGAGGGCACGACCACCATCTATAACGCTGCCTGCGAACCCTACATCCAACAGCTCTGCCACCTGCTGAACCGCATGGGTGCCAACATTAGCGGCATCAGCTCGAACCTCATCACCGTGGTAGGTGTCAAGAGTCTGCACGGCGCGGAGCACAAGCTGCTGCCCGACATGATTGAGGTAGGCTCGTTCATCGGCATGGCAGCAATGTGCGGCAACGGTGTCCGCATCAAGAACGTATCGTTGAAGGACCTGGGCATCATTCCCGATGCCTTCCGCAGGCTGGGTGTCAAGGTGGAGACCGAGGGCGACGACCTGTATATACCCCACCAGAAGCACTATGTGGTGGATTCGTTCATCGACGGTACCATCATGACGCTGGCCGATGCCCCTTGGCCCGGCCTGACGCCGGACCTGCTCAGCGTACTCATCGTGGTGGCCACACAAGCCCGAGGCACCGTACTCTTCCACCAGAAGATGTTCGAAAGCCGTCTGTTCTTCGTTGACCGTCTCATCGACATGGGCGCACAGATTATCCTCTGCGACCCCCACCGTGCTGTGGTGGTAGGCCACGACCGCAGCAGACAGCTGCGAGCCAGCCGCATGTCGAGCCCTGACATCCGAGCAGGTATCGCCCTGCTGATAGCAGCCATGAGTGCCCAAGGCACCAGCCTCATCAGCAACATTGAGCAGATAGACCGAGGCTACGAGGACATTGAAGCACGCCTGAACGCCCTTGGAGCGCATATTGAGAGGATATAGCAGTTAGCTTTTAACAATTAGCAGCCAGCAATGATCAAGCAAGAAGAGGTATACAAGATAGGACGTCTGGGAAAGGCGCACGGCGTGAAGGGCGAGGTGTCGTTCCTGTTCGACGACGACGTCTTCGACCGTGTGGAGGCAGACTATCTGGTGTTGGAGATTGACGGCATCCTGGTGCCCTTCTTCATGGAGGAGTACCGCTTCCGCAACGACGCCGTCTGTCTGGTCAAGTTCTGCGAGGTCGACACCCAGCAGCGAGCCTCTGAGCTGACAGGCTGCGATGTCTACTTCCCCCGTGCCTTGGCTGATGAGGCTGACGAGACACCCTCGCTGGCCAGCCTTGTAGGTTTCCGTATCACAGATGCAGCGACAGGCAAGGCGGTAGGTACCATTGCCGACATCGACGACCAGACGCAGAACATCCTCTTCGAGCTGGAAGGAGGACAACTCATCCCTGCCAACGACGACCTCATAGAGGACATCGACATGGGCAGCCAACAGATAACCATGAATATCCCAGAGGGATTATTAGATATATGAAGAAACGACAAATTGCCATTCTCGGCTCTACGGGGTCGATAGGCACCCAGGCACTACAGGTCATCGAGGAACATAGCGACCTCTATGAAGTCTACTGCCTGACGGCAAACAATAAGGTAGAGCTGCTGGCCGAGCAGGCCCATCGGTTCAAGCCCGCCGCCATCGTCATTGCCAACGAGCAGCGCTACGACGAGCTGAAACGCCTCATGGACGACCTGCCTGACGTCAAGGTCTATGCAGGACGCCAGGCGCTGGACGAGATAGTGGAGGCCAACCCCATCGACATGGTGCTGACGGCCATGGTGGGCTTTGCAGGCCTGTCGCCAACCATCCATGCCATCAAGGCCCGCAAGACCATCTGCCTGGCCAACAAGGAGACGCTCGTGGTGGCTGGCGAGCTGATACGCGACCTGGCTTCTGAGTACCACACCCCTATCCTACCCGTCGACAGCGAGCACTCGGCCATCTTCCAGAGCCTGGTGGGTGAGGACCAGAACCCCATCGAGAAGATTCTGCTGACAGCCTCGGGAGGCCCCTTCCGCAACTTCACGATGGAACAGTTGGAGCGCGTCACCAAGGCCGATGCCCTGCGCCATCCGACATGGGACATGGGGGCCAAGATTACCATCGACTCTGCGACGATGATGAACAAAGGCTTTGAGGTCATTGAGGCCAAGTGGCTCTTTGGCGTCAACGCCTCGCAGATACAGGTGTTGGTACACCCGCAGTCCATTGTCCACTCTGCCGTACAGTTCCAGGACGGAGCCGTCAAGGCCCAGCTGGGCGTGCCCGACATGCGACTGCCCATCCAGTATGCCTTCTCGTTCCCCAAGCGTCTGCACCTGAGCAGCGACCGTCTGGACTTCTTCGCCCAGAAGCTGGAGTTCTTCGAGCCCGACCTGAAGAAGTTCCGCTGTCTGGCACTGGCCTTCGAGGCCATCCGGCGTGGAGGCAACATGCCCTGCATAGTCAATGCGGCCAACGAGATTGTGAACCGCGGCTTCCTGGAAGACCGCTGCTCATTCCTCAAGATGAGCGACATCATAGAGCAGACCATGCAGAAGTGTACGTTCTCGGCAACCCCTGACTACGACACCTATGTAGCCACCGACGCCGAGGCCCGTCGCATAGCCACAGAGCTGATGGGCAACCCGAAATGACAAAACATCGGAACAACGGAATAACGAAACATCGGAATAACGGAATAACGAAATAACGGAACAACGAAATAACGAAAAAAGAGAAATAAATGGAAGTATTTTTAATCAGAGTATTACAATTCATGCTGGCCATCTCGCTGCTTGTATTGCTGCACGAGGGTGGCCACTTCTTCTTCGCCAAGCTCTTCGGAGTGCGCGTCGACAAATTCTATATCTTCTTCGACTGGAAGTTCAGCCTGTTCAAGTTCAAGCCCAAGAACAGCGATACGGAGTACGGCATTGGGTGGCTTCCCCTGGGTGGCTACTGCAAGATAGCCGGTATGATTGACGAGAGTTTCGACACGGAGCAGATGAAACAGCCCGTGCAGGAGTATGAGTTCCGTGCCAAACCAGCCTGGCAGCGCCTGCTCATCATGATTGGCGGTGTGCTGGTCAACTTCCTGCTGGCATTGTTCATCTACTCGCAGATTCTGTTCTGGTGGGGCGACACCTATATCCCCATCAAGGACATGACCATGGGTATGAAGTTCAACCAGGAGGCTAAGTCGTATGGCTTCAAGGATGGTGATATATTAATAGGTACGGAGAAAAAAGCCTTCAAGGACTTCTCTGCCGACCTCTACCGTGAGATATCAGAGGCCAAGCGTGTCGACATTCTGCGCGACGGCAAGCAGATGAGCATCTCGCTGCCTGGCAACCTGAACCTGCTGAACATGATTAAGGCCGACCCTTCCTTCGTCCGTCCCCTGCTGCCTGCCCGCATGGACAGTATCATGGCCGGCTCGCCTGCCGAGAAGGCCGGCATGAAGGCTGGCGACCACATCATAGCCATGAATGGCGCGCCGGTAGACTCCTATAACGAGTTCGTCGACCAGTTAGGACGCCGTGAGGACCTGTTGCTGACGGCCAAGACGCAGGCCGACTCACTGAAGGCCCGCACCGTCAGCATTGTCTTCGGCAATGACAGTCGTACCGACACGGCAACGGTAGTCCTGACACCAGAGCTGAAGCTGGGCTTCTTCGCTCCCAATCTGGCTGCCATCTACAAGCCCGTCACCACCGAGTACGGCTTCTTTGAGAGCATCCCCGCCGGCATCAAGTACGGCTGGCACGTGCTGGCATCGTATGTCGACGACATGAAGTACGTCTTCTCTGCCGAGGGTGCCAAGTCGTTAGGAGGCTTCGGAGCTATCGGAAGTCTCTTCCCGCCCATGTGGGACTGGTACATGTTCTGGAAGATGACGGCATTCCTCTCCATCATCCTCGCCTTCATGAACATCCTGCCCATCCCTGCCTTGGACGGTGGTCACGTGCTGTTCCTGCTCTATGAGATGATTACCCGCCGCAAGCCGTCTGAGAACTTTATGATTAAGGCTGAGTACGTAGGCTTCGGCATCCTGATACTCCTCATGGTCGTGGCCAACCTCAACGACATTCTGCGCTGGCTGGGCTATCTATAGCATCCGCCAAGGATAAAGGAAACAGGCAGGAGTGTCAGTTCCTGCCTGTTTTTTATTGGCCAAACCCTTATTGTCAAGCTTCCAATAACTCCTGCATGGCCTTGATGCACTTATCCGCATTGACAGGCTTTGACAGAAAATCGTTACATCCTGCATCCATAGCCATCTGACGGTCGCTGTCGAAAGCGTTGGCCGTCAGGGCAATGATGGGGATATCAGGCTTCCGCGACTTAATCTGTCGGGTAGCCTCCAGACCGTCCATCAGGGGCATCTTGATGTCCATCAGTATCAGGTCAGGGTTCTCTGACAGGGCTTTCTCTACGGCCTCAACGCCATTCTTGGCACGGAAGATCTCGAAACGGTTCTTCAGGATGTACTGCATCAGCATATAGTTGCTGTCATTGTCTTCTGCTACAAGTATACGTTTCATAGTGATATGGTTTAATAAGTTTTACCATCGTGAACACCCTCACCAGGCACATAGCCTTTCCAGCGCCATAACTTGGTCATATCCTCCAGGCTCTTGCCTTTGGTCTCAGGAACGAGACGCCAGACGAAGAGGGCGGCAATCACACAAATCAGGCCATACAGTCCGTAGGTAAACCAATGTCCGAAGTTGTCACCCTCCGTCAGGTGCATGTTGAACATGGGTACAAATGTAGAGCTGACGATAAAGTTGAATATCCACTGGAAAGCCACAGCTATGGCTACGGCAGCACCACGGATGGTGTTGGGGAATATCTCGGCTATCAGCACCCAGCAGATGGGTCCCCATGAGAACATGAACGAAGCAGAGTAAACCATGATGCTGGCAGCTGTGACCAGCTCAAGACCTGCCTGGCCAAAGGTTGCTGCTACGCCGAAGGCACCCAATGCCATGCCCAGCGAGCCCCAAATAAGCAATGGCTTACGGCCGAGTCGCTCGACAGTGAAGATGGCCACCAGCGTAAAGGCGATATTGACAATTCCCATGAACACCGTGACAACCATCGGGTTCTCCATACCCATGTCGCCAAAGATACGGGGAGCGTAATAGAGAACGGCATTAATACCTACTGCCTGCTGGAATACGGAGAGCATGATGCCAATGAAGATACACATAAAACCATAAGACATCAGCTTCTCGGTCTTCTGCACCAAAGTCTCCTTGATGGCATTAAGGATAAACAGGGCACGGTCCGTACCGTTAATCTTCGTCAGTACCTCCAGTGCACGCTGGTCTTTGCCTACTGATACGAGATAACGAGGTGACTCAGGAACCAGACATATCAAGAGTGCAAACAGTCCTGCCGGAACGGCCTCGCTACCAAACATATAGCGCCAGCCCGTTGTCACCGTCCACTGGGCATTCGGATCGATAGCTGCCAAGCCCTTACCCATATCCTCCACCAACGGCTGAATATGGTCGCCCAGGATGAAGAAATTAACGAAGTAGACCACCAGCTGTCCGAAAATGATGGCGAACTGGTTGCAGCTCACCAGCATGCCGCGGATGTTGGAGGGGGCTATCTCACTGATATACATCGGGCAGATGGCAGAGGCCAAGCCTACGCCGATACCTCCTATCACACGATAGAAGTTAAACATAATCAACAGCGAATAGGTAGGCTCACCATAGGTAAAAAACAGGAACTCTGGATACATGGAGCCCAAGGCTGAGATAAAGAACAGCACTCCCGCAATGACCAATGAACGCTTACGGCCCAGGTTAGTGGCCAAAAAGCCCGAGATGGCCGAACCAATGATACAGCCAATCAGTGCCGAAGCTGACGTGAAGCCGTGCCAACCGTTGGTGTAAGTGAAATCACCGGCTTCGGAGAAGAATGCCTGAAGTCCTTTCTCGGCTCCAGAGATGACTGCGGTGTCATAACCGAACAGCAGACCGCCCAGGACGGCGACCAGCACGATAGAAAAAAGATAGGACGAACTGCCCCTTTTTTGATATTCCATAATGTATATTTATATTAGGTTCTTTTCTTAACAAAAGACAAAAGTAGTGCTTTTATTTGAAAAAAGCTGCAGTTATGTAACTTTTTAACTAATTTTGTACCTAAAATGCGGCAATTCTTCGGGATTGACGTATTTTTTTTGTACCTTTGCCCGGAATTATGACTGTAGCAGACTATATCAAGAAGCAAGATACTGACGAGCGCCGCTTCTCGTTTGAGGTACTACCGCCGCTGAAGGGCAACGGCACCGAGGCGCTCTTTGCCACCATCGACAAACTGGTGGACTTTAATCCTGCATTCATCAATATCACGACGCACCATTCTGAGTACGTCTATCGTGAACTCGAGAACGGGCAGTTTGAGAGACAGCGCATTCGTCGCCGTCCCGGCACTATTGCCATTGCAGCCGCCATCCAACAGCGTTACCACATCCCCGTTGAGCCTCATGTCATCTGCAGTGGCACAACTATTGAGCAGATAGAGTATGAGTTGCTGGACTTGCAGTTTCTGGGCATCCGCAACCTCATGCTGTTGCGTGGTGACAAGGCCAAGGAAGACGCCCGTTTCACACCCACCAAAGGCGGACATGCCCATACTACAGACCTCATTCGACAGGTGGTACGCTTCAACGAAGGCTTCTTTGCCGACGGCACACCCATCAAGCATCCCGGTCCGAAGTTCGACTTTGGTGTGGCTTGCTATCCAGAGAAGCACGAGGAAGCCCCCAACCTGGAGCGCGATATGGAGTTCCTGAAACAGAAGCAGGACTTGGGAGCCCAATATGCTGTAACCCAGCTGTTCTACGACAACGAGAAATACTTCCAGTTTGTGGAGAAGGCCCGCCAGATGGGTATCACCATTCCCATCGTTCCCGGCATCAAGCCTTTTGCCAAGCTGAGCCAGCTGACAGTAGTGCCCAAGACTTTCCATTGCGATATCCCTGAGGCCCTGGCCAAGGAGATTGTCAAGTGCAAGACTGACGAGCAAGCCCGGCAGTTAGGCATTGAGTGGACCACCCAGCAGTGCCGCGAGCTGTATGAGCATGGCATTAAGAATATTCATTTCTATACGGTATCAGCTGTTGACTCCGTTGTGGAGGTCACCAAGAGACTGCTATAAATTAAGGAAACGATGAACTTCAGCGAAGTGATAGGACAACAGGAAGCGCAGCAGCGCTTGATGCAGATGGTCAGCGAGGGCCGCCTGCCTCATGCCGTCATGCTGTGCGGTCCTAAGGGCAGTGGCAAGCTGGCCCTGGCCGTAGGCTTCGCCAAGACTTTGCTGTCGAAAACGTCAAACGACGAACTGATGCTTCGCAAGCTGGAGCATCCCGACCTGCATTTCACCTACCCTACCATCAAGCTGCCTTCCATGAGTAGTGACCATAAGCCTGTCAGCGACGACTTTGCCCAGGAGTGGCACGAGCTCATCATGGCAGGGCCCTACTTTACCATGAATGAGTGGCTGGAACAGATGGGTGGCGAGAACCAACAGGCCATCATCACCGCTGGTGAGAGCGACGACCTCATCCGCAAGCTGTCACTCAAGTCGAGCCAAGGAGGCTATAAGGTCAGCTTGATATGGTTGCCTGAGCGCATGAACATCGAATGCGCCAACAAGATACTGAAACTCCTCGAGGAGCCACCTTCACAGACCATCTTCATCATGGTATGCGAGGAGCCTGACCACCTGCTGGAGACCATTCGTAGCCGTGTGCAGCGTATCGACATCAAGAAGATTGCTGACGAGGACATCCGCCAGGCTCTTGTAGAGCGTCGAGGTCTCACGGAGGACATGGCACAGCGCATGGCCCGCATGGCCAACGGCAACTGGATCAAGGCACTGGAGATGCTCAGCACAGACTCAGAGAACGAGCTGTTCCTTGATATGTTCCAGACCCTCATGCGTCTGGCCTACCAGCGTAAGGTAAAGGACCTGAAAGCATGGTCTGAGCGTATGGCCTCTATGGGCCGTGAGCGCCAGAAGCGCTTCCTGGAGTACTTCCTACGCCTTATCCGCGAGAACTTCATGTATAACTTCCAACAAGCGGAGTTATGCTACATGACTGAGCGCGAGGAGAACTTCGCCCGCAACTTCGCCCGTTTCATCAACGAGGCCAATATTCTGCCTATCACCGACATGGCTAATCTGGCCATCCGCGACATAGGACAGAACGCCAATGCCAAGATTGTCTTCTTCGACTTCGCCCTGCAAATGATTGTATTACTGATTCAAAAATAAAAACAAGAACCCTATATGGAAAATAAAGACTATCCTATAAAGATCGGATGTGATCGCGGACTCTGCCATCAGGCAGTAGGCCGACAGGACCGTCAGCTAAACACCTATGACTGGCTGGCTGATGTGCCAGGAAACACCGATGACACTGACCTGGTGGAAGTGCAGTTCAAGCACACCCGCAAGGGCTACTACCACAACGTGAACCACCTGGAACTGAAAAAGGGCGACATCGTGGCTGTCGAAGCGAATCCCGGCCATGATATTGGCGTGGTAACGCTGACAGGACGCTTGGTAAAACTGCAGCTGAAGAAGGCTAACCTGAAGAGCCCTGACGAGATTCGCCGCATCTATCGTATTGCCCGTCCAGTAGACATGGAGAAGTTCCGCGAGGCTAAGTCTCGCGAGCATGCTACCATGATAGAGAGCCGTCAGATAGCCAAGAACCTTGGTCTGGAGATGAAAATTGGCGACGTAGAGTACCAAGGCGACTGCAACAAGGCCATCTTCTACTATATTGCCGATGGTCGTGTAGACTTCCGCCAACTCATCAAGGACCTGGCTGCCACCTTCCACGTCCGCATTGAGATGAAGCAGATTGGTGCCCGTCAGGAGGCAGGCCGTATTGGTGGCACAGGCCCCTGTGGACGTGAGCTATGCTGTGCTACCTGGATGAAGAACTTCGTTTCTGTAGGCACCTCAGCAGCCCGCTATCAGGACATTTCCCTCAACCCCCAGAAGCTGGCAGGCATGTGCGCCAAGCTGAAATGCTGCCTGAACTACGAGGCTGACAACTATGTGGAGGCCAGCCGCAAGCTGCCTGCCAAGGACATCCTGCTGCAGACACAGGATGCTGACTATCATTACTTTAAGGCTGATATCCTGGCAGGACTCATCACCTACTCTACCGATAAGAACATAGCTGCCAACCTCGAGACGATTAGCACAGAGCGTGCCAAGCAGATTATCGAGATGAACCGCAAGGGCGAGAAACCCGAGTCGCTTCAGGAGAACGGGCGCCAGAAGGCTCACCAAGCCCCTGTCGACCTGGCTACGCAGGAGAACATCAACCGCTTCGACCACGCCAAGAAGAAAAAGAAGAAGAAAAAGCCTGCCCAGCAAGGCGCCAATGCCCGCTCTGGCAAACACCAACCTCCTAAGGATGCCAAAGCGTAAGTATACCTTATTATATTATATAGGAGCTCCGCTGCTATGGCTCCTGCTGCTGACAGCCTGCAACAAGCAGACCGTCTACAACCACTATGTGCATACGCCCTTGTCAGGCTGGGAGAAAAACGACACCATCACCTTTCATATCGATACGCTGGCACAAGGAGGAAGCTATGTCGAAGAACTGGGACTGCGCATCAACAGGGAATATCCCTTTGTCAGTCTTCAGGTCATTGTCAGACAGGAGATTCTACCCTCACACAAGACACGCAACGACACCATCAACTGCAGCCTGACAGACCAGCGAGGCAACCCCAAGGGACCGGGCATCAGCCATTACCAATACAGCTACCGCCTGCAACCGCTTATGCTTAACAAGGGGGAAAGCCTGCATGTAACCGTCCGTCACGACATGAAGCGCGAGATTATCCCTGGCGTGACAGACATAGGGTTCCGCCTCACCAGGAGCGACAAGCCTTAAAGCCTTTTCTCTGTGGAGTCAGCTGCGAATCAAGTTTCGGCTGGCGTCAATGCGAAGGAAGATGAACAAAAGGAAGGTAAATCCCCACAATGACGAGCCACCATAGGAGAAGAAAGGTAGCGGAATACCAATCACAGGGGTCAGCCCCAGCACCATGCCTACATTAATGAAGACATGGAACAGGAAGATGCTAAGCACACAATAGCCATAGACCCTTCCAAAGCGGAAAGGCTGACGCTCAGCAAGATGTATCAGTCGCAATATCAGGGCCAGGAACAGCAGTAATACACTGGCAGAGCCTACAAAGCCCTCCTCCTCACCTACCGTACAGAAGATGAAGTCAGTATCCTGCTCAGGCACAAACTTGAGTTTCGTCTGCGTACCGTTCAGGAAACCTTTACCCTCCAGGCCACCAGAGCCGATGGCAATCTCTGACTGGTGCACGTTATAGCCTGCACCACGCAGGTCCTCATCCAGTCCCAGCAGCACGTTGATACGTGAGCGCTGGTGGGGCTCCATCACATTCTGCATGATGAAGTCGGCACCATAGAAGAACGCCATGGAACCTATAGAGAACAACGCTATGAAGAAGTATGCTCTTATGCGCGAGCCCAAGCCCTCCCATACCAGATAGCATACCATGGCTATGATGACGACAAGCTGGACATACACCAGGTCATAAGGGAAAAACAATGACACGAGGTAAGCCACCAAGGTGATTCCTGTGCTGCAAAGCAGCATCCGCCAAGCTATGCGCTGGTGGCAATAGACCCATACCATGCCTATCGTAAACAGCTGTATGAGTAGCATGACGCTGAACTTACCTATCGACGTAGGGGAGTCATCTATATACACCTCGGCAAAACGTATTCCCACGACAAAGTACACCACCATGGCGACACCCGTAAACAGGATGCTGCCAGGCATACCCTCACGATAGAACATCAGGAAGAACGACAGGTAGACCAGAGCCGAGCCCGTCTCACGCTGCAGCACAATGAACACCATAGGCAGCAGGATGACCAGCAAGGCAGCACCAAAGTGCTTGTTTTCGTTGATGTTATAGCCGTAGGTAGACATCAACTTGGCCAAGGCCAGCGCCGTGGCAAACTTGGCAAACTCAGCGGGTTGCAGTCGCAGAGGCCCTAACACCAGCCACGACCTGGAGCCCTTGATGCTATGCGGGTTGAAGATGGTGGCAAAGAGCAACAGCAGCAACAGCCCGTAGATGATATATGCAAAGGTGTCGTAGAAACGGTCGTCCAGCATCAGGATGATGAATCCCAACATGATGGAAGTGCCTATCCATACTATCTGCATACCCGAGCGTGTAGCCAGCGAGAAGATGTCGGTCTCGCCATACGAATAGCTGGCTCCGCATACGCTGACCCATCCAAAGGAGAGCAGGGCCACGTAGATAATGATGGTCCACCAGTCAATAGAGCGCCATACGCTTGTCTGCCGTTTACCTGCTTGTTGTGCCATACGCTATATGTCTGTGCTGGAACTCTTCAGCCTTCTTCTGCGAGGCCTCAGAGAGTTTTCCGTGAATAAACTGTTCCATGATGAGTCCTCCTATGGGAACACCATAGGTGGCACCCCAGCCGCCATTCTCTACGTAGACGGCTACTGCTATCTTGGGATTCTCCATAGGTGCGAAGCCCATGAAGACAGAGTGGTCGTGACCACGGTTCTGTGCCGTACCCGTCTTACCACAGGCCATGAAGTCATACCTGGCCAACTCATGGCAGGTACCTCCTGTGG
This sequence comes from Prevotella sp., assembly GCA_017412705.1. Classification (GTDB taxonomy): domain Bacteria; phylum Bacteroidota; class Bacteroidia; order Bacteroidales; family Bacteroidaceae; genus Prevotella. Next base: position 16,210 of record JAFPWS010000001.1, read on the forward strand.
CTGACGCCCTCATGCCTTGCACCACATAGTCATAGGCATCGCGCTTGGCCATGGAGTAGCGGCGCCTGGTATAAGCGGTATCCAACGGTTCTCCCTGCACCTTCTTCACCACATGAGGGGTGATGAACCATCCGCGGTTGGCAATAGTGGCTCCCAGGTTGGCAATCTGCAGCGGTGTGGCGTTGACCTCACCCTGACCAATGGCGATGGAGATGATGGTGAGTCCGTTCCACGAGCCCTTGTAGGCCTTGTCGTAGAATGCGGCATTGGGTATCAGCCCTCGTTTCTCACCAGGCAGGTCAATGCCCAGCTTATAGCCAAAACCCATCGACACCATGTAGTCACGCCACTTGTTCATTGCATTCTGCACCGAGCCGTACTTCCCCTTGGCACCTATCATATAGTAGAGTCCCCAGCAGAAATAACCGTTACACGATGTCGACAGTGCAGGCACCAAAGGCAACGGTGAAGCATGTCCGTGACAGCCTACATGCAGGCCCTTGTAGTTGAAGCCATGCCCGCAGGGATAGGCTGTATGCGTGGGATGGATGATGCCTTCTGTCATGAAGGTCAAGCCTTGAGTGGTCTTAAAGGTAGAGCCTGGCGGATACTGACCCATAATGCTTCTGTTAAGCAGGGGTTTCCACACATTCTGACTCAGCAGGTGATGACTCTTGGAACGCTGGCGACCCACCATCATACGGGGGTCATACGAGGGTGAGCTGACCATGCACAGCACCTCACCTGTCGAGGGTTCAATAGCCACTATAGAACCTATCTTTCCCTCCATCAGGCGTTCTCCCAGCTTCTGTAGCTCTACATCTATACCCAGCGTCAGGTTCTTGCCTGCCTGTGCCCTACGGTCAAACTTTCCGTTCTGGTAGCGACCCTGTATGCGTCCATGGGCATCACGCAACAGTATCTGCATGCCCTTGACGCCACGCAATTGCCGCTCGTAGCTGCGTTCCACACCCAGCTTACCGATGTAGTCGCCAGGCTGGTAATAGTCGTCCTCATCAATATCTGCAGGCGACACCTCTCCGACATCACCCAACACATGTGCTGCCAGCGGATACTCATACTGACGGATGGTACGACGCTGGATATAGAAACCCGGGAAACGGAACATCTTCTCCTGAAACACGGAGAAGTCTGCCTCCGAGAGTTGATTCATGAATATCTGCTGCGTAAAACGCGAGTAACCGGGGTTCTTGCCACGGTCCTTGATATTCTCCATACGACGGTCAAACTCCTCACGGCTGATGTTCAGTGCCTCGCAGAAGTCAAGGGTGTCCAAGTGGTCCTTGGCCTCATTCATCACCACCATGATGTCGTAGGCAGGCTGGTTATACACCATCAGCTTGCCATTACGGTCGTAGATGCCGCCACGGGCTGGATACTCAATCTTTTTCAGGAAGGCATTCGAGTCGGCACTCTTCTTGTAGTCGTCACTGGTAATCTGGAGTTGGAATAGGCGCAGGATGTAGACCACCACAATCAGTATGGCCACACCAGCAATCACATAGCGTCGTTTGTCCTGTGTCAGGTCCTTCTCCATCCTTCCTCGACTCCCCTTTATCTTTGCTTCACCACCTCACACGTGAAGATCAACACTAACGTGATGGCAGCACTTCCTACGACACACAGACCCCAGTATTCCAGGTCGAAGAAGGTGAATAGCTCCAGCGCGTAGAACACCAGGCAGTACATGAGCACCAGAAATACCAGATAGTACGAATAACGGGCAGGTCCCAAGGTCGACAGGGCAGGCTTCAGGTCTTCTGCAGCGTCGCGTGGTACGAAAACCTCCAAGCAGTATGGCTGTATGGCAGCTATCAGCGTCAGTGAGGCGGCAGCCAATCCTGGTGTGTTCGAGAAGACGTCGATGAACAGCCCCAGAAAGAAACTCCATAGCAGGCTGGCCCATTTAGGATAGCTGCGGGGGAACTGGATGACAAAGTATACGTAGAACAGCGGCGTAGCCACTCCAAACAGGTGAATACGCCCCAGCACGATGGCTTGTGCCAGCACAAAGACCATAAACCACATAAACCGTTTCAGCAAATCTATCGTCATCGCTTATCACTCATCACTAAATATTCCTCACTCCTTGACGTTTAGCTTCAGCGAGTCGCGTGCAGCCTGCATCAGTCGCATACGATCGGTAATGGTCTTGTCACTGATGACCATCACGTCGCGCAGATTACCGAAGTCCGTCGACAGGCGCACCTGCAGTCTATACGACAGTCCGTCACGAGAGTTATACACCTCCTTGATTTGTCCCACCAGCACACCGGCAGGGAAGATGCTCGAGTAGCCGTTGGTCTCCACCCATTCGCCACGCTTGAAACGGGCATGACGGGGAATATCTTCTACAAAGGCCATGCCTGCATCCTTACCGTCCCAATGCAACACGCCAAAGTAGCCACGATTGCGGATAGCACAGCTGATGCGTGACGATTTCATGTTCAGCACCGGAATGACCACGCTATAATGGCTTGACACCAAGTATACCACACCTACAACACCCTGTCCGCAGGCCACACCCATACCTTCCTCGACTCCGTCAGCGCTACCCTTGTCGATGGTCAGCAGGTTATTGGCGTGATGCAGCTCGTTGGTCACTACCTTGGCAGGTATCAGTTCGTATTGCTGCAGTTTCTCCAAGTGCTGGCGCTCCTCTTTGCTCATCTCCTTGTGGTCTTCGTTATAGAGGCGACGCAGCTGAGTAAGCTGACGCTCCAAGTAGAAGTTACGGAGCGTCAAGTCCTCATTCACCTTTTTCAACGAGAAGAAAGACTCCACAGCCGAACTCCACGCGTAGACCTTTCCCACCATGACATTGGCTGATGAGAACCAAACGCTGTTCTGATAGTTGTTATACTGAAACAGCAACACCAGACTCAGCACCTCGAGTATCACGAAGAGCATCCAGTGAAAGTGTTGACGTAGAAACTCCAGCAGGTTCTTCATCTCCAGCGCTTAGCTATTAGCTGTTAATGTTGGCTTTTAACAGTTAGCAAGGGCATGCTGCCAAAAGCCAACAGCCATCTTTATCTCATCAGGAACTGGAAGCGGCCAATGTTCTTCAGGGCAATGCCTGCACCCTTGGCTACTGAGTGTAACGGATCCTCTGCAATATGGAAGGGGATACCAATCTTCGCCTCCAGACGGCGATCCAGACCACGCAGCAGTGCACCGCCACCTGACAGCCAGATACCATTCTTCACAATATCAGCATACAGCTCAGGAGGTGTATTTTCCAGGGCGGAGAGCACCGCATTCTCTATTTTAGCCACCGTCTTATCCAGACAGTGAGCAATCTCCTGATAACATACGGGAACCTCAATAGGTAGAGCCGTAATACGGTTCGGGCCGTGTACCACGTAGTCCTCGGGAGCCTCGTCGCCCAAGTCGGTCAGTGCCGAGCCTACGGCTATCTTGATGCGCTCAGCCATACGCTCAGAAACCTTCACATTGTGCTGACGCGACATATACTCCTGGATATCGAAGGTCAGGTCGTCACCGGCAGTACGGATACTGTTGTTCGACACGATACCACCCAACGAGATGACAGCAATCTCCGTAGAGCCACCACCGATGTCCACAATCATGTTGCCCTCAGGGGCCTCTACATCGATACCAATACCAATGGCTGCTGCCATAGGCTCGAAAATCAGGTATACATCACGTCCGTCGGCATGCTCGGCAGAGTCGCGCACAGCTCGCAGCTCCACCTCGGTAGAGCCCGAGGGTACGCCAATCACCATACGCAGCGAAGGCGAGAACAGGCGGTGTCCCGTATGTACCATTTTTATCAGACCGCGCATCATCTGCTCACAAGCAGAGAAGTCGGCTATCACACCATCACGCAGAGGACGCACGGTGCGGATATCTTGATGTTCCTTCTCATACATCATCTTAGCCTTCTCACCCACAGCTATCATCTTATCGGTGTGGCGATTCAGCGCAACTACTGACGGCTCGTCAACTACAATCTTATCATCACTGATAATAATCGTATTGGCCGTTCCAAGATCCATGGCTATCTCCTGGACAAAACTAAAAAATCCCATATTTATCTTTATGCTTAAAACTTATCTCTTAATACTAATCACCTAACAATTATTACTTCTCAAACCAGCTGTGAATAGCAGTATCATAATGGCTGCTCACGCCAAAGGCACGGGTGGCAAACATGCGGCGCTGAGCCTTCGTAGTCTCAGCACCCTGAGCATTCAGGATGTCCAGCAGTACGCTGTACTCTGCCTTCGATGGAACGATCACAACATCGTTAAAGTTCTTCGCACCGGCACGAATCAGCGAGATGCCGCCAATGTCAATCTTCTCAATAATATCCTCCTCCGAGGCACCGCTGGCTACGGTCTGTTCAAAGGGATAAAGGTCTACGATGACCAGGTCAATTTCAGGAATCTCATACTGAGCCATCTGCTGGCGGTCACCCTCCAGTTCACGACGCCCCAGAATGCCTCCGAACACCTTCGGATGCAGGGTCTTCACACGGCCACCCAGGATAGAAGGGTACGTCGTCACGTTCTCCACCTTCTCACACTCGTAGCCCAGCGACTCAATAAAAGTCTGAGTACCACCAGTCGACAGGAACTTCACGCCCTCGTCGTTCAGCTTCTTGAGCAAATCCTCCAGCCCATCCTTGTGGAAAACGGAGATGAGCGCTGTCTTAATTCTTTTCTTGTCTGCCATAAAATCTATATAACGTTATATGAAAATTGTCTCGAATGAGGGTGCAAAATTACAAAAAAGACAGCATACCACCACATGTTTCAGCAAAAAAATTTTCTCTTCTTAAAAATTAATAATGTATATCAAGGTCTACGCAAGACGATTTTGTTCATTTTTAGAAAATAATTCTCCATTTATTCGTCTACATTCATTTTTTTTCGTACCTTTGCACTCAGATATCAACCAATATATTATATATGAAAAGAACTTTGCTTTTGATGGCACTCGCGTGGAGTGCCATCATTGCCACCCAAGCTGGTGGCCTGATGACGAACACCAACTATCACATCGCCTTCGACCGCATGATGGCCCGAGGCGCTACCTTTGACATCGACGCGGCCTACTCCAACCCCGCCGGACTGGCATGGGGGCACGAGGGCTGGCAGCTGTCACTCAATTTTCAGAAGCCTTGGCAGTACCGCGACATCACAGCCCATACCACCGCTGGCGAACAGTTCTTCGAAGGCAAGGCCTCCGCACCCATCGTACCTGCCTTATTCGCCTCCTACAAGAAAGGCCGTTGGGCTCTCTCCACCATGATAGGCATCGTTGGCAGCGGTGGCTTCGTAGAGTATAAAAGCGGAGTACCCAGCTTCAACATGCTGCTGGCAGGCTTGCTGGGACAAAACGGCATTACCCCCGACCAATATCAGATAGACTCAGAGATGAAGGGTAAGCAGTATATCTATGGCGGCCAGGTAAACTTCACCTATAAATTCCTCGACTGCCTCTCTGCGGCCGTGGGCTTCCGCGCCAACTACTACGACGGCTACTATCGCGGTCATGTACGTGCCGACAATCATCCGCAATTTGGCGAGCTGGCAGGCTTGGCACTCGATGTCGACCAAAAGGGCTGGGGTTTCACTCCACTCATCAGCGTCAACTACCACCAGGGGCCCCTCACCCTTACGGCACGCTATGAGTTCCGCACCAAGATCAGCACCACCAACGAGACCAACTCACTCGAAGCAGGACTCGGCAGCAACCTCATAGCCTATATGATGACTGTAGATCCCGTCGGCACACCAGCAAAGCTGAAGGCACTCAGCCAGCAGATGGACACCTATACCGCCCCCTATCAGGATGAGGTTAAAACACGTTACGACATGCCGGCCTTGCTATCCTTAGCTGTAGGCTATGCCTTTACTGACAAGCTGCGCGCCACCCTCGAGTATCACTTCTTCGACGACAAGAACGCCAAGATGGCTGGCAACCGTCAGGAAGAACTCAAGCATGGCACCCACGAGTTCCTCGCTGGTGTCGAGTACGATATCAATCAGAAATTCACGGTCAGTTGCGGCGCCCAGCGCACCGACTACGGTCTCACCGACAACTACCAGCAAGATACCTCTTTCGCCTGCGACAGCTATAGCATCGGCTTTGGAGGAGCCTGGAACATCAACGACAAGCTGCGACTTAATGCAGGCTACTTCATCACCCTCTACTCCGACTACACCAAGCCAACCAGCTATGGCTCCGAGACCTTCTCACGCACCAACAACGTTGTCGGCCTGGGTATCGACTACAAATTCTAAGAAGCAAATACAAAAACCGAGAAAAAGAAAAGCCCCTGTAAATGAGATATTTACAGGGGCTTTCCTAGTAGCGGGAGGGGGACCCGAACCCTCGACCTCCGGATTATGAATCCGACGCTCTAACCAGCTGAGCTACCCCGCCATCATTTAGTGCGAAAACAGGGATGAACCCCTGAAATCGGGTGCAAAGGTAATATAAAGTTTTAAAATACCCAAACTTTTTCTTAAAAAACTTTTCCATTCGGATAATTTTTTGTATTTTTGCAAGGTCAATAGAAGAAATAACGCCTGCAAACACGAATAGACTATGCAGAAACTAACGATTGAATACCCGCTGTCGACACAGTCTCCAAAGATTGTATGGGAACTCATCAGCAATGCCCACGGACTCCAGAAATGGCTTGCGGACACGGTGACGGAAGAGGACGACACGCTGACATTCACTTGGGGACAGCCTTGGACAGAGCGCGACACAAAGCAGTCGCGTGTGATAGACATAGAAAAGTATGACCATATCCGCCTGCTGTGGGACTATCATGAGGAGACTCCTGAGGCATACTGGGAGATGCGCATCGAGAAGAGCGAGCTGACAGGTCACTTGAACCTGCTCATCACGGACTATGCCGCCGATGACGACGAGGCTGCCGACCTGCGCGGCCTATGGGATGCCAACCTGGAGCGCCTGCACCGTGTAAGCGGACTATAGGACACTATGTTTCGAATCAAGAAATTAGACATATTCATCGCCAAGCAGTTTGGCTTGCTGTTCATAGCGACATTCTTCATCTGCCAGTTTGTGCTGATGATGCAGTTTCTGTGGCGATATGTGGACGAACTGATTGGCAAAGGACTGTCGTTGGAAGTGATGGCGCAGTTCTTTTGGTATATGGGACTGATGCTGATGCCTCAGGCTTTCCCGCTGGCCATTCTGCTGTCGTCGCTGATAACGTTTGGTAACCTTGGCGAAAGCTCGGAGCTGACGGCCATTAAGGCAGCAGGCATCTCCCTGATGCAGGCCATGCGCTCGTTAATCGTCATTGTGGTAGCCATTTCGTGCATCTCGTTCTTCTTCCAGGAGGTCATTGGCCCGAAGGCCTTCGTTTCGTTCCGCCAGCTGTTGGTGTCGATGAAACAGAAGAACCCCGAGGTGGAGATTCCTGAGGGAATCTTCTACGACGGAATTCCAGGCTCGAACCTATACGTACAGAAGAAGGACCTGGAGACGGGAACGCTATATGGGATCATGATATACCGTATGAACGGCAGCTACGAGGATGCGGCCATCATTCTGGCAGACTCGGGACGCATTCAAGCTACAGCTGAAAAGAAGCACCTCCTGCTGACGCTGTATAGCGGCGAGTGGTTTGAGAACATGCGCCAGTCGGGAATGGGCGTGGCAGCGAATGTGCCTTACCGCCGAGAGACCTTCTCGACAAAACAGATCGTGCTGGACTTTGACAGCGGCCTGGACATGGTGGAGGCAGGATGGATATCTGCTGACGCCAGAGCGAAGAGCATGGGGCGCATTCTGCACGATTTGGACAGCATACATGAGTTCAACGACTCGGTGGGACGCCAGTTCTACAGTGATGCCCAACGCTCGACGATGGGCAGGCCGAAGCTATCCACAAAAGACTCGGTAAAGGTAAGCAGGATGGTAGCGAAGGAAACGGCTGACATTGACACGCTGTTTGCCAAGATGACAGGCGAGCGTAAGCAGCAGGTGATGAGTATCGCCTCGAATGACGCCCAGGCGACGCTGAACGAGATGGACTATAAGGTGGAATACTCTAACGCTCTCAACCAGGACGACCGTGAGCACCAGATGGAGGCCATCAACAAGGTGACGCTGTCGCTGTCGTGTCTGATATTCTTCTTCATCGGTGCCCCATTGGGTGCCATCATCCGCAAGGGCGGACTGGGTGTACCGGTCATCATCTCAGTACTGGTATTCATCGTGTTCTACATCCTTGACAATACGGGCATGAAGATGGCTCGCGACGACAACTGGACGGTATGGTTCGGCAAACTGCTGGGTACGGCGGTGCTGACACCTATCGCATGTTTCTTTACCTATAAGGCCAACAACGACTCGGTGGTGTTCAACGTAGACCTGTACAAGAACATTATTATCAGCATGCTGGGCATCCGCACCAAGCGCTACATCACCCGCAAGGAAGTTATCATAGAAGACCCAAAGTATCTGGCCGACTCCGAGATTCTGAAGAACGTAAGTCTGGAGGTATCGAAATATATGGAGCGCCACAAGCTGTTGCGCTGGCCCAACCCCATCAAGGTATTCTTCCGTCCTGGCGACGACCACGACATAGAACAAATCAACAGTGCCCTGGAGGTGGCCATCGAGGACTTGGCATACACTAAGAACAACTACGTGCTGATGAAGCTGAACCAGTTCCCCGTCATTGCCACACACGCCCACACACGCCCCTTCCAGCGCAAATGGCTGAACGCTGTGACAGGACTGTTCCTGCCTACGGGCATCTTCTTCTATTTCCGTATGATACGCTTCCGTGTACGTCTGTACAGAGACTTGCAGAACATCCTGCGCATCAACGAGAAGCTCATTCCCAGAGTCATCGACCTGGCTGACTTGCAGGCTGAGGGCAGCATCACCATCTAATATATATAAAATAGGTATTTAGGCGGTTAAGGGTTAAAAGAAAAACAATAAAAAGACAATAATAAACATGGAACAACTGAAACTGAATACGATTGAAGAGGCGTTGGTGGACTTCAAGGCGGGCAAGTTCGTCATTGTGGTTGACGACGAAGACCGCGAGAACGAAGGCGACCTAATATGTGCCGCAGAGAAGATTACACCCGAGATGGTGAACTTCATGCTGAAGAACGCCCGTGGCGTACTCTGCGCCCCAGTAACCATCAGCCGTGCAGCAGAGTTGGACCTGCCCCACCAGGTGCAGGACAACACATCGCTGTTGGGAACACCCTTCACCGTTACGGTAGACAAGATAGAGGGATGCTCAACAGGCGTCTCTGCCCATGACCGCGCCGCTACCATCAGGGCGTTGGGAGACCCTACATCGACCCCGAAAACATTCGGACGCCCAGGCCATATCAGTCCGCTGTATGCCCAGGACAATGGCGTGCTGCGCCGCTCAGGCCATACAGAAGCAGCCATTGACCTGTGTAAACTGACGGGGCTCTACCCTGCCGGTGCCCTCATAGAGATTATGAACGACGACGGCACGATGGCCCGCATGCCGCAGCTGATGGCGTTTGCCCAGAAGCACGGCCTGAAGATTATCACCATCAAGGATATGATAGCCTACCGCCTGCAGAAGGAGAGCATTGTGGAGAAGGGCGATGAGGTGGACATGCCCACCGAGTGGGGCCACTTCCGTCTGATACCCTTCCGTCAGAAGTCGAACGGGCTGGAGCACATGGCACTCATCAAGGGGGAGTGGCGCGAGGACGAGCCGGTGCTGGTGCGCGTACACTCAAGCTGCATGACGGGCGACATCCTGGGTTCGAAACGCTGCGACTGTGGCGAGCAACTGCATAAAGCGATGCAGATGATAGAACAAGAAGGCCGTGGCGTTATTGTCTACATGCAACAGGAGGGACGCGGCATCGGTCTGATGAACAAGATTGCCGCCTACAAGTTGCAGGAGGAAGGTCTGGATACTGTTGATGCCAACGTGCACCTGGGCTTCAAGCCCGACGAACGCGACTACGGCTGTGGTGCCCAGATACTGCGCCAGTTGGGTGTGCAGAAGATGCGCCTGATGACTAACAACCCCGTGAAGCGCGTAGGCCTGGAGGGCTACGGACTGGAAATCGTGGAGAACATACCCATCGAGACGACACCCAACGAGTACAACCTGCGCTACCTGCAGACCAAGAAGGAGCGTATGGGACACTTGCTGCACCTGAAGTGATGAGTGATAAGAGAAAAAAAGTAAAAAAGTGGTACGTATATTCGTTTTTTGAGAATAAATTGCTTACTTTTGCAGCCAAAACAAAACAATAAGTATTCATTATGGCACAATTATCTGACCGTTTGCAACGACTGGCCCCCTCAGCAACACTGGCTATGTCGCAAAAAAGTTCCGAAATGAAAGCACAGGGTATCGACGTCATCAACATGAGTGTCGGTGAGCCTGACTTCAATACCCCCGACCATATCAAGCAGGCTGCCAAGCTGGCCATCGACGAGAACTACTCGCGCTACTCACCCGTTCCTGGCTATCCCGACCTACGACAGGCCATTGCCCGCAAGCTGGAGCGTGAGAACCATCTGCACTACCAGCCCGCAGAAATCCTGGTGTCAAACGGTGCCAAGCAGAGCGTGTGCAACACCGTGATGGCACTGGTCAATCCCGGCGACGAGGTCATTATCCCCGCCCCCTATTGGGTCAGCTATCCGCAGATGGTGCTGCTGGCAGGCGGCAACCCTGTTATCGTGGAGGCAGGCTTCGAGCAGAACTTCAAGATGACCGCCGAACAGCTGGAGGCTGCCATCACCCCCAAGACACGACTCATCATCCTCTGCTCGCCCAGCAATCCTACGGGCAGCGTCTATAACAAGCAGGAGCTGGAGGCGCTGGCAAAGGTCATCTTGAGCCACGACAACCTGTTCGTGTTGGCTGATGAGATATACGAACACATCAACTACGTGGGTCGCCACGAGTCTATAGCCCAGTTTGAGGGCATGAAGGAGCGCAGCATCATTGTCAACGGCGTCAGCAAGGCCTACGCCATGACAGGCTGGCGCATCGGATACATTGCCGCCCCAGAGTGGATTGTCAAAGGCTGCAACAAACTGCAGGGACAGTACACAAGCGGACCGTGCTCCGTCAGCCAAAAGGCTGCCGAGTTCGCCTATACGTCAAGTCAGGAGTGTGTAGAGGAGATGCGCAAGGCCTTTGAGCGCCGCCGCGACCTCATCGTGAAGCTGGCCAAGGACATTCCCGGATTGGAAGTCAACGTACCAGAGGGCGCTTTCTACCTCTTCCCCAAATGCTCCAGCTTCTATGGCAAGAAAACTGCTGACGGCTCCGTCATCCAGAACAGCACCGACCTGGCCATGTACCTGCTCGAAAAAGGACATGTGGCTACTGTCGGAGGCGATGCCTTTGGAGACCCCGCATGCTTCCGTATGAGCTATGCTACAAGTGACGAAAATATCGTCGAAGCAATGCGTAGAATCAAGGAAGTTCTGGCCGCACTGAAGTAAAATTTGATAAATATCAAGTTAAAAGTTCTTAAATAGGCTTTTAGTACACTTGAATTTGCTATCTTTGCGGAACGTAAGCGAAATTTTACAAACTCAATTTATTTAATAACTAAAAAACAAATTTTTTATTTATGGCAACAACAACAAAGGCTGCAGCCCCAGCCAAGAAATCGGGCTTCCAAGGTGTTAAAGCTGCATGGATTATCCTCGCAATTTGCTGCGTCGCAGGTTACAGTGTATGGTATTTCGTTATGGGTAACCCCGACAACTTCGTTGGTGGCGACCGCAGCGGTCATCCCGCAAACCTTCTGGGTACCGTTTATAAGGGAGGTTTCGTAGTAGGTCTTATCCTTACCCTTCTCTTCACCGTTATCTGCCTTGGTATCGAGCGCTTCTTCGCTATCAAGACTGCTTCTGGTAAGATGAATCTGGCTAAGTTCACCGCTGAGGTGAAGGCTGCCATCAAGGCTCAGGACTTCACAAAGGCTAAGGATTTGTGCAACAAGATGCAGGGTTCTGTAGCTAACGTAGTGCTGGCTTCTATCAACATGTATCAGACAGTTGAGAGTGACGACCACCTGAAGAAGGCTGCTAAGATTGCCAAGATTCAGCAGGCTCACGAGGAGGCTACCCAGCTGGAGATGCCTACCCTTCAGATGAACATGCCTATGGTTGCTACCATCGTATCTCTGGGTACCCTGACCGCTCTGTTCGGTACTGTGCTCGGTATGATCGGTTCGTTCCAGGCTCTGTCTGCTGGTGGTGGTGCCGACTCTATGGCTCTGTCAGCCGGTATTTCTGAGGCCCTTGTGAACACAGCATCTGGTATTTTGACCTCTTGGGTTGCTACCGTTGTTTACAACTTCTTCTCTAACAAGATCGATAAGCTGACTTACGCTCTCGACGAGATTGGTTTCACCATCGCTGCAACTTACGATTCAACCCACAACGAGGCTTAATCTTTAGTCCATTCATTTAAAACCCTCTAAAACTGTTTTAGAATGGCTAAAATTAAGATACAGAAAAAGGACATCTGGATTGACATGACGCCTATGTCAGACGTGATGACGCTGCTTCTGTGCTTCTTCATGTTGACTTCAACATTCCTGACGCCAGAACCAGTATCCGTCAACGCGCCTAACTCAGTGTCTGAGGTCAAGATTCCCGAGCAGGACGTGCTCAACATTCTGGTAACTCCAGAGGGACACGTCTATTTGGGAACCGAGAACAAGAACAACATGCAGGCTATGTTGGACGTGATGACCGACAAGTTCGGTGTATCGCTCAACGCCACCCAGATCAAGCACTTCCGCGAGGATGCCATGGTCGGTGCCAGCATGTCGCAGCTTGCGCAGTACCTCAACCTCGACCAAGAGAAGATGGCCGAGGCAATCCAGAAGCTCGGTCTTCCGCTTGACAGTATCAACGGAGGCAAGAGCGAATTTCAGGAGTGGGTCTCAGCGGCCCGCGATGCGAATCCTGACATCAAGCTCGCCATTAAGTGCGACTCGAAGACTCCTTATACCGCTATTAAGAAGTTGATGTCAGAGCTTCAGGACATGAACGAGAACCGTTTCCAGCTCATCACGAACCTCGATGTTAAACGTTTAAACGATTAGTACTATGGCAAAAAAGAATCTATCCAAGCAGAAGAAGATGGATACCCGCGTGAACTTCACGCCAATGGTAGACATGATGATGCTTCTGATTACCTTCTTCATGCTGTGTACTACGCTGGCCAAGCCGCAGGCTATGCAGCTGACCATGCCGTCAAACGAAGACACAAAGCAGCTGAATGAAGAGCAGAAGCAGGTAACGAAGGCTTCTCACACCATCACCCTCTATCTGGGTGCCGACGACCAGGTTTGGTATATTGCCGGTCTTCCCAACTATGATGATCCATCATGTGTCAAGAAGACAACTTATGGCAAGGATGGTATCGAGAAGGTTCTCAACGAGCATACCACAGAGGAAGGTGTCAACCCCGTAGCCAAGATCAAGCTGGCTAAGAAGGAGCTCGACGCCAAGAAGAACGAGTACAACTCAAAGATGACCGACGAGCAGTACCAGGAGCAGCTGAAAAAGCTGAAGAAGGGTGAGCTGCCCAACGGCGAGAAGGTGCCCGCACTGACCGTCATTATCCGTCCTCTGAACACTGCAACTTATGCAAACATGGTTGCCGCCCTTGACGAGATGCTGATTAGCAATATTGATAAGTACGTCATTGACAATGTCGACAAGATGAACGAAGACGACAAGGCGCTCATCGAGAAGGCTGGTGTCAAGTGATTAACCACTAAAGTAGATTAGAACTATGGCAAAAATAGATCTTATAGACAATGGTTGGGTTGACCTCGTGTTTGAGGGCAAAAACCAAGCTTATGGTGCTTATCAACTGCGCAAGAACACTGGTGTACGTAACCTCAAGGCACTCATCACCATGTTCATCGGCTTTGCTATCATTGCCGCCATTGTTGTGGCAAAAGTATCTTTCGACAACTACATGGCATCGCGTAATGCCGCCATCGAGACCGATGTGGAGTTGCAGAACCTGGCCGAGAAGAAGGAAGTCAAGCAAGAGAAGAAGGACGAACCTGAGGTTGAGAAGATTGAGGTTGAGCGTGTGAAGAGCTCTGTGGCTTTCACAGTTCCTGAAATCAAGAAGGACAACGAGGTGAAGGAAGACCAGGAGATGAAGTCTCAGGACGAACTCCAGGAGACCAACACCGCCATCGGTGCCTTCACTGTTGAAGGTAACGACGAGACCGCTGAGGTAAAGCACGTAGAAGAGAAGATTGCTGAACCCGAGCCTGTGAAGGAAGAGGAGACGAAGGTGTTCGACGTTGTTGAGCAGATGCCTTCATTCCCCGGAGGTCCCAGCGCTCTGATGCAGTATCTGGCCAGCAACATCAAGTACCCGGTAGTAGCCGAGGAGAACGGTGTTCAAGGTCGTGTCATCGTAACCTTCGTCGTTGAGAAGGACGGTTCTATCACCGACGTCCGCGTCGTGAAGAGCGTTGACCCCTCACTCGACAAGGAGGCTCAGCGTGTGGTCAAGAGCATGCCGAAGTGGATTCCCGGTAAGCAGAATGGTTCTGCCGTACGTGTGAAGTACACCGTGCCTGTGACCTTCCGTCTTCAGTAATTGATAAGACATGAATAGAAACGCATCCATTATTATTGGATTAACACTTAGCTTAGGCTTGCTCCTCTCATGTGGGAGCAAGCCTAATCCTGAATTGGAGGAGGCGTACCAGAAAGCCGCAACCAAGTTTGTGGCCGACGAGAGCTTCTATCCCATCCTCGACGAAGAGCTCTTCTACTTCAACAGCCAGCGTCTCGACACCATTGGTGTGGAGTACATCAACGAGCAGGATGCCGTGAAGCGACTGATGAAGCTGGAGACGTGGCTCGCCTTTACCACCCGCCAGTTTACAGCCAAGGAGAAGAAGAGTCTGGAGGACCGCCAATACCTGCCCCGTGCAATAGCCATTGCCTACGACGGTCTGGCCATCATCGTCAACAATGCCAATGTCGATACGTGCATCACCGTCCATGACTTTGCACGCATCCTCAAAGGCGAAGCCACCAAATGGGGCGACATCTATCCCAAGTCAAAGCTGGGAACTATTGACGTAGTATTCGACAATCCCCTGTCCAGCACCGTACGCTGGTGCGTAGACTCCATCCTCGACGGAAAAGAGTTCACCAACACCAACATCGGTGCAGTGAAGACCAGCGCTGCCGTCATCGACTATGTGGAGCGCCACGAGAATGCCCTTGGCATCATCGGCTCCAACTGGCTCAACGACAAGCGCGACACTACTAATGTCACCTTCAAGAAGAACATTACCGTGATGGGCGTCAGCAAGATGAAGACTGCTGAGACTTACAACAGCTGGAAGCCCTATCAATATTATTTATATAATGGCAACTACCCCCTCATACGAACCATCTATGCCCTGCTGAACGACCCCCGACCCAGCGGCATTCCTACTGCCTTTGCGCACTTCTGCCAACTGCCCAGAGGCCAGAAAGTCATCCTGCGCTCAGGACTGCTGCCACGTACGGCAAACATGAATGTCCGCGAGGTCATCGTCAACAGGGAATAAACCTTTGGAGGGCCAAATCGTCATAACAACAGAGTGAGTATTAATAGCAATAAGTATAACCCGTTTAAAACAACAGGAATTATGAAAGCAATTAAATATTTAGTAATGGGAGTGCTGACCTTAGGTTTCAGCGCTTCAGTGATGGCACAGGACGGCACAAAGGCCGACATCGATGCCGTAAAGAGAATCATTAGTAGCAAACCCGCCGATCTGGACAAGCAGATGAAGCCCTTCTACAAGGAGAACAAGAAGAATGCCGAGAACCTGGTAGCCTTCGCACGTGCCTTCTTCGAGGTTAAGGACACTGCCAATGCCAAGAAGTATGCCCAGTATGCCCTGACGGCCAGCAAGAACAAGTGCGCCCCTGCCTATATCCTGCTGGGCGACATCGAGGCCCTCTTCGACAATGGTGGTGCAGCAGCAGCACAGTACGACCAGGCTGTCTATGCAGACCCCAAGAACTACGAGGCTTACTACAAGTACGCCCTGGTTTATCGTAAGATTGACCCACGCGGTGCTGCCCGCAAGCTTGACGAGCTCAAGGCCAACCGTCCTGACGTCAGCGTAGAGGCTATCAAGGGCCACATCTTCATGATTGCCGGCGACCGCAAGGCTGCTTACGAGGAGTTCAAGAAGGTACCCGTCAGTCAGCTTGACAAGGGCTATCTCAACGAGTTTGCACGTGCCAGCTACTTCGGTGGACACTTCGAGGATGCCCTCGCAGCTTGTGAGGAAGGTCTGAAGGCTCGTCCCAACAACCCCACCTTCACACGTCTGGCTATGTTCAGCAACTATGAGCTGAAGAACTACGACGGTGCCAAGAAGTATCTTGACAAGTATTTCAACGAGATTGACAAGGACAGCGTGACCTATTCAGAGTACGACCACTACTATGCAGCCCTCATCCACGAGGCTCTCGAGGACAAGGCCAATGCCAAGGCCTCTTACCATAAGGCACTCGAGCTGGTCAGCGACTCTTCCATGATCAAGCGCTGGGACATTCTGAAGACCCTGTCCACCTCTCACAAGAAGGACGGCGACCTGGAGAATGCCATCAAGTACTATCAGGAGTTCCTGGCTTGCAAGCCTGAGGTGAAGGTCGACGACTACGAGACCCTGGCCGACATCTATACCTCTTTTGCAAACGAGGCCGACGATGCTACCAAGAAGAGCCTCTACAACAAGGCTGCCGACGTGTACAAAACCATCGCCGACAAGTACCCCGTACAGAAGGCCTATGCTGCCTACAAGCGCGCCGAGATTATCAACAAGACTGACAAGGACATGGCTGGCCGTCTGGCTAAGGCCGACTATCAGCAGGTTGTTGACCTGCTGGGCGACAAGGCAGACCGCTCAAAGAGCGAGAACACCATGCTGAAGTACAGCCTGCACTACCTCATGTTCGGTGCATACCTCGACAAGGACATCCCCGGAGCCAAAGCATTTGCTGAGAAGATTCTGACCATCGACCCGGAATACAAGCCCGCACTCGAAATCCAGAACCTCAAGTAGGCAGTACCCTTGGTACGTCTACTAAATATACTCAAGAAAGCCCTTTAGTTCTTTAGCTAAAGGGTTTTTCTTTTCTGCCCAAACCAGTCATTTTCGCTCCAAGTATTCCCCACACTTGACAAATTTGACCCGATGAAGGCATTCTTGAGCCGGGCAGTGTCCTGTCGCGAACCGTCTGCAGACGGTCACCGCCCCGTCCTCTGACGGTCACCGCCCCGTCCAAACCTCCCTTCCACCCCGCCCAAAAGGACTTTTTCATGGAAATCCTTTGCAGTTTCGGAAATAATTCTTATCTTAGCCGAACATTAGGTTATTTGCTATGGAGCGCGACATGATGATAAACCATATCAAGCAGACCGCTGCCCGTTTATTGCCTAAAGGCAGTACACTTTACCTTTATGGTTCACGCGCTCGTGGTGACTATCATAGCGACTCGGACTGGGACTTGCTCTTGCTTCTGGATAAGCCCAAGCTGACTTTCAAGGACTACGACTACGGCTATCCGTTCAGTGAACTGGGGTGGGAGAGCAATGAAGAGATCAATACGCAAGTCTATTCCAAAAAGGAATGGGCTGATTACCATTTTACTCCGTTCTACAAGAATGTTGAACACGATAAAGAGAGAGCCTCCACCTGCTTGGCATAGCTCTGGTTAGACATGTCGAAGTCCTCGACGATGACCTGCCTGCTGGCACCGAAGGCAGCCAGGAGCAGTGCCGAACCCCATCCGCAGCGGTCCTTACCCTCAGAGCAGTGCCACAGCACGCCGCCTTATGCGGCCAGCACGCCATGCAGGAACTCGCCGTAGTTGGCCTGCGACTGCGGGTCGGTCACGATGGCCGGATAGAGCTGCTTGACCATTTCCTGCGCCCGGGAGTCGAAGGCATACTTCATGAGCACGTCCACAACGCCGGCTGTGGACAGCTGTCCTGAGCCCGCACCGAATTCAGCCTGGGCTTCTATGAACTTCTGGGGCATCGTGGAGACCTGGGTGTAGGCCACGCCGCTGATGACGCGGTCGGGGGCTTCGCTCATTTCCAGGTTGAAGTGGAAGTCGAAGACGTCGCTGAGGTGATACTGGTCCTGGCGCACGGCCACGTCGGCATCGGTGGCTTTCGCCAGCTTGCCGCTCCGCACGAGGCCTCAACATCATCGGAGGTCGCAAGGTCGTTGTGCACTAAACGTTCTCACTTCTATACTATCAATAGTGCCAAGTTTCACTTCGAGACTTGGCACTATTATGACAACCGAACTGCCTTTAACGAATTCCTTTTCGCCCAATAATATCATATTTTCTTCTCTTTTCATTGCGATTTAGAAGAAAATGTGTATATTTGCAGCGAGTTTATCAATAAAGAAATTATTAAAAGTAATATAAAAATGGCAAGACAGAATACAATCACCTCCCCAACAGCAACTGCAGAGATTTCACCAGTCGATGCACTTTGGGTGCTTATTCAGAGCCAGACAAAGGCTGTGCGTAAAGCTTTGACCAAACGCCTGATAGAAGATGAACAGAGTGCAAAGGCCAAGCAGGAGGCGATGGTGAAGGATACATTAACTAAAGCCTTTGAACAACTTCATGCCGGAGAAGTATATGATGACGCACGCTCTTTGTTTGATGATTAAGTCAAAGAAACATGAAAGTAAAGTTCAAATACCTCCCAGAGTTTCAGCGTCTTGCTAAAGACTTGAAGAAGAAATACAAGTCTTTCAAGGAAGACTATAATACATTCCTTGATGAACTTGAACGTTCCCCCTTCAGCGGAGAACCTCTTGGACACCATACCTATAAAAACCGAATGGCTATCACATCCAAGGGAAAAGGGAAGAGTGGTGGGGCGCGTGTCATTACCTACAATGTCAAGCAGATTGCAGACGATGAAGTCGTGATAACGCTAATGACCATCTATGACAAAAGTGAAATCAGCAACGTCTCGGATGCATACATTTGCAGCCTGATTAGAATGATAGAGAAATAAACAATAGTAGTAACAAACTAAAACCGCATGGCGTATGACATAGCAAAGACAAAAGACATATAGGAAATGCCGGAGCAGCGAGAGCAGAACCAAGCTTGCTTGAGTTATGCCGAGTCGCGACGGTGTTCTCCTTAAGGAAAATTGAAGCGTCCGCTTGAATCTTGTTCTTCGAAATTTCGCCAAAATTTGAACAATCCAAGAGTAAAAGCAAGGATGCTCACGCCGATGGCGTGGGCTTTTACTCGTTAAGGATTGTAAGGTGTTTGGCGATACCTCGAAGAACGTAGACGAAGTAATCAGTCCACGTTTCTTTTTCTGTCTTCTCACAAGCATTTGGACTGAAGAGACTATTCACATTCAATCAAACAATTCAAATAACAAGATAATTATGATGAGACGATTTTACGCATTGCTTCCACTGCTTGCAATTCTTCTGATACCAACAGGAGCATGGGCAGACGTATGGCAAGACCCAGAGACAAAAGTTAATTATGAGTATACACCTGGACAGAGTGAGGCCGGTGTGAAAAAGGGGACAGGTTGGGATAGTAATGATCAAGCCGGATGCCCAGAGGCATCAGGTGACATCGCTATATTATCCTCTTTTACTATAGGCGGAGAAACCTATACTGTTACCGAGATTAGAAATTACGCCTTTGCACATTGTAACAATTTGACTTCCGTTAAAATCCCCAATACTATCAACTTTATCGGAATAGGTGCTTTTGCAGAATGCTGGTCTCTGCATTCAATAAACATTCCAGAATCTGTTAAATATTTATGTCCCTGTGCTTTCATGAGGTGTGCTCTCACATCAATAGACATTCCTGGCAGCGTAGAAAGTATTGGTTACCAAGCATTTCTTCAGTGCTCAAGACTTGAAACCGTTACCATTGGTGAAGGTGTCACTACTATTCGTGGAACTAATGTGTCAGATCATTTAGATGGTGGCGCATTCTCGTGGTGTTTCAATTTGAAAAAGGTAACATTGCCCGAATCTCTAAAAGAAATTGGCACGGAGACTTTTGGAGGGTGCAATAAATTGTCTGCAATAGAGCTTCCCAAGAATCTGGAGAAGATTGGGAAGAAGGCATTTTATGGCACAGGGAATGAATGTGAAAGGTTTGATGTGTACTCCCATATCGAAGAGCCGTTTGCCCTTAATGAGGTGTTTGATGGAAATGGAAAGAATCCAGATGAAAACACCCTCTACGTCCCAGCTGGCACAAAAGCAAAGTACGAGGCCACCGATGGTTGGAAGGAGTTCAAGAACATTGTGGAGATGGCTATGCTTGATCTGATAACTGGAGAAACGACAGTTAATACGGAAGGTCTCGGTAACGAGAACTTATCTGACAATGTAGTGAACTACATTTACTACAATGTTGGCTCAGAGGGCTATGATGCAAGCGACAAGAGCGTGGTCATCAGCCAGACAACCAACATGGGGCAGATTACGGACGCCACACCAGGGTCAAGTGAGGTGAAGAACAACTTCAACGGTCTGATTCTGAAGGTGGCTGCTGGCAAGGGTACCATAACCGTGAATGTGAAGACCACGGGTAATGCGCAGTTAGTAGTTCAGGTTGGTAACGGCACACCTATGATTGCCTCAAAGACTGAGCAG
>JAFPWS010000092.1 GCA_017412705.1 Prevotella sp.
GGGGTCAAAATAAAAAAGTTTTCGGGGGTCAACATCGCATTGCCCTCGGGGGTCAAACACGCACGGCTTTTCCACCAACAGAACAGCACCCGCAGTCAATGTCAAGGAGGATGAGAAGGCCTACACCATGGAACTTGCAGCCCCTGGCATCAAGAAAGAATATTGCCGAGTAAGCATCAACGACGAGGGCAACCTCACCATCGCCATCGAGAACAAGGCCGAGCACAAGCATGAGGACAAGCATCACCACTATCTGCGCCGCGAGTTCAGCTACTCTAACTACGAGCAGAACTACATGCTGCCAGACGATGTGGAGCGTGACAAGATCTCAGCCAAGGTAGAGGACGGCATCCTGACCGTCACCATGCCGAAGACCGAGCCGAAGCAGAAGGTTCAGAAGGCCATTGAGGTCTCGTAATGAGGGATTCATCTTGAATAAAACAGCAGGGAGCAGCATCCATTCAAGGGTGTTGCTCCCTTTTCTTGTCTGCCCTATGCCCTGTGGTTATAGTACCTGATAAGCATGGCCACGCCGCAGAATGTCAGCAGAAATTCCAGGGCGACGATAAAGATATAGCTCATAACGGTTAAGGAGTTTGGTTGATTATAAGTTTGGTGATACGCTGCAAATCCAGTTGTCGGTGTTCCATCCTGACGTACCTGCATAGAGCTGTTCGCCTACGATGTGCGCCCCATTTTGCCGGAGTTCGCTGAAGAAAGCCTCGGCATAGATGCCATTGTCCTGACTGTTGCCCAAGGCGACCATCACGGCAATATTCTTACCACTCAGGCTGGATCCACGCAGCATCTGACAGGCATACTGCCAATGCGGTGACAGCGGGCCGTCAGCCTGGAACTCAACGGCAAGGACAAGACTCTGGCAGTTTTCCACCTGCCTGTTGTTCAGACTCTGGACGCTGACTGTCTCAGCACCCAGTTTGTCGGCTATCTCTTCAGCAATAGCCTGACAGCTGTCGTACACGACGACGATTGATTCATGTTTCATATCTCAAATTCTTTGAATACTCGATAAATGGGGAAGTATTGTCTCACGACAGACTGCCCCGTAGAACTTATATAATAATACATGTATGCGCACAGTTGCGCTGGACAAAAGAGGCCGCACGGTACATGCCAGTCCTTCCTCATGATTATACCACAAAAATCTTCTTGCGCCTGCCGACACCATACATCGTGGTGCTGCGGCTTTTTTACCGACGAAGGCTGGTCTTCAGACTTTCCTCCACTCCCAAGCGCCTTCTCGGGCAAATACCCAATGGCGTTTATGCTTAGAAGCCATAACGGAGTTCACTGCTGCGGGACAGTCGGGGATTCTCACCCCAGTTCCCAATTAATCGCGGCTAAGCGAACCTTCACGGGCGACTCTTTTCAGAATCACAGTGCAAAGTTAGCAATAATTTCGGAAAGACAATGCTTATTTCCGAAAAATAACCTTTTTCAGGCTACTTTTCATTGTTAGTTGGTAGTCGGAAGTTTCAAGGGGGCACGTTTGCTCCCTTTTTCTGTGTCTGATTTCAATATATAGCCATTCACCATCATAAACGTCTGGCTACTCTTGAACTCGATATCAGGAGATACAATGACAGTAGCCGTGCACTGGCAGTTCCAATACTTCTCCAGAACCCTCTTCATGTCGGCAATCGTCGATCTCATGTATTTCTGATCCTGGGTCAACTGCTTGACATCAGTGTAGGGAGCAACGATGTTGTCCACAGGCATCGTATGGAAGCACTGTACTGAGAAGTTACCTTTCTCGTCTTTGATGCTGACGATGGCATGAACATAATCTGTGTCCTGATATCTGCGAAGCGACTTGAACAACTGTGCGACAGAACCCGGCACCACTTTCCCGTCATGGAACTTGGTAGCGGTATAGTCCATATATTCTTTCAAGTCCCTGAATTTCTTGCCGTCAGGTGCTATATATGATACATTGTCTGTCTTCTTACGCTTCATCGCCCAGTTTTTCTATTATTCTCAGGCAAAACTTACCTAAAATAATAATTGGCAATCTTCTGATTGCCAACTACTTAACTCTGGGTGCCTGGACGGGTTCGAACCGTCGACCCTTGGAACCACAATCCAATATTCTAACCAACTGAACTACAGGCACCATCTTGTTTTGCGGGTGCAAAGGTAGTCATTTTCTTCCGAACTGCCAAACATTTGGCCGTTTTTTTAACGAAAATATTGATTTACGGCTCTTTTGAGGTGCAAATACCACTCAAAATGCCCGTTTTACTATTTCTAAAATAGCAAACAGACCCATTTCCCACATCCATCCCTTCGGGGACGGAGGCGGAAATATGCGTCAAAATAAGATCTGTGAAAGTTGGAAAAGCCGAGCGTGTTTGACCCCCGAGGGCAAAGCGATGTTGACCCCCGAAAACTTTTTTATTTAGACCCCTCTAAAGTCCTGACTGGCGGGGTCATTTTTATTTTACCCTGTTTACTTCTTGGTCTTCATCTTTCGGATGCTTTCGCCGAAGAGTTCGATACGGTGTGATGAGTGTACAATTCGGTCAAGCACAGCATCGGCGAC
>JAFPWS010000045.1 GCA_017412705.1 Prevotella sp.
AGCATAAAGTGTTGGGCTGATAGCTACATCTTCTTCAGATGTCATCGTACTAACGGAATTCACGCTAAGTGATTGATAATAAACAGTTAATAAACAATAAATATTTTCCAATTATTTGGAAAGCAACATAGAAGAAAAAAGTGCGAAAAAAGTTTGGAAAATAAGAGAAAAACGTCACAATGCAACAAAGCGACAAATGGATTCGCAAAGATGGAGTTAGAGCGAGGGCGAAGATGGACGGGGCGGAGACCGTCAGAGGACGGGGCGCTGCCAGATTGCGGACGGTTCGCGACAGGGCACCGCCCGGCTCAAGAATGCCTTCATCGGGCTCAAATTTGTCAAACCGTTCAGCGAAAATTTTCACGCGAAATCATGAAATCGTCCTTCATCCTTCACTTTTTTAGTTTAAAAGGTTGTAGTACAATGGCTTAAATCATCTTTCATCCTTCATTTATCCTTCACTTTTCTTTCACTTTTCCTTCACTTATCTTTCACTTTCATGCCGAGGAAGCATGATTTACATGCCGACAAAGCACCAGTTACATGCCGAGTAAAGGGTGCTCAGTCGTAATGTAACTACCCTTCAGGTGCCATCAAAGCAAAAAGTGAAGGATGAGTGAAGGAAAAGTGAAAGAAAAGTGAAAGATTAACCCTGCTTTTAAAGTTACTTAACACTTTATGGCACAATAAGTTAGCCTTTAAATAGTGAAGGATGAAAGACGATTTTAAGATTTTCAGAAACTGAAAAGTGAAAAAATGACCCCAGCTGTGCAGAAAATCGTATTACGACTGAAGGCGCTTCACATTACGACTGAGCAGCCTTCGTATTACGACCGAAGGGGCTTCGTATTACGATTGAGCAAACCCTCCCCTCCTCCACCCAAAAGGGGGAGGTGGCGGGAGGGGATTCGCATGTTTAGGGATGTGCTTACATGTCGACTTCGACGACGTGCTTGCCTGGGGCGTAGGGGATGACGGTGCCGTCAATAGGCTTGCCGTCGAGGGTGATGCTCTTGACGCCCTTCTGCGAGCCGTTGGGATGGATGGTGATGTCGTAGTCGGCCTGACGGAAACGACGCTGGACGGTGTAGTCAGAAGCTGTCTCGGGCAGGCAGGGGTCGATACGGATGCCAACGTAGTCGGGCTTGATGCCAAGGATGAACTCAGAGACGGTGTACCACATCCAGGCGGCAGTACCCGTGAGCCATGAGTTCTTGCCCTCGCCAGGCTTGAAGGCGTCCTTGCCTGCCACCATCTGGCAGTTGACGTAAGGCTCTACTTTGTGCAGGGTCTGATACTTCTCCTCAACGTAGCTGGGCAGAATCTTAGCGTAGTGGCTCCATGCGTCGTTGCCACGACCTGCCAGGCACTCGCCGATGATAACCCAGGGATTGTTGTGGCAGAAGATGCCAGCATTCTCCTTGTAGCCCTCGGGATAAGAAGAAATCTCGCCATACTCGTAGATGTACTTGGTGAAGGCGGGATTGTTGAGTACCATGCCGTGTTCGCACTCCAGATACTTCTTGCAAGAATCCAATGACTTGGCAACCATACCTTCCTCGGCTCCAATCTCAGCCATCGTACACCAGCCTTGCGACTCGATGAATATCTTGGCCTCGTCGCACTCGTTGGAGCCAATCTTCCGACCATAGAAGTCGTAGGCACGCAGGTACCACTCACCGTCCCAGCCGTGTTTCTTGACAGCGTCTATCATGGCATCTACTGCCTGCTGCATGCGGGCAGCCTCGTCAGCCTTGCCAATCTTCTTGCAAAGAGCGACGTAGTCCTTACCTGTTACCACGAACAGGCCCGCAATCATCAGAGACTCTGCCTTAGTGCCCTCAGATACGTTCTCGGTGGTTTGGAACGACTCGTTGGGATCCCACGAGAAGCAGTTCAGGTTCAGGCAGTCGTTCCAGTCGGCACGACCGATGAGCGGCAGCATGTGGGGACCGAGGTTCTTGATGACGTGGTCCATCGATATCTTCAGGTGCTCGAAGAGCGTCACCTCCGTGCCAGGCTGGTTGTCGAAGGGCACCATCTCGTCGAGAATCGAGAAATCGCCACTCTCCTTGATATAGGCCACAGTGCCGAAGATGAGCCAGCAGGGGTCGTCGTTGAAGCCACCGCCGATGTCGTTGTTGCCGCGCTTGGTGAGGGGCTGGTACTGGTGATAGCAGCCGCCGTCGGGGAACTGCGTGGAGGCGATGTCGATGATGCGCTGGCGTGCGCGTGGCGGAATCTGGTGGACAAAGCCCACGAGGTCCTGATTAGAGTCGCGGAAGCCCATGCCGCGTCCCACGCCACTCTCGAAGAACGAGGCAGAACGTGAGAAGTTGAACGTCACCATGCACTGGTACTGGTTCCAGATATTGACCATGCGGTCGAGTTTGTCGTTGCCCGTGCGTACCTTATATATATTAAGGAGAGCGTCCCAGTACTGGCAGAGCTCAGCGAAGGCCTTGTCTACCTTTTCGGTAGTATCGAGTTCGGCAATGAGGGCGTGGGCTTTTTTCTTGTTGATGACCTGAGGAGCCTCAAACTTCTCATCCTGCTCATTCTCGATGTAGCCAAGGAGGAACACGAAGTCCTTGCTCTCGCCTGGCTGCAGGGTGACCTCGATATAATGAGATGCGATAGGACTCCAGCCGTGTGCATGCGAGTTGCGGGGCTTGCCCTCCATAACAGCCTGAGGATCGGCAAACTCGTTATAGAGGCCTACGAAGGTCTCACGGTCGGTATCAAAGCCCTGGATGGGGGCATTGACGTGATAGAAAGCGTAGTGGTTGCGGCGTTCGCGATACTCTGTCTTGTGATAGATGGTGCTACCCTCAATCTTCGAACTATTGTTCGAAGTTGAGATGCCGAGATTCGGCACCTCGACTTCCACCTCACCAGTCGAGAAGTTACGCTGGAAGTTCTCCATATCGGTAGCGGCATTCCAGAGACACCACTCCTCGAACGAGAAGAGCTTTAATGACTTTACCTCTTTTGATTCGTTTTTCAGCGTCAGCTTCTGCACCTCGGCCCACTTCTTCAGGGGTACGAAGAAGAGCACAGAGGCCTCGACACCGTTCTTGCGACCTGTGATGCGCGTATAGCTCATGCCGTGACGGCACTCGTAGAAGTCGAGGGGTGTCTTGCAGGGCTTCCACCCGGGGTTCCAGACGGTATCGCCGTCCTTGATGTAGAAGTAGCGCCCTCCGTTGTCCATGGGAACGTTGTTGTAACGATAGCGTGTGATGCGACGGAACTTGGCATCCTTGTAGAAGCTGTAGCCTCCAGCGGTGTTGGAGATGAGCGAGAAGAAGTCCTCGTTGCCCAGGTAGTTTATCCAGGGCCACGGTGTCTGCGGGTCAGTAATGACATACTCGCGATGCTGGTCGTCGAAGTGACCATAGCGTTTCTGATTTTCCATAATTGCTTATTTTTTATTCTCTTTCCTTGTTCCTATTTTTCTATCAATATGCGTGCATCCACTGCCACGACGTCGTGCTGGTCGGCCAACAACGGATTGATGTCTATCTCCTTAATCTCTGTGGCGAAGCGCAGCAGGGTGGACAGACGGACAATGATGTCGGCATATTTCTGCTCGTTGATGCCCTGTTGCCCACGCGTACCTTTTATAATCTTATAGCCCCGGAGCGAGTGAATCATCGAGAAGGCCTCGCCATAGGACAGGGGTGCCAGACCTGACTGCACGTCCTTGAGCACCTCGACGAAGATGCCGCCCAAGCCACAGAGCACGACGTGTCCGAAGCGCTCCTCGTATTTGGCGCCTATGAAGAGTTCCGTGCCACGCAGCATCTTCTGCACCATGACGGCTGTGGCACCCTCTATCTGCATCATGCGGTCGAACTCGAGTGCCAGGTGTTCTGCGGTACGAATGTTCAGCGCCACACCACCCACATCGCTCTTATGGACGGGGCCGACCACCTTGGCAACGACGGGATAGCCCACCTGCTGGGCGAAGGCTACGAGCTGGTCTTTCTGGTCGCTGACCTTCTCGGGCACCATGGGGATGCCTGCACAGGAGAGTATCTCGCGCACCACGGAGGGCTGGACGTAGCCACTCTCGCTGATGTTCATGATGATTTTGTTCAGGCGGGGTATGTCGATGCCGTACAGCTGCACCTCGGGGGGAGCAGGTGGTGGCGTGGTCATAATCTGCGACAATGCCGTGGCCAGCGTCACCTCGTCAGAGAAGTTGACGTGTCCCTTGCCCAGGAACTCCGCCACCTCAGGACCTGCCGTGTGCAGGCTGGGCAGGATGGGGAAGATGGGCTTCTTGCACGCCAGTATCTTCTGGTGCAGCACCTCATAGGCCTCGTAGAGTGTCGTCAGCCCCGGAGTGCCATAGATGACAGCTATGGCGTCGATGTTGTCGAAGCGCTGTTCGCAGTAGTCGATAGCCGTCCCAAGAATCTCAGGGGTTCCTGTGGCCAGAATGTCGATGGGGTTGGCAACGCTGCTTCCAGGGAAGAGCTTCCCCTTGAGTTCCTCAGCAGCCTCGCCCTCGAGCTTTGGCACCTCCAAGCCACCCTTCGACAGGGCATCGGTAAGCATGACGCCAGGACCTCCGGCATGGGTGACGATGGCGAAGCGCTTGCCTGTCAGAGGAGGAAGGGTGAAGATGCACCCAACGGTGGTTAGCTCCTCGCGACTATGACAACGTACAATGCCTGCCTTGCGGAAGAGGGCCTCGACTGCAGAATCCGAGGAGGCGATGGCTCCTGTATGCGACGAAGCGGCACGACTGCCGCTCTCGCTGGAGCCTGCCTTGATGGCTGCTATGCGACAGCCTTTGCGTATGAGGCTCGAGGCATGGAACAGCAACTTGTCAGGGTTGCCGATGTTCTCGATATATAGCAGCTTGACAGATGAGTCGTGTTCTGCGTCGAACGTCTCGTCCATGTATTGCAGCACGTCCTCGATGCCTATCTGCTTGCCGTTGCCGATGGACCATACGCTGTTGAACTGCAGCCCCTTAATGACAGCACTCTCGAGGATGAAAACCGCCGTGGCACCTGAGCCTGAGACGAAGTCGACACCCTTGGGGCTCAGTTTCGGAATGGGCTGGGTGAAGACGCTATGGTGGTTGCGGTTGAGCAGGCCTATGCAGTTAGGTCCTATGAGGGAGGCCCCGTACTGCTTGCAGATGTCGATGATGCGCTGCTCCATCTCGACGCCGGCCTTGGTCTCCTCGCCAAAGCCTGCAGAGATAATGATGAAGGCCTTGGTCTGCTTCTCTCGCGCCAGCAGTTCCACCGTGTCGGGACAGAACTTGGCAGGAATGACCAGCACAGCCATCTCCGTAGGAGGCAGCTCGCGGGCGTCGTGGAACACCTTGATGCCCTGTACCTCGTCCTCCTTGGGGTTCACCACACGCAACGTGCCCTGATAGCCACCCTGCACAATGTTGCGCACGACAGCGCCACCAGGCTTATGCACATTGTTGGAGCCTCCGATGACGGCAATGGACTGTGGGGCTAAAAGTTCGCGATTAATCATACCAGTACGATGCTCTTGACGGGATGGGTGGCAATTCTGGAATCGGGGAAGTAGTAGCCAATCTTAAGCACATACTTAATGGTAGTGCCCTCCTCCACCTCAGCACCTGCCTGCTCGACATCGAGTGTGGAGTCGAAGGGCTGACCCGTAGCTGCACGCAGGTAGTCGGTATAGTTCATGCCGTCGTCGTTGATGGTGTTGATGCAGGCATTGATGAAAGGCACCTGCGTGACGAGGAACTTGCGGATATCCTCTATCAGCTCTATGATGCGCTCGTCGTCGGACTTGACGATAGGCTTGTCGCCATCGGTGACCAGCCAGTGGATGAGGGGTTGCAAGTCCTTACGCAGGGAACGCAGCTCGTAGATGCGGTCGTTCAGGAGCAGGAAGGCTCTGACGGCCTCGTTATAGACCATCTCCTGATCGGCTGTGAGCTTACGATGGGGAGTCACTTTCACCTCCTCCTCGCTCGCACGACGTTTCCTTTCACGAATCTTTACGATGGCTGTAGCACCAGCAGCAACTGCTGTCACACCAAGGGTAGCCAAGGCTGCCCAAGCGGATTTTTTGTTCTTCAGTTCCATATTAAAAGTCTTAAGTTTGGTGCAAAGATAGTAATTATTTCCGAATTATTTGCTATCTTTGCAGTGAAAAATGAACAATAGAGACCAACAAATACTGAAAATAGCCCTTCCTGCCATCGTAACCAACATCACGGTGCCCCTGTTGGGGCTGGTCGACACGGCCATTGTGGGACACATGGGCGACGCTGCCTACATAGGGGCTATCGCTGTGGGGTCCATGATTTTCAACCTTGTCTACTGGGTGTTCGGATTTCTTCGCATGGGTACCAGTGGCATGACGGCACAAGCCCGCGGACGACGCGACATGAGTGAGGCCGCGAGGTTCCTGATGCGCTCAGCCACCATATCGCTGGGCATTACCCTGCTGATACTGACCCTGCAATGGCCTCTGCGCGAGCTGATGCTGTGGCTCATCAGTCCTACGGAGGAGGTTCGCCCGCTGGCCTCCACCTATTTCAATATAGTGGTGTGGGGAGCACCTGCCGTGTTGGGACTCTACGGACTGAGCGGGTGGTTCATAGGCATGCAGAACACACGCATACCCATGTATATCAGTATCATGCAGAACGTTGTCAATATCCTGGCGTCGCTGACGCTGGTCTATGGGCTGGGGCTCAAGGTGGAAGGTGTGGCGCTGGGTACCGTCGTGGCTCAGTATGCAGGTTTCCTGGTGGCCCTTGCCCTGCTGTGGAGGTACTACCGTAGGCTGCCCTTCACGTTCAACCTGCCCAAAATGCAGGAGCTGAAACCCTTCCTGCGCGTCAATCGAGACATCTTCCTGCGCACGCTGTTCCTGGTGGCCGTCAACCTGTATTTCACCTCAGCAGGAGCCCGTCAAGGAGCTATCATACTGGCTGTCAACACGCTGCTGATGCAACTATACCTGCTGTTCTCGTACATCATAGATGGCTTTGCCTATGCCGGCGAGGCCTTAGGAGGACGCTACTGGGGAGCGGGTAACGACGAGGCCTACCGTGAGGTGGTGCGCCACCTGTTCGGGTGGGGAGCATTCATGACGGTGCTCTTCACAGCTGTCTACGTCATAGGCGGCATGCCCTTCCTGCGCCTGCTGACGGACGAGCCTGTAGTGGTGGAGGCCTCGCGCCAGTATGTATGGTGGGCCTACCTCATCCCTGTGGTAGGCATGGCAGCATTCGTGTGGGACGGCATCTTTATTGGCACGACGCAGACCTGGGGCATGCTCCTGTCGTCGTGTGTGGCAGCAGGGGTGTTTTTCGCTGGTGTCACACTGTTCATGCCCCTCATCGGCAACCACGGACTATGGCTCTCGATGGTGCTCTACCTGTCGACGCGTGGCGTGGTGCAGACCCTCATCTATTTCCGAACAAAAGTAAAAACAAGTGGCACAGATACGAAATTTATTTAAATTATCCCCCTTCATCCGCCAATTATCAATAATTTGTCGTACCTTTGTACCTATTCTAACATCAAGGCGTATGAAACATAAACTAATCATGTTGCTGACAGCACTGTTATTCGTGCCTATGGGAATATTTAGTCAGACATACCAGCAAATGTGGAAACAGGCAGAGGAGGCCATGGACAAAGACCTGCCCCAGAGTGCCATCCAGCATTTGCAAAAGATAGAGTGTAAAGCCCTGAAGGAAGAGGCTTACGGACAACTGCTGAAGTCGACGCTGCTACACGCACGCCTGCAGGCCGAGGTGGCTCCCGACTCGCTGTTGCCTGCCGTCAAGCGACTGGAGCAGCAGGCACAACAGACCACAAGCATTCCCCTGCGTGCCGTCTACCACGCCGTGCTGTCGCAGGTATACAGGAACAACCATCAGCTGGGCGAAGAATATCTCACCCGCAGCGAAGACTATAAGACACAGGCGCTGGCCCATCCCGAGGCCTTGGCACAGGTCAAGACTGATGCATACGAGCCTTTCATCGTCAGAAGCAAGGACAGCGAACTCTTTGGCCACGACCTGCTGAGCGTGGTGGGACAGGAGTTGGAGGCGTGGGCGATGCTCAACACCTACTACGACAAGGCCGGCAATCGTCCTGCAGCGTGTCTGACAGCATCGAAGACGGTCAAGACCATCCGGCAGGCAGACTCGTTGCTGGCCGTTTATGGCGACCTGAACGAGGCTGGCGAGGTGGCCATACAGCGCTATGAGCTGATGGGCAATGTCACAGCCAAAGAGAAATACGACTGGCTGGTGCAAGCCATCAACCGTTGGGGGGCGTGGAAACGTGCCAACAACCTGCGCAACGCATTGACACGACTGACGAACGCCCAGTTTGAGGTGGAGGTGCCCCATCAGGTAGCCATACCCCAGGAGCAGCAGACCGTTCAGCTGAAGAACCTGCGCAGCCTGCAGAGCATGACCATGCGCGTCTGGCGTACCCAGCTGTTGGGCAACGCTGATTTGTCGCCTGACAACAAGAACGACCTGCAAACGATTATGAAGGGAGCCCAGGAGCTGACGATGCTGAAGAGAACTGTCAATTTCGCACCCAAGAAAGAGTACGAGGTGTTCGGCGACAGCCTTACCCTGGAAGGACTGCCTGCAGGCATCTATCTGGTGGAGTTCACCTCCGTCCCTGCCACCTATACGGTACGCAGTCTCTACTACGTCTCAGGGGTACGCCTGCTCATAGAGACCCAGCCAGGAGACAAGAAGCGCTACGAGCTTGTGGACGCCCGCACGGGACATCCATTGAAGAACGGTCAGCTGAAGGATGACGAGGGACGCTACAAGAACCGTCTCTTCGCCTACACCCCTGATGACAAGTATCTGCCCCTGATGAACAGCTGGGGACGCTATTACTATCAGGAGCAAGCCTACGGCAGGGAGCACACCTCGCTCTTCACGGACCGCAGCCTCTATCGCCCTGGCCAGACGGTCTGTGTGGCCGGCATCACGTGGAAGGAGGAGAGCGTGACAGACAATATCAGTGTTGGCAATAAGAAGATGACCTTGGAATTGCGCGACGCCAACTACAAGCTCGTCAGCGAGCAACAGGTCACAACTGACCAGTATGGCAAGTGCGGCGCCCAGTTCACCCTGCCTCAGGGCCTGCTGAACGGACAATTCACCATCCGTACCGAGGGGGCCAGCGTGTCGTTCAACGTGGAGGAATACAAGCGCCCCACCTTCGAGGTGGAATTCGACGAATACAAGGAGTCGTACAAGGCTGGCGACACTATTCAGGGCCGGGGACGTGCCTTGAGCTATGCCGGTGTACCCGTGCAGGGTGCCAAGGTGCACTATACCGTCAAGCGCCGGGTGGCATTCTGGTGGATGACCTACTCGCACTACTGGTCGGGAGGCTACTTTGGGCGCAGCCTCAACGAGGAACAACTCTACGAGGGTGAAGCCCTGACGGACGACGAGGGTTACTTCTCCGTGCAGGTGCCCCTGCTGATGCCCCAAGACCTGATGAACGCACACATGTACTATCACTTTGTGGTAGAGGCTGACGTGACCGACCAGGCTGGCGAGAGCCACCAAGGCACCATGTCGCTGCCTTTGGGTACCAAGCCGACAGCCCTGACCTGCGACCTGCCTCAGGAGGTGCGTAGCGACGAGATGCCTGAGGTGGTGTTCTCGCGTCGCAATGCAGCAGGCAAGGAGATTGAGGGCACGGTGAAGTACCGTATAGACCATGGCAAGTGGAAGGAATGCAAGGCCAACAGCCCGCTGTCCATAGCCAATGGCAAACCGTTGTCTTCGGGCGAGCACAGGCTGGAAGGCGTATGCGAGGAAGACACGATAGACCTTAAGTTCATCGTCTTCGGACTCGACGACAAAGTGCCTGCCACCCAAACCCACGACTGGTTCTATTGTTCAGACTCACGATTCCCCAACGATGGTACACCTGTCACGCTGCAGGTAGGTTCGTCCGACCCTGACCTATACATCTTCTACAGCATCTTCTCAGGGAAAAAGCTTATCGAGGGTGGACACGTAGAAAGGAACGCTGCCCTCGTCAATCGCAAGCTGACCTATAAGGAAGAATACGGCAACGGCCTGCTCATCACATACGCATGGGTGAAGGACGGCGAGTGCTATCGCCACCAACAGACCATTAGACGCCCTATGCCCGACAAGCAGCTCCGATTGTCATGGGAAACCTTCCGCGACCATCTGACACCAGGACAACAGGAGGAATGGCGACTGACCATCAAGAATCCTGACGGAACACCTGCTGACGCCTCGTTGATGGCCGTGCTCTACGACAAGAGCCTTGACCAGCTGAAGCAGCACAAGTGGTCGTTCGGTCCCAGTAACTACCTGCCTCTGCCTTCTACCAGCTGGCAGTGGATGTCATGGGGCAAGCTGCAAGGCAGTGCCTCGAAGGACTACAAGACACTCCACGTGCCCAACATTGAATATAGTCATTTCGACCAAAGCGTCTATCCCACATACCATGAGTACGTCAGAGCCTTTGGGCGCATGCGTTACAAGACAGCCAGCATGCCTACGATGATGGCGTCGAAATCTGCCAGGAACGCCAGTGCCCAAGTCGACGAAGAGGGCATGGTAGCCCTGGGGACAGCAGAGGCGGATGACAAAGTGGTAGCAGAGTACGTCGAAGCAGAGGAGGCAAAGACGGGTGAGACGGAGGCTACATCCACTATCCGCGAAAACCTGAACGAGACTGCCTTCTGTTATCCTGACCTGGTGACTGACGAGCAAGGTGGCGTGACGCTGAAGTTCACCCTGCCAGAGAGCCTGACGACGTGGCGCTTCATGGGCGTAGCCAACACGAAGGACATGCTGTATGGCTACCTGGGAGGCGAGGCGGTGGCCAAGAAGGATGTCATGATACAACCTAACATCCCTCGCTTCATCCGCATGGGCGACGAGGCTCATATCACGGCTCGCATCATCAACACCAGCGAACAAGTCAAGAGTGGACAGGTCATGCTACAACTGCTCGACCCAAAGACCAACAAGGTGGTGATGGAGCAAATACAGCCCGTCAACGTAGAGGCAGGCAAGACAGGTGCTGCGACCTTCAGTGTTCCATGTGCATCGTTCACGGAATCCCTCCTCGTCTGCAAGATGACAGTCAAGGGCGAGGGTTTCAGCGATGGCGAGCAACACTACCTGCCCATCCTCCCCGACCGTGAATACGTCACCAAGACCGTTCCCTACACCCAGCACGAGGCTGGTGTCAAGACGATAGACCTGACGAAGCTGTTCCCCGCAGGTACGACACAGCAGAAACTGACCGTCGAGTACACCAACAACCCCACATGGCTCATGGTACAGGCCCTGCCCGTCATCGGACAGCCCTGCAAATACAGTGCGATTGACCACGCGGCATCGTATTACAGCAACCTGCTGGCCAAGACGCTGATGGACCAGAACCCACAGGTAAAGGACGTCTTCGAGCAATGGAAGCATGAGGATGCCTCGCAGAGCTCACTGCACTCCGCATTGGAGAAGAACCAGGAGCTGAAAGACCTGGTGCTGGAAGAGACGCCATGGGTGAACAGCGCCAATCGGGAGACGGAGCAGAAACAACGTCTGGCAGACTTCTTCGACAAGAATATGATTAGCCATCGTCTGGACATGGCTGTTTCGAAACTCAAGGATCTACAGAATGCAGACGGTTCGTTCTCATGGTATCCCGGCATGCCTGGCAGTACACACATCACGGTGGCTGTAGAGGAGATGCTGGTACGCCTGAACCTCATGACTGGCGCACAAAACGACACCAAGAAGATATTGACCAAGACCTTCGACTACATGGGCAAGGAGATGACTGACCTCGTGGCCAAGCTGAGGGAGCAGGAGAAGAAGGGCCATAAGCCTTCGTTCCCATCGTTCACTGCACTACGCTGGCTCTATCTGTGCGCCCTCGACGGTCGTCAGTTGTCGAAAGAGGTCAAGTCAGCCAACGAATACCTCATCGTTCTGCTGAAGAAGGACATCAAGCGTCAGAGCATCTACGAGAAGGCCCTCACCGCCATCGTTCTCAGCAAGCATGGCGACCACAAGAAGGCTGCCGAGTATGTGCAGAGCCTGAAAGAATTTACGGTGTATACTGAAGAGATGGGGCGTTATTACGACACCCGACGGGCCTCCTATTCATGGTACGACTACAAGATTCCTACCGAGGTAGCAGCCATAGAGGCCATCCAGGCCATTACGCCTCAGGACGTGAAGACCGTCGACGAGATGCGTCGCTGGCTGTTGCAGGAGAAGCGTACCCAGGCATGGAATACGCCCATCAACAGTGTGAACGCCATCTGGGCCTTCCTGAACGGCAACAGCCAAAAGCTAATCGCCAATAGCCAAAAGCAAACAGTATTGGCCATCGACCAGCAACCCATTGAGTTGCCCAAGGCCACAGCAGGCATGGGCTATGTCAAGACAGATATCAGTGAGCCCAAGGGGCAGACCTTCACTGCGGCAAAGACCTCAGAGGGTACGTCATGGGGCGCTGTCTATGCTCAGTTCATGCAGAAGACATCAGACATAGAAGCCTCGCAGAGCGGCATCTCCGTCAAGCGCGAAGTGCTGACAGCCAAAGGCGAACAGCTGACAGCCAACAGTCTGCAAACAGGTGCCCGCATCAAGGTGCGCATCACCATTGAGAGCACGCGTGACCTCGACTTCGTGCAGGTGGTTGACCGCAGGGCAGCATGCATGGAGCCCATCCACCAGCTTTCGGGCTATCAGAGAGGCGTCTACATCTCGCCCAAGGACTATGCGACGAACTACTATTACTATGGTTTGTCGAAGGGCAAGCATGTGATAGAGACTGAATACTATATCGACCGTGCAGGAAAGTATGAGACAGGTACCTGCTCTGTCCAGTGTGCCTATGCACCAGAATACCGTGCCACAGCACCGTCGATAACCCTTTATGCAAAATAGCACTTATGAATAGAAAGACCATTATATCCTCTTTATTGTTGCTGGCCACCATGCCTGTGGCGGCACAGAAACTCATTGCAGAGAAAACCACCGTCGAGGCAGGGCGTACAGCCTGGAAACAGCCTATTACCGCAGTGTTCGAATTCAAGACGAAAGGCAGTAAGAAGGTACGGATAGAAGGAGTACGCCCTGACTGCAACTGTACCGTTGTCGACTACCCCAAGGGCGATCTGGGCGACAAGTTCCAGATTAGGATGACCTATGATGCCAAGCAGTTGGGCCACTTCGATAAACAGGCAGCTGTCTATACCAATGCCTCCTCGGAGCCATTCTATATCCGCATGCGGGGACAGGTGTTGGAGCACTATGTAGACCTCTCTGCCAACTATCCTGTCGTGATGGGTGACCTGCGACTCAACACTAATGACCTGGAGTTTGACAACGTCAACAGAGGCGACCAGTTGGTACAGCATCTGAACATCTATAATAACGGAGAGAAAGCATATCATCCTAACCTGATGCACTTGCCACCCTACCTCACCGCGAAGGTGGTACCTGAGGAACTGAAACCCATGGAAACAGGAACGATTACCGTTACCCTGAACTCTTCCAAGGTACACAGCTACGGATTGACGCAGACCTCCATCTACCTTGCAGGCAATCCTGGCGACAAGGTGCGCAACGACCATGAGATTACTGTCTCCACCATCCTGTTGCCCTCCTTCCCTGAGCACATGCAGAATCCTCCTAAGATAGAGATGTCGAAGGAGATAGTCAATGTGGCCTTCGAGGGAAAGAGTAAGAAGACGGAGGTGATAGACATCATGAATACAGGACGCTCAGAGTTGAAGATTACATCGCTGCAGATGTTCACTCGCGGTCTGAAGATTTCGCTGGGTAAGTCCAGCCTACAGCCAGGCGAGTCTACCAAGCTCAAGATTACCGTCATGTACAACGACCTGAAGAAGGTTCGTACGCGTCCACGTATCCTCATGATAACCAACGACCCCAGCAAGCCAAAGGTAACAATAGAAATTAATGCCCGATAAAAGTCATGGAACATCCCGAAAACAGCACAGTATACGCAGGTCTGCAAGTGAACAGCGGCGTTGAGCAGCCTGCCATCATCAACCCCTATCTGAAGCGCAACCGTTTCCGGCGTCGTGAGCTCTCTGCAGCTGAGATGGTAGAAGGCATCGTCAAGGGCGATGTCACCATCCTCTCGCAAGCTGTCACGCTGGTAGAAAGTGTCAACCCCGTCCATCAGGCCAAGGCCCAGGAGGTCATCAACAAGTGTCTGCCCTATAGTGGCAACAGCATCCGTGTGGGCATCAGTGGTGTTCCCGGTGCAGGCAAGTCTACCAGCATCGACGAGTTTGGCATCCATGTGCTTAAGGAGAAGGGAGGACGACTGGCTGTGCTGGCCATCGACCCCTCGTCAGAGCGTTCTAAGGGTTCTATCTTGGGCGACAAGACGCGCATGGAGAAATTATCAGTCCATCCAGACTCTTTCATCCGCCCCAGTCCGACAGCAGGTTCTCTGGGTGGCGTGGCCCGTAAGACGCGAGAGACCATCATCCTATGCGAGGCTGCAGGCTTCGACAAGATTTTTGTCGAGACCGTTGGCGTAGGACAGAGCGAGACAGCCTGCCACTCGATGGTTGACTTCTTCCTGCTTATCCAACTGGCTGGCACAGGCGACGACCTACAGGGTATCAAGCGTGGCATCATGGAGATTTGCGACGGCATCGTCATCAACAAATGCGATGGCGACAACGTGGACAAGTGCCACATGGCTGCCACCAACTTCCGTAACGCCCTCCACTTCTTCCCCATGCCCGAGAGCGGATGGTTGCCCAAGGTACTGTGCTACAGTGGTTTCTATGGCTATGGCATCAAGGAGGTGTGGGACATGATTTACCAGTACGTCGACTTCGTCAAGGCCAATGGCTACTTCTCTTATCGTCGCAACGAGCAGTCCAAATACTGGATGTACGAGAGCATCAATGAACACCTGCGCCTCAACTTCTACAACAATCCACTCATTGAGCAACAGCTGCAGGAGGCTGAACGTAGTGTGCTGGCAGGTCAGCAGACATCGTTTGTCGCAGCACAAAGCCTGCTGGACACCTATTTCAAACAACTAAAGCATGCTTAATATCGAGATTGACAACGGCAGTGGCTTCTGCTTTGGTGTCACAACGGCAATCCAGAAAGCCGAGGAGGAGTTGTCGAAGGGTAATACACTCTATTGCCTGGGCGACATCGTACACAACGGCATGGAGTGTGAGCGTCTGCGACAGATGGGGCTGGTGACCATCGACCACGAGCAGATGCGCCAGCTGCATGACGTCAAGGTGCTGCTACGTGCTCATGGCGAACCTCCAGAGACCTACAAGATGGCCCGTCAGAACAACATCGAGATTATTGATGCCACCTGTCCTGTGGTGCTGCAACTGCAAAAGCGCATCAAGAAGCAGTATGACATGTCGTTGACACCAAACACCCAGCCCATAGCTCCCCAGATAGTCATCTTTGGCAAGAAAGGACATGCAGAGGTGTTAGGGCTGATTGGCCAGACGCAGTCGTCAGCCATCGTCATCGAGAGTTTCGACGAGGTCAGCAGGCTTGACTTCACACGCGACATCTATCTCTACTCCCAGACCACCAAGTCGCTCGACGAGTTTCATCGCATCATTGACTACATCCAGTCGCACATTGCAGGCGATGCCACCTTCCGTAGCTTTGACACCATCTGTCGTTCTGTGGCCAACCGTATGCCAAACATCTCGCAGTTTGCCACGCGTCACGACCTGATACTCTTTGTCTGCGGACGCAAAAGCTCTAATGGCAAAGTGCTCTTCAACGAGTGTCTGCGAGTCAATCCGAACACACACCTCATCGAAGGTCCTGACGAGATAGAGTCCTCATGGCTGAAGGGCATTCGGACTGTGGGCATCTGCGGAGCTACCTCGACGCCCAAATGGCTGATGGAGCAGTGTCGCGATGCCATCAAAAACCAACAATCCTGATTAGACTTTCCCAAACGACTGCCAAAGGTTGTCAGCAGGCAGAGGAGCCTCCACACAGATAGGTTCCTTTGACACAGGATGTACAAACTCCACCCGACGGGCCAGCAGGGAGATGCTTCCGTCAGGGTTCGAGCGTTTGGCACCATACTTCAGGTCGCCCTTGATGGGACAACCCATGGCAGCAAGCTGACAACGTATCTGATGATGGCGGCCTGTCAGCAGCTGCACTTCCAAAAGGAAATAGCGTTCCGACTGGTCTATGAGGCGATACTTCAGGATAGCCTTCTTCGACTGCGGGTGTTCACGGTCGTAGGCATACGACTTGTTCTGCTTCTCGTTGCGTACCAGCCAGTGCTCAAGGGTTCCCTCATCTTGAGAAGGACGGTTCTGCACAATAGCCCAGTACGTCTTGTGGACCTCGCCCAGTCGGAACATATCATTCAGTCGCGAGAGTGCTTTCGACGTTCTGGCAAACACCACCAACCCCCACACAGGACGATCCAGACGATGGACGACCCCTAAGAATACAGCACCAGGCTTCTGATACTTTTCTTTGATATAGGCCTTGACTGTTTCAGACAAGGGCGTGTCGCCAGTCTTGTCGCCCTGAACGATCTCTCCACTCTGTTTCGAGACGATAATGATATGGTTGTCCTCGTAAACTACTTGCATAACGGTGGCGAAATTACAAAAAATATCCGAATCAGCAAACAACTGGTGCATAAAACGCAAAACTTTTTTGGTTTTTTGCCGATTTCTTTGTACCTTCGCACTCGCTATGATAGTATGTATTGCTGAGAAACCCAGTGTAGCAAGGGATATAGCACGTATCATCGGAGCCACCTCGTCGCACGATGGATATATGGAGGGCAACGGCTTTCAGGTGACGTGGACCTTTGGCCACCTGTGTACCCTGAAGGAGCCCCACGACTATACACCAATGTGGAAGTCGTGGAGTCTGACGTCGCTTCCCATGATTCCAGAGCGCTTCGGCATCAAGCTCATCGACGACCAGGGTATCAAAAAGCAGTTCTCGATTATCGAGGGACTGATGCAGAAGGCTGAACGCATCGTGAACTGCGGCGACGCAGGCCAGGAAGGTGAGCTCATTCAGCGCTGGGTGATGCAGAAAGCTGGAGCTAAGTGTCCTGTCAGCCGTTTGTGGATATCGTCCATGACTGACGAGGCCATCCGTGAAGGTTTCGAGAACCTGAAAGACCAGCAAGACTATCAGCCCCTCTATCTGGCAGGTCTCTCCCGTGCCATCGGTGACTGGCTCCTGGGCATGAACTGCACCCGCCTCTATACCCTGAAATACGGGCAGAACCGTCAGGTACTCTCCATTGGTCGCGTGCAGACCCCTACCCTCGCCCTCATCGTCAACCGCCAGAAGGAGATTGACAACTTCAAGCCCGAGCCCTATTGGGTGCTGGCTACCGTCTATCGCGACACTACCTTCACAGCTACTAAGGGTAAGTTCACGTCGAAAGAAGAAGGTGAGCAGGCATACAAGACCATCGAGGGTAAGCCCTTCACCGTCACTAAGGTCGAGAAGAAAGAGGGTAAGGAACAGCCACCCCAGCTGTACGACCTGACCTCGCTACAGGTGGACTGCAACCGCAAGTTCGGCTACTCAGCGGAAATGACCTTGAACCTCATCCAAGCCCTCTACGAACGGAAGTACACCACCTACCCCCGCGTCGACACCCAGTACCTCAGTGACGACATCTACCCCAAATGCCCTCAGACTCTCAACGGCCTCTATCAGACCAAGTTCGGCGGGACAGCTCCCTACGCTGAGTTCATCAAACCCATTGGTGGCAAGCCTTTGAAAAAGACCAAGCGCGTCTTCGACACCTCGAAGGTTACCGACCACCACGCCATCATCCCCACAGGCGTCATCCCTCAGGGACTTAGCGATGCTGAGCAGAAGGTCTTCGACCTCGTGGCACGTCGTTTTATCGGAGTATTCCTGCCCGACTGCAAGTACTCGACCACTACCGTGTTGGGTGAAGTAGCTTCTTCGGAGGACAAAGGGGAAGATCCCATTGAATTCAAGGTCACTGGCAAGGAGATTCTCGACCCAGGCTGGCGCATTGTCAGAGGAAAAGTCTCTGAGAATCCTGAATTCTCAGAGAACCCGGAGAAAAACGACGAGGACTCAGAGAGGACCCTTCCTACCTTCGTCAAGGGCGAGTCCGGCAACCACACTCCCACCCTTAGCGAAAAGTGGACCACGCCACCACCTTATTATAATGAAGCCTCATTGCTCCGAGCCATGGAGACAGCAGGTAAGTTCGTCGAAGACGAGACATTGCGCGCTGCCATGAAGGAAAACGGCATCGGGCGTCCCTCAAGTCGTGCCAGCATCATCGAGACACTCTTCAAACGCCATTATATCAAGCGTGACCGCAAACGTCTCGTTGCCACCCCAACAGGTATTGAACTCATTGACCTCATCCATGAAGAGCTCCTCAAAAGCTGTGAACTGACAGGCATCTGGGAAAAGAAACTACGTGACATAGAGCATCAGAACTACAACGCCCAACAGTTCATCGAAGAGCTGAAGACACAGGTCACCGACATCGTCAATGAAGTCATGCAAGATGCCACCAACCGTCGCATCACCGTTCTTACCGATGCTGAAGTCAAGAAAGTCAAGGCTACGACATCAAAGTCTGAAAAGGCTGACCAACCTGCCAAGAAGCGCACAACCAAGAAAACCAAAACGCTGAAGCCGGACGACAACATCATCGGCCAGCCCTGTCCCCTCTGCGGCAAAGGACACATCATCAAAGGAAAGACAGCTTATGGGTGTTCCGACTATCTGCATTGCACTTGGCGACTGCCCTTCAATTCGTAAACGATTACGTGTTTTTTAACAGAATTTGCATCAACAAAAACGGTAAGGTTTCATATTTATTTCGTAACTTTGCCGAGCTGTTAACCAGCCTTACGCGTACACTAAATAAATAACATATTCACTAACTAAAACATTTTCTTATGAAGAAAAATCTACTAAGACTAACAATGTTGTGCTTCATGGCCACGATAGCCATCGTAGGCAAGGCAGAAACCATTACGGCAAAGTGGGATTTTACCAGTTCTGCAAATCCGCGCGCCGTTGCGTTCTATCAAGGAAGCTCTGGCACTGTAGCATCAGACAAAGATGGTATTGTGCTGACCGTTGATGCCACTTCTGGCAAATTCGACTCTACCAACCGAACCGGTGATGCTCAGGTTAACAATGGAACAATTATCAAGGTTCCTGTTATCAGCACCAATGACCAAGTAACTATTGTTGGCAACTATTCAGTCAACTATACTATTGGCAAAGAGACAGATGTCACTGATTTGAACAAGACCTACACTGCCACGTCGTCTGATGTCACAGCAGGTTTCGTAACAATTACCGCTACAGGTTCTACCTATTTCTATTCTATCACCGTTGTGCAGGACACAGAAGGTCCCAAAGAAGATGCCACACCTACTGTCAGCTACGCTGATGTTACAGCTACATGGGATTTTGAGCACGACTGTGCAGGACTCAACAAGACAAGTTCTGCCCTGACCACTATCAATTCTGATGTCAAAGGCATATTCCTTACCCTTGGTGGTGGTACCACCCGCGACAATGGAAACAGCTATCAATTCCAAAATGGTGTTACCATACAGATTCCTGTAAAGACTGTAAAAGATGTCATTACCATCGTCGGTTATCCTGGTTACACAGCGTATACCATCGGTTCTGATGAAGGCACAGGCAGTTCACCTGATGTAACTCACAAAGTTACCTCAGCAGAGGTAACTCAGGGATATGCTGTATTAACAGCTGGCAACAACTGCTATATCAAGTCTATCAGTGTCATCCAGCGGAGTGGATATGAGGAAAAGCCATTATACACTACCGACTTTAATGATTGGACTCCAGCAAAAGCTGCTACCAGTGAATCTTCGATAACACAGAAAACTAAATATAGTGATGAAGAACTAATCTTCACCCTTTATAATACTGAAATCAGAAGTGTTGAAGACAGTAAGTTTGCAAGCTATACAACGCTGCCCCATATTGCTCTGATGGCATCCAAGGCTGCTGATCCTTATGTGACAACAAGCAAATTGGCCAATATCAGTAAGGTGCGCTATATCCATGGCGCTACAGGTGGTAGCCGTGGTTGGAAACTTGAGGCAAAGGGTGATGGAGATACCGACTGGGTTGTCATCTCCAGCAGTTATGCCGCCCCTGCCGGATGGTGTGAGGTTAGCAAGGAAATCAACAAGCAAAATGTACAGCTACGCTGGACAAATTTGAACTCAAGCCAAAACGCATACATGTTTGAACTCGACATCTACGGTATGGTTGACATGTCGAAAGCACCAATTCTTGACACTTTCGAGGCCAACGGAGAAACTTATACTGCCGGTGATATCTTCGATCAAGACAGCGAAGGAAACTATGTCGCAACTATTGAAGTTTCAAAGACTAAAGCACTTATTAGCGAAAGCAATCCTATCAGCAAGGTCGTTGCCGCTAATGGAGAGATTGGCACAATAACCTATGCTACTACCGGAACTGGTACTGAACAGAAGACAATCGTCACTATCCCTGTTACAGCAAACGGTGAGACTGTTAAGTATTTAGCTACCTTCATTTTCAAGCCAGACTTTACGTTGACCTATTATAATACTGATGGTACAACCGCCATGGGTACACAAACCGTAGAGAAAGATGCAAAAATAGCTACCTTTGAACAAGATTACACGAAAGCTACCGCTGCTGAAGGATATAAAGTTCGCGGTTGGTTTGTAAGCGCTAAGGGGGGACGAAAGTATACAACCGACGAGGTTATCACTGGTAACACCAGTCTCTATGCTGTTCAGACTCCCATTGAAGTCGAGAGCGAAAGCGAGCGTTATACTTTCAACCTCTACGATCAGTATTTCTACGCAGAGGATCATGAAGCCTTCAATCCAGAGGGTAACGGCAAGTTCCACGACACCACTCACGGATGGGTATTTGGAAATGGAGACAAGGTTAACCTCTTGGTTGGTGGTGACGCCAACATTGTACTGAGCCTTTGTCAGTATTCTGGTGGAAAATCCATTACGTTAACCAATGCCGCAGGCGAAGTTGTTTCAACCATTGAGAATGACAAGGTTTCTACTGACGGAAGCATTGGCACTCTGAGTTATAAAGGTGGGGCAGGCACTGTCACTCTCAATTTCTACGGAACCAGTTATCTGCACAAACTGGTCATTGCCAACCAGAAGGCTCCGCTCTATAGCTATGATAGCAGTACGAGCACCTACACTGTTGTAGCAGGAAAGGCATCTGGTTTCTTGGGAGCACTTGACGAAGCCAATGGTTCTGGTGATGTCACCATCTACCTCCCCAATGGAACTTACGACCTTGGCAATGCTTGTCTGACAACCGTATCAGGAAAGAACATTACCATTAAGGGTGAAAGCCAGACTGGTACCGTTATC
The DNA here is from genome assembly GCA_017412705.1 of Prevotella sp. Taxonomy (GTDB): domain Bacteria; phylum Bacteroidota; class Bacteroidia; order Bacteroidales; family Bacteroidaceae; genus Prevotella. Next base: position 21,478 of record JAFPWS010000045.1, read on the forward strand.
GTCAATGAGCCTGAGAAAGAAGGTATTGGCATTACAGCAACACTCCTTAACACCTCTCAGTATCTGACACTGGAAAACTTGACCTTAAAGAATGCTTATCCATATTATGATCCTTCAACAGGTAAGGCTGCTGCATCAGCAGGACGTGCTGTATGTTTGCAGGACAAGGGTAACTACACTGTATGCAAAAACGTAACCATGCTGTCTTATCAGGACACGTATTATAGCAATAACAGCGCCGGATACTTCTACTTTGGCAATTGCGACATCCACGGATTGGTAGACTTTGTCTGCGGTGGTGGCGATGTATTCTATGAGAACACAACCTTCACGCTGGAAAGTCGTGAGATGGAGGAAGGTAAGGGTGACGTAACCATTGCAGCTCCCAACGGAGCTAAAAAGTACGGCTATGTTATGAGCAAATGTATTGTAGACTGTAAGTCTGCCACCTTTAACTGGGGACGCTCATGGGGTTCCGTTTCTAATCTGGCATGGCTGAATACGACACTTAAGCAACCAGACCGGATAATTACATCTCGTTTTACTGCTGCTGGTATGAACTCTGCAGCTGACGGATTCTATGAGTACAAAACTTTGAATGAAAATGGTGATGTCATCTCACCCACCAGTAATGTGATAAAGTTTACCCACTCTACCGGTAACAAGGAATATGAGACTATCTTAACAGAAGAGCAAGCTGCTAATTATACAAAAGAAAAGGTCTTTGCCGATGCACCAGAAGAGTTCCGGAAGCGAGTAGGCGCTACCCCCGGAACCAGTATCAAGAGTATTGTATCAAACACTTTGTCTGAATCCGACGGTGCCATCTACAACCTGCAGGGTGTACGTGTGAGCAAGCCTACAAAGGGTATTTACATCATCAACGGCAAAAAGGTGATTGTCAAATGAGGGCATGGTTAAATTAAGGTTCTTATACCTTAATCTTATAAAAGGGAAGCGGACTTTTCGTGAGAACGGTCCGCTTCCTTAATATAAAAAAAACACCGCAAACCGCAAAAAAAGGAGTAAATATTTGCCTGTTTAAACAAAATTAAGTACTTTTGCACGCAAATTGACTACTACAAACAAAACAAACTTTTAAAATTAACAAAACATGCAAACAAGAAGACTACTCTTAGCCATGCTGCTGTGTATGCTATGGCTAACGGGCTTCGCCCAGAATGCAATCAAGGGAACAGTCAAGGACAAGTCCGGTGAACCCCTGATTGGAGTAAGCGTTACGTATGGTAGCGGCCAGGGAACGGTGACAGACATTGACGGTAACTTCAGTGTCAACGCTCCCGCAGGCTCAACCATCAAGTTCTCTTATGTAGGCTACAAGCCTCAGTCACTGAAAGCCAGCGGTAACATGAACATTACGCTGGAAGAAGACAACACCACACTTGAAGACGTGGTGGTTGTGGGTTATGGTACGATGAAGCGTCGCGACCTGACGGGTGCCGTAGCATCAGTTACTGGTGAGACTTTGGCCAAGAACCCTGTCTCTAACGTAGCTCAGGCCCTGCAGGGTCAGCTGCCTGGTGTAAGCGTTGTCTCTCAGGACGGTCGTCCCGGTGGTACGACAGCAATCCGCGTCCGTGGTGGTGGTTCTATCACCCAGTCAAACGACCCTCTCTACATTGTTGACGGTGTTCAGGTAAGCGACATCAACGATATTCCGGCCGACAACATCGAGAGCATCGACGTGCTGAAGGATGCTGCTTCTACAGCCATCTACGGTGCCCGTGGTGCCAATGGTGTAATCCTGATTACCACTAAGGGTTCTAAGGGTGACGGTAAGGCTAAGGTGAAGTACAACATGTACTATCAGATTAAGAAGTCAACCTATACTCCTGATGTGCAGAATGCCTATGACTATGCTCTCCACAACTGGAGCTACGCCAAGGCTTATGGCGATGCCTATGGTGAGGGTGTAGCCTCTTACTTCGGACTGGGCAGTGCCAACGGCAATCACCTGAACGAATATAAGAACATTGGTGTTCACAACTATGTGGACGACGTGATGAAAACAGCTTACAGCTGGAACCACGACCTGTCACTCACCGGTGGTAACGAGGCTACCAAGTATTATGCTTCTATCAACTACGTCACCGATGAGGGTAACCGTATCAATACAGGTTTCAAGCGCTGGAACGCTAACTTCAAGATTTCCCAGAAGATAACAAAGGACTTGACCTTCGATGCCGACTTGCGTTACAGCGAGATGAAGATGGAAGGAACGCAGTGGGAGTATGCTGCCGGTAATGCCGTTTACGGCTTCAAGCCCATTGACAACCCTCTGGGCTCAGGAGAACCCTCTGACCTCGGTATGGGTAGCGCCAGCGTGGAAGAAGTCAGCAACCCCCTGTCGATTATCGACAACTATAGCAGCGTGACGAACCGTCAGCGTGTTCGCGGTATGGGTACCCTGACCTGGAACGTCATCAAGGGCCTCACCGCCAAGACCGAGCTCTCGCTGAGCCGTAACTGGAGCAAGAAGCAGGAGTGGGACGGCGGTAAGTCAAGCAATCCCTACAACAAGGCTACTCTGACCAATGGCGACGGCTATGGCGTTCGTTGGGCCACCACGCTGAACTATCAGGTTCAGGGCCTGGGCGAGGACCACAACCTGTCATTCCTGTTAGGTAACGAGGTGCTGGCCAGCAAGAGCAACAGCAATACAATGGCCGGTGCAGGTTTCCCCTCTGAATTCAGTCAGGACCGCGCTTTCGGTTTCTTCAGCATGTACAACATGGTTGACGCCTATCTGACCCAGACACAGCAGGCTTCAGACTTCAGCAACACCGTTGGTGAGCCGAAGCACACCCTGTCATGGTTCGGTCGTGTCAACTACGACTACTTAGGCCGTTATCTCTTCACCGCTACATTCCGTGCCGACGGTAGCTCGAACTTCGCTCCCAACAAGCACTGGGGTTACTTCCCCGCTGCCGCCTTTGCATGGCGCATCAGCGACGAGCCTTTCATGGCCGATGCCAAGAGCTGGCTGGACAACTTGAAGCTGCGTCTGTCTCTGGGTACCTCTGGTAACGATAATATCGATGCCAGCCTTTGGAAAGAGTACTGGGAGCCCTCAGTAGTTTGGACCAACGGTGTCCGCAAGGTAACCTTCTCACCTGGTGCCGTACTGGCTAATCCCGACCTGAAGTGGGAGACCACCGTCAGCCGTAACCTTGGTATCGACTATGGTTTCTGGAATGGTAAGCTGCGTGGTAGCATTGAGTTCTACTGGAACACTACGAAGGATATTCTGATGCGCGTTCCCGTTGCTGAGTCAACAGGTCACAGCTATCAGTACCAGAATGTGGGTGAGACCTCGAACAAAGGTATTGAGTTCTCTATCTTCTACGAGATTGTCCGTTCAAAGGATTTCAACCTGAGCTTGAACGCGACATACAACTATAATAAGAATAATGTAGAGAAGGTGGTTGAAGGTGTCAATGCCGATACCAACACCAACTGGGGTTCAAGCATGAAGCGCCCATACAACGACTACATCATCCGTGAGGGTGAGCCCGTCGGAACCATCTATGGTTACAAGTCTGCCGGTTTCTACACTGTCGACGACTTCAACGTAGTGAATGGCGTATGGACTTTGAAGCCCGGCGTGCCCGATACCGGTTCTAACGTTACCAACTATCCCGGCAGCGTTTCAGCACTCTACAACCTGCCCGAGGGTCAGGTAGCATTCCCCGGTATGGTTAAGTTCCAGGATACCGATGGTGACGGCACTATCACTGAGGAAGACTGCACAGTCATCGGTCATACCATGCCCAAGCACACTGGTGGTATCAACCTCAACGCCAACTGGAAGGGATTCGACTTCTCTGCCGGCTTTACCTATCAGATTGGTGGCGATGTCTACAATGCCAACGCTATGCACTCTATGATGGGTAACAAGGACACCAGTTTTGGCTGGAACCGTCTGAGCATTGTTTCTGACTGCTGGAAGATCTACGACGTTGATGCAAGCGGCGACCTTGTTGCAGTAACCGATCCCGTTGCCCTGGCAGCTCTGAACAGTGGTGCCAAGTATGCTCTGCCTTATGCAGAGTATGGCCTGGTGAACTCTGAGTTCGTTGAAAGTGCTTCTTATCTGCGCCTGAACACCCTGACGCTGGGTTACACCATCCCCAGAAACCTGACCAAGAAGGTAGGTATCAGCAACCTGCGTGTTTACTTCACTGGCGGCAACCTGTTCTGCCTCACCGGCTACAAGGGCAGCGACCCCGATGTAAACACCCGTCCTGGAGGCAACAACGGCTTCCCCACTCCGAACTACGACTGGAACTCATATCCACGTGCCAGAACATTTACATTCGGTCTTAATGTTGCATTCTAAATCATAAGGAGATATATAACTATGAAAAAGATATTATATTCAACACTTTTCGCAGCAGGTATCCTCATGGCAGGTGCATCATGTAGCGATTATTTGGAGACTGACACGCTATCCAAAGCTGACGCAGCCTTTGTATTCTCCACCGACGAGACAGCTCGTGCAGCGCTCGAAGGCGCATACTCCTCTTGGACAGACGCAGGCCAGAACAAGGTCTTCGGCGACGGTCTCTTCTATGCTGCCGACGTAGCAGGCTCTGATATAGAACGTCACCCTGAGAACTTCAGCAATCAGCCTGGACGCCACTATCCTGAAAGTTTCTATCAGAATGGTAATTACGCTGGCGAGTACACCCTGCTCAGCTATCAGAAGGAGAACGACACCTATGCTGCCCTTTATGAAGTTATCAACAAGGCAGTTATCGTAGTCAACGCTATCCAGACCTCTGAGGGTTTCGACGAAATGTTAGGGGCTGGCGTAGCCTGCACCATGGGTCAGCTCTATGGCGAGGCTGTAGCACTGAAGGCCACTGCCTATCGTGAGCTCATCAAATATTTCGGCGACGTACCCTACATCGGTGGCAAGACCACTGACCACGAGGGACTTGTAGGCCGCGACTCTATCTACGATGTCATCCTGGAAGAGCTGCAGCAGGCTGCTCCTGTGATGTATCGTGTCGGTTCTATTCCCGGCATTTCAGGCAAGAACTACTTCTCTCGCACCTATGTCGAGGGTCTGATCGGACGTATCGCACTGGAGGCTGGCGGCTACCAGACCCGTCGTGGCGACATTGCCCGTGTTGACGGACTTGGCGAGACCATCACCTTCGAGAACTTAGGTTCAGAGAACAACGGTGCCACCTATGGCCGTCGTTCAGACTGGAAGGACTACTACGAGCTGGCTCGTACCTACTTCAAGGCCGTTATCGACAACCCCGGTTCCGCTACTTTCATTACGACCGACTCACGCACACCGGCCAACCCCTATCAGGTGTTCTTCCAGCAGATGCATCAGGAAGGCGAGGCCTATGCTGACGAGAGTATCTACGAGTATGCCATAACACAGGGTGGTGGCAACGATGCCCGTCCCTACTCTTTCGGACGTCCTACCACTGGCGGTAGCAAAAACAACTACCCCTGCAAGAACTATGGCCAGGGCCGTATCAACCCCGCCTTCTACTATGGCGTATTCGACCCTGCCGACATGCGTCGTGACGTTAGCTGTACAGTAACAGCCACCGCCGGTGCAACAGGAACGGAGATTCTGCTGCCCTTCAAGCCCGGTTCACAGGGTAAAGGCGGCGGTATCGCCTACAACAAGTGGGACGAGAACCGTCAGGAAAAGGTCTGGGTAGCCAACCAGCGTAAGTCAGGTATCAACGGTCCTTATATGCGTATGTCTGAAATCTATCTGGGTTACGCAGAGGCTTGTGCCGCTTTGGGCGACAATACCAGCGCACGCCAGTATCTGGACATCATCCGCAACCGTGCCTTCGGCAGTGCCTCAGCTGCCAAGACCGAAGCCTTTATCGCCAAGGAAGGCTCTCTGCTGAATGCCATCATTCAGGAGCGCGGCTTCGAATTCGCCGGCGAGGGTGACCGTCGTTGGACACTGATTCGTACCGGTCTGATTGGTCCAAAGGTCAAGGAGATCAAGGAGCTGACCAAGAAGATGCTGGACGGTCTGTCAGCCAATGGCTATTATACTTTCGACAATGGCAACACCATCTCCGCATACGTTTGGACCAAGAGCGTAGACAACGGCAAGGGCAAGCGTCTCACCGAGCAATGCCCCGACGAGAGCGATCCTACACTCTTCCCCGGCTGGCGCGGTGTTAACAACGACTGGAGTGCCTATGGTCTGGTTCTTCCCGACAATTATGCCCCGAACCTGGCTATCAAGGGCTTGTTCGACAAGCTCAGCGACAGCGAGATTGCCGCACTGGAGGCCGACGGCTATACGAAGCAGAACTGGGGTGTAGACCTCGTGTCCAACTACGATGAGTACTACAAGTACCTCTTCCTGGACTACGACTACGTAAAGGCTCCTATCTACCTCTGGCCGTTCACTCCGAACGTCATGGCCAACGGTCACTTCACCAACGGCTACGGCTTCAAGCAGGAATAATCACCACCCTACTCATACAAACAGCGGAGAGCCCCCACACGGCCCTCCGCTGTTTGATTTTCCACGAAAAGTTTGGGAAATTAGAAAATAGTACGTACCTTTGCAGCAGAGAAACAGAACGACTAACCCAAGAAGTAATTACGAATCAATAAGCAGACTATGGCGAAGAAGACAGGAGGGATGCCCTATATGGTCTATGCCTCACCGAAGAAAGGACAGGACGGGCGCAACATTGTTTACGTCAGGCCGGAGGGCGGCCCGCGCATGAAGCTTAACACCGAGCAGATAGACGCCCTTTGCGCCAAGTACGGCGCCATGCGCTCCGGCGAGCTGCAGCTGGTGATGAAAGAGTTCATGCACTGGGCTGCCGAGTGGCTGGTCAAGGGCTACCGGGTGGAGACGCCCCTCGGCTCGTTTGCGCCGAAACTGCGCCTCAAGCGCGAGATTACCGACCCCGACGACGTGCAGGACTGTGACGTGGAACTCGACGGCATAGACTTCACCCCCGCCAAGCTCTGGGACGAGGAGCTACAGCACTGGAAGCACGACGGGTTCCGAAAGTCGGAACGCCTCTACAGCAGCGAGCCGCTGGCCGACATGGACAATTTGGAACAGATGCTGCACAGACTGCTTGAGCAGCGCGGCTACGTCACCGTCAACATCTTCAAGGCGAGCGCCAGCCTGACCTACCACTCCGCCAGAGAGCTGCTCAACAAGTGGTGTGAGGGCGAGAACCCCAAGCTGCAGAAGACTCGCATGGGAAACGCATACATCTATACGGAAATTTAAAAGAAGAGTTCCCCCCATTCCCCCCTATGTTCACACTGCCATCCCGCGATGGCACGTCTGATTTTGCCTACAGGCGCAACATCTTTTGCCTGCAGGTGAAAGAAGTTTTGCCTATAGGCGCAAGCTTTTTTGCCTATAGGCGAAAGGTCGTCAGGCACCGACAAAGCACCACGAAGCAGGAAGGTAACAACTATTAAGGCCGGCTTGGAAGAACGACGACCTCGGTCCTACGGTCGGTCATGTCCAAGGATTCGCCGGGGTCAGCGGCAACGACACAGAAGGTTGTCGTGCGCCGCAGCCACAAAACCGACGGTTACAGTGCCCGGTCTGTTAAAATGCGTAATCGATTACGAAAAAAAACTATAGCGATTCTTGGTAGTCTAAATAATTCTTTGTAACTTTGTCGGCAGATATGTATATATATTTTTGTTAAATTTTAAAAACTACTAATTTATGTCTGTTAAAATTAAGAGTATTTTCCGAACGACACTCCTATTGTGTCTGCTCTTGGTGTGCGGTCAGGCTATGGCCCAGACTACCGCTAAGGGTACGGTTACGGACGCCACGGGAGAACCCGTCATCGGCGCGACCGTAGTTGAGAAGGGTAATGCCAAGAATGCAGCAGTGACTGACTTTGACGGTAACTTCACGCTGAAGTTGCAGAAGTCGAAGACGGTGGTCATCAGCTACATCGGCATGGTAACCCAGGAAGTGACAGCCAGCGAAAACATGAAGGTCACGCTGCAAGACGACAACGCCTCTCTGGAAGAAGTCGTAGTCGTCGGTTACACCAGCAAGGCTCGTAAGGACCTGACCGGTTCTGTCGGTTCTGTCAGCGGTGCCAAACTGGCTGTCGTGCCTGTGTCGTCAGCTGCCGAGGCTCTGACCGGTAAGATTGCCGGTGTGCAGGTTACGACTACCGACGGTCAGCCTGGTGCCGACATCAACATCCGCGTTCGTGGCGCAACGTCTGTTACTCAGTCCAGCGACCCGTTGTACATCGTCGACGGTTTCCAGGTGCCTAATATCAATGATATTCCTCCCTCGGATATCGCCAGCATCGACGTTTTGAAGGATGCCTCTCTGACCGCCATCTACGGTGCGAAGGGTGGTAACGGTGTAGTCATCGTGACCACAAAGAGCGCCCAGGCCGGAAAGGTGCAGGTGACCTTCAACGGCCGTCTGAGCGTATCGTCGCTGACCCGCTCGATGGATTTGATGAACACCGGCCAGTTCGTCGACCTGATGTACGACCGTGCATCAAGTAATGGCGGCGGTGCCCGCGACAGCTGGCAGAAGGCTTTCCGCGGTGACTTCGGTAACCCGAAGGACAACGCCCTCTACTACTACAAGGAAACCAACGACTGGCAGGACGAGATTCTGGGTAATCATCCTTGGAGCTACTCGGCCAACGTTGCTATCGGTGGCGGTAACGAGTCTACTCGTTTCAACCTGTCGCTGACCCAGACCGAAGACAAGGGTATCATCCTCGGCTCGGGCGTTCGCCGTACCAACGTCAACTTCAAGTTGAACACCAAGATTACCAAGAACCTGGAACTGACCTACAACCCCAAGTTCACCTTCCGTCGTGACGAGGGTGCCGGCGGTGCCAACGTGGGTTCTGGCGGTCTGGTCGACCGTGTGCTGCGCTATCAGCCCACAGCCGGTCTGCGCTCTTGGGGTAGCTACTCCATCATGGAGAATGCTGCCGATGCCGAGCGCTTCAACCTGACCAACCCGGTCACCGACATCAACACCAACACGCAGAAGAAGCACAGCTACGCCATGAGCCAGCAATTCTCGCTGAAGTGGACGCCTATCAAGGGTCTCGTGCTCCGTTCTGAGGGCAACTACAACATCACGTTCCGCGACACCCAGCGCTACTGGGGCTGGCTGACCTCTGAGGGTCAGAAGACCGTCCACCAGCAGATGCCGGTGGCCCGCCTGACCAACCGCACCACCGAGTCGTACACCTGGACCAACACCGCCAGCTACGACATGACGCTGAAGGACATGCACAACCTCTCGTTCCTGCTGGGTCAGGAAATCTACCACACCCAGTACAAGGAGAACCAGCAGGCTGCCCACCTGTTCGACACCGGCATTGATGCAGAGACAGCCATCAACAACATGGCCCTCGGACAGCCCTACGCAGCCGACACCTACACGCTGCGTTCCACACCGAACCGCACTGCGTCGTTCTTCGGACAGGTTTCCTACAACTACGACCACAAGTATTTGCTCTCTGCTACATTCCGTGCCGACGGCAGCTCGAAGTTCTCTCCCGGCCACCAGTGGGGCTACTTCCCCTCCGTATCAGGTGCATGGGTTGTCAACCGCGAGAAGTTCCTCAAGGACGTGAAGTGGCTCGACCAGCTGAAGATTCGCGCCGCCTTCGGTCTCGCCGGTAACAACAACATCAACGACGACCTCTGGCGCTTCCTCTATACCTCTAACAACTCAGGAGGTCCGGAGTTCGCCTCCACCACAACATCCAACGGTGAGCTGTACTACAGCACGCCCAGCAACTATCCCAACCGTGAAATCAAGTGGGAGACCACCATCACCCGCAACATAGCAGCCGACATCTCGCTCTTCGGCGGTCGTCTGACCATCACGCCGGAGTTCTACTGGAACACCACCCGCGACCTGCTCTATCAGTCGCCCATCCCCAGCGTATCAGGTTACACCAAGCAGATGCAGAACATCGGTAAGGTGGCCAACAACGGTTGGGAGCTGACCATCAACGGTGACATCCTGCGCGGCAAGGACTATGTGCTGAGCGCCAACCTCACCCTCGGTCACAACAAGATGACCATCAAGGCCCTGAACGCCACCGACACCCGCATCTACAACTACGCCAGTGCCTGGAAGTCGGCTGACGAGAACGACTACCTGCTTGAGGTGGGCGGCGAGCTCGGTCTGATGTACGGTTACGTCTATGACGGCCTCTACACATGGGACGAGTTCCTCTATCCTACCACTTCAACCTATGCAGCTACGCCTAAGGGTAAGGGTACTGTCAACGGCATCATTGTCGGCGGTACCATCACCGACGGCTACGAGGGCAACTCGGGTAACGGTGTGCTGGGCACATCTCACTCCAGCTACTCCACCATGCCCGGCAAGATTAAGATCAAGGACCTGAACGGCGACGGCCAGATTGACGCCAACGACAAGACCGTCATCGGTCGTACCACTCCTAAGTGGCAGGGCGGTTTCGGCATCAGCGGCCAGTGGAAGGACTTCGACTTCGTGGCCAACTTCACCTACATGCTCGACTTCGACGTGTACAACGCTACGGCATACGCACTGTCGAGCACCAGCAGCAGCCAGAACACCTTCACCAACGTCTATGCCAAGTTTGCCGACGGCCGCTGGCGCTACTCAGCTCCCGACGGATTCACCGACCTGAGCGGACACAACATCACCGGTGAGTCGCTCTACAAGAACGGCAACCTGGACGGCATGCCCGGCCTGTACAAGACCATGAACGCCAACGCCCGCATGTGGAACCCTGCCGACCTGGTGACCAACATCATGCTCGATGCCTTTGTCGAGGACGGCTCGTTCATCCGTTGCTCGGACGTGACGCTCGGCTACACCCTGCCGAAGAGCATCACCAGTAAGATATACTTAAATAAGGTACGCGCATACGTGTCTATATCCAACCTCTTCATCCTGACCAAATATTCCGGTTACGACCCCGAGGTTGACGTACAGTCCGGTCTGACTCCTTCTATGGACTACAACCGCTATCCCCGTGCACGCACCTTCTCTTTCGGTGTCAACGTAACATTCTAAAGGACAAACTAAAGAAACAGAAAGCAATATGAAACTTAACAAGATATTTATCAGTGGACTGGCCATGCTGGCGTTGACATCGTGCAACGACTACTTAGAGGTAGATCCTGCAACCAACGTAGCAAGCACCGATTTGGTGTTTGGTTCGGAGGGCGAGACACGCACGGCCCTGTATGGCGTCTATGCAAAGGTTTGCTCTGACAACCTGTTCGGCGGCAGACTTTACAACGATTTCCAGCTGAACAGCGACGTTGACTTCTATGCCAACGCCAACGAAGCCGCTGCCGGCAACCAGCCACGCCGCTTCGACGTACGCTCTGACGCCAACAACGTGGAGACGCTCTGGAACAACCTCTATTCAGCTGTCGAGACAGCCAACGAGTTCATCTACAACCTGCAGAACAGCAGCATCTACGCAGAGGAAACGGAAGACGGCGCTTTAGAGGGTGCCGACGGAACCATCACCACCATTCAGGTGCCCAAGGTCACCGACCTGACCCAGATGATGGGCGAGGCCAAGGTGATGCGTGCCATGTTCTATCACGAGCTGCTGAGCTACTGGGGCGACATCCCCTTCACCTTGCAGTCAACCTACGAGACCGACAATCTGGTTCCTCCTGTTACACCTCGTCAAGAGGTCAGCGACGCGCTGATTGGAGACCTGGTATACGCTGCCGAATACATGTATTCGGACCAGGAGAACAAGGTGTCGGCTCCTGAACGCATCACGAAGGAGGCAGCCTACGCCATGATAGCCCGTCTGGCCCTGCAGGCTGGCGGCTACTCGCTGAACCACGATGCCAACAATACGACCCAGTACTACATGTCTCGTCCGAGCAACTATCAAGAGTACTATAAGATTGCCCGCGAATACACCAAGAGGGTTATCGATGCCGGCGGCCACACGCTGACCAAGAGCTATCGTAATGTCTTTGTTGACGAGTGTAACTTTGTGGTAGCCACCGGCGACGACCCCATCTTCGAGATTCCCTTTGCCAGGGAGACCAACAGCAACTGGGGTTATGCACAGGGTCCCACCAGTGGTGTAGACACTGGCGATGCCACCGACTACTCGAACTCTGCTTGGGGTGCTACCAGTGGTGGTGTCCGCACGACAGCGTTCTACCGCTACGCGTTCGACGAGGACGACCTGCGCCGCGACTACATCAACGGCCTGTGGTACTACTCCAGCCAGGGTCTGCCCACCATGCGCCTGGACTATGCCATGCACAACAACAAGTGGTCCAAGCTGTGGAACACCAATGGTCTGGGCAAGACTACCACCGGTGCTACGGGCATCAACTTCGCCTACATCCGCTATGCCGACGTGCTGCTGATGTTTGCCGAGGCTGAGAACGAGCTCAATGGTCCTACCGCCGATGCCCAGCAGGCTCTGGAGACCGTACGCGCCCGTGCCTTTGGCAGCAACTCCGCCAAAGTCACCGAATACAAGAAAGGCAGCAAGGAAGACTTCCTGAAGGCTGTGCTCGACGAGCGCATGCTGGAGTTTGCCGGCGAGAACATGCGCTGGAAGGACCTGGTTCGCAACAACTTGTATGCCGAGAAGGTCTTCTTCACCTTCCTCACCTACTACGCTGTGGCTGAGAACATGGCCGGTTCGTCATCCTACCTCGACATGGTGGAAGAGTACACGGGAATCCCTTATAGCGAGACCTTTGTAACAACCATGTACTCTATGCTGGTCAAGAACTATAACGACCCCAACTTCCCCAACACAGGTGTCTATATGTTCTACGTGGTGAACCCCTACAAGCCCATCCAGAACCCGACAGGCTCAACACCTGCAAAGTACATCTCCGACAACGAGCTTGACCTGGAGCCTGTATCTGCACGCACCATCACCGGACTGACCACCGACAACAACTCCATTGCATGGACTACTACAGAGCCTGCATGGTCGAACGACGACGGTACGCCCAAGAACCAGATACTTTTCTCTCTCTATGGCTATATCCGTACGAACCAGGCTGACAACATTGTAGTGGTAAGAGACGGTACTGCCCAGCAGTTCGACGTCGACCCCAACAATGCCGAGGCCAACATCAGCCGTCTGCCTGCAGTACGCTATCTGCTGCCCATTCCGCAGGAGGCTATTGCCCGTTCAGGCGGTGTCTATAAGAACTACTATGGATATTAATCAGTAAACAGAGACCTATTTTATTCAGAAAGAATTAAGAATATGAAAAAGATATTAATATTTTCACTGGCTCTGCTGGCAACCCTGTCATTCTATTCCTGTAAGGACGATGACAACAAAAGTTCGACCAGCACGGAAGACCGTCTGTCGCGTCCAATGTTCCGAAAAGACGACAACACGGGTAAGGGTTCGAACGACCCCTACAATACGGTCATCACCGACTACAATACGGCAAACCTCTATTGGTATGTCGTCAACGACTGCGTAGGCTATGAAATCATGTGGACAACCCCCGTTGGCTTTGTCAGCGACGGTGAGAACGCGTGGAAAGAGACCATGAACAACGAGAACGACAAGTTCCTGTACGGTCACGTGGTCGTTGCAGACCCCGCCCGCTACAACCTCATCATCGAGAACCTGAACTATCAGAGCGTTTACCGCTTTGCCATCCGTTCCCTGCACTCGTTCGACGCTTCAGGCTACTCGCTCTGGAACGGCGAAGCCGGAGTCTATGATGTGCTGAACTCACCCGACGCTAACTGGAAGAACGACTCCAAGAACTCGGAGTGGTATGGCTGGGGAACCCTGCGCGAGTGGGCTGACTACATGGCACTGGAGACCGGAGCACGCGACTGGGTGCCCTTCGTTATCCAGGTGTCAGACATCACCAAGACCAGCATGAAGCTGACGCTGAACCGCAACATCACTTCTTACAAGGATACTGAGAAGGACAAGTTCTACCAGTATTGGAACTTTGTCGACGCCGACAAGACTATGCTGAAGGTGGACTATCTGACCATTGAGGCCAACGCCTCTACACCGGACGCAACGGTTCCCGCCAAGTTCGCCCACTATGAGATTCCCGAATCTGCATGGGACGAGAACGGCATCGCCGTCATTGAGGTGGAAGGCCTGTCTGACAACTCAGCCTACAACATCAACGTATGGGACAACTCCATCGCACTCGACATCGATGCCGTCTATAACACGACGATGAAGCGCACCAAGGGTGATCCTGCAGCCCCCGTTAAGATTAATCACCGTGTATGGCAGAACGATACCCTGGGTACCGACCCCGCCACATGGAACATCTACGACATCTCGCAGTATCAGGCCTGCAAGCTGGACGCCGTGCTGAACGACTATTGTTCAAGCAGTGTAACCTCTGAGAACCAGGTGTTCTATCTGGAGGGTGGCAAGACCTACTTCGTCAGCTCTAACGTACAGGTTTACAAGGGCTTCACCTTGCAAACCGACCCCGCAGACCTGGCTGCCGGCAAGGGCCGCGCCAAGTTCTATCTGAGCGGTATGACCAAGACCGGTACCTCGGTGAACAGCTGTAACTTCATGCTGGGTCGTCAGCCGGTTACTGGTGAGAACGCATCCATCACGCTCGACATCGACTCCGTGCGCTTCATGGACCTCGACGTCGATGTGCCGCAGGCCACCAACTACGGCCACGCCCAGGAGGGCATCGGCGGTGCCGTGGGTAACTACTTCATGAACATGTACTCCAACGGTATGGGTATCAACGTCACCACGCTGGAGTGGCGCCGCTGCTCGTTCCAGGGCCTCATCCGCGGATTCTTCCGCATCCAGGGCTCCAACGACTTCTACATCCAGCACATCCGCTTGGAGGACTGCGACTTCTACAACTGCGGCTACTACGCCCAGACGGGTGGTGACTACGCCTACATCTTCGGCGACCACAACGGCAAGACGAAGTCGAACATCCTTCAGGATGTCGAGGTCAGCGGCTGCGTGTTCTACAACAACCCGAAGCGTTCGGTAGTGACGGACAACAACCGTAACCTGATGTGGGACGAGAGCGTACGCTGGCACATCAGCCTGCACCACAACACGTTCGTCAACTTCTGTACGGTGGCTGCCAACCCGATTCTGAACACCCGCTACAACCCCGGCGGCTCGCTGCTGGAGTTCTACGACAACGTCATCATCAACACCAAGGATGCCGCCGACGTGAACCGCAAGATGAACTCGGCCGGTTGGGACACCCGTTACATCCAGGGAGGTGACGGCAGCGGACAGGTGACCTTCAATATCTACAACAACTGGACCACCAACGACGTGGAGTACCTCACCAACGGACAGCCGTTCGCCTCCTATGCCTTCAACGCCACGTCGAACGCACCCGGCAAGTGGATCAAGGGTGGCGAGGGTATCTATCTCGCCGGCACCGACGAACTTGTCGTTCATCTGGACGAGACCCTGCGTGCCACCGACCTGATGGAAAGCCCGAACCCGAAGTACTTCATCGGCGAGACCGCCACGGGCAAGGACTACCACACCGACACCGGCATCGAAGGCCTGTACTACAAGCAGACCAACACTGTGCTCAACTCGCCCATCTATCTGAGTGGCGCAGGCTGCCCGCGTCTGAGAAACGGTAAGTAATTAACAATGAACTAATAACATTTGACAATTATGAAGATTAACAAATATGTAACCGTGCTTCTGGCCGTTGCTGCGATGGCATCCACATCCATCAGCTGCAACAGGGACAACGACATCACAGGAAATCCTATGGCTGACCACACCCAGGGCGACGTTCAGGACTACTGGATTGACTTCACGCTGAGCAATGCCGGCAGCCTGAGCCAGGCCGCACAGGCACGCTTCATCGAGCTGCGCGACACGACCATCTATGGCGAGAAGCTCATCAAGATTATCGAGCACCCCATGTATGTCACCGAGGAGTACGCCAGGAACAGCTTCAACAAAGTAGCTGAACTGGATGCTTCCGAGAACGACATCGTGCAGAAGATCATGATTCCGACGGCACAGGTGGACACCCCTGCCATTCACCTCGACTTCTCGGTCACCATGACCCTGTCGAAGGACAGCTTGCGCACCACGCTGGCCACCTACACATGGAATGCTGCAGAGCTCATCAACTCCGCTGATTTGAAATAAGCAAACCCTCTCTCCATAAAAGGCAGGCATCGAAAGGTGCCTGCTTTTTTACTCGGCATGAAACTCTGATATCCTCTCGATTCGTAAACCTTTTCGTGGTTTTAAAAGCAAAAACCGGCAGAAATATTTGGATAGTTTGGGGAAAAGTCGTAACTTTGCACCAAATAGAATCTTTATTAACTACATTTCAAACTAAAAGACAAACGCTTATGAAAAAGATTTTTACTCTTATTGCTATGGCTCTGACGGCCATCGGTGCCAACGCGCAGGGTAGTTGGGTTGCCCCTGCCGAGCTTCCCGCTGCAGGTGCACGTGTTGTTAACGACGACCTCATCCAGATTTTCACGGTCTATGAGGCAAAGGGCGGTGACAAAGATAGCGATGGCAATCCGTTCACTATCAATTTCAGTGCCACCAAGACCTATACGTCTGTGTTCAATGTGCGCGTTGACGCTGCACCCTCTGCCGACAATCCTACTGGTACACAACATGCCAATGGTACTCCTTTGGAGATAAAGGCAAAGAAGAACACCGACATCACGTTGTACTATCGTCGTCAGGCAGCCAACGAAGCTTACGCCTCTAACGACGGCAAGGACGTGAAGCTGGTTGATCAGTCTGCTCCCACAACACCTATCGCAGCAGCTGATTTCTCGTATGTCGACGCTCCTGATGCTGGTTATGCTTATACCACAAAGAAATATGCCCTTGAGGAAGGTAAGACCTACACGCTGTGGGCTCGTGGCACTACTCTCGCCCTATACGAGATTGAATGGGCTGCTGGTAGCGGTAGCGGCGGTGGCGGCGGTAGCACGGTTGCTGACGGCACCTACTATATCTCCTATAGCATTGAGCCCGCTCTGTCGAACGAAACGACTGCGGAGATGACTAACACAGGTTCATCCAACAATAAGGCTACTTGGGAAAATGGCTTCTCAGTGATGATTATGCGCTCTGACAAGGGCATGAGCAGCGGTAGCCCCATCACCGTTGATGGCACACAGTACACCACCATCAAAGTGTCCAACGGCGCACAGAACAAACTGACGCTCCCTGAGGGCAAGGTTGCAGAAAGCATCACCTTCTACAGCTATGTCAATAAAGACGCTGCCACCGAGCGCGATTCTTATTGGAAGGAAGTTGCCGGTGTCACATACGATACTCCCGATGCTTCTGGCGGCATCTTCCAAAACTATAAGGAGACCGAGGGTACACCTGATATGCGCACTTACAGTTTCAACGGTAGCAAGCTGAATACCATCACCTTCACTAACACAGGTGAGCAGTGCTGCTACGTCATCAAGATTGACATCGTTACAGGCTCTCCTGTAACCGGCATCCAGACCATCAAGGCTGCCAACATCGACCTGAACGCTCCTGTTTACAATCTGTCTGGTCAGAAGGTTGACAGCAGCTACAAGGGTGTGGTGATTCAGAATGGCGCAAAGCGCATTCAAAAGTAATTCACACCTTATTAATATAACAATAAGAGTGGAGCCTCAAGGGCTTCGCTCTTATTTTTTTTGGATTTTTTTTGGAGGTTTCAAAGGAAATGCTTATCTTTGCACCCGATTACTACGAGACAACCATACAATTGACTGATGAAAAAACTATTGATATATAGCCTCATCTTTGTTTCCACCCTGCTTGCGACGTCAGCTTGCGGGGGTGAGGATGACGAGCAGATACTGCCCGACCGTGCTACCATGACCACGTTTCGCATCAGCGAGATTACGGGCATGAGCTATCCCGAGGACTCTCTCGAGATGCACGCTACGGGCAACAGCATCCATCTGCATTGGTTTGGTGTGGGTGACTGCGCTGGCTATGAAATCATGTATGCACTTCAAGAGGCTGTGGCAAAAGACGAATTGGCATGGACCAACCCCAATAATATTGCAGGACACTTCATCGTCAGCGCTGAGAAATCTGACACGATTCTCAACGACCTGCAATATGCGACGACCTATTCTTTTGCCATCCGCGTACTTTCCAATAAAGGGGAACAGTATCATTCCGAGTGGTTTGGGGTAGGTACTGACCGTCAATGGGCGAACATCTGCCAAAGAAAGACAGAGGAACAACCCGACTCCCTATATGAACAATAGACCAAGACTGCTGCTATTCTTCTGCTGGATAGTAATCACGGCTGGGGCTGCCGAAAAGCCCATCGACCGCAAGGCATTAGTAACACGAAACAACCCTGTAGTAACCACTGTAGACACCCTGGCCTCGCTGAGCGTGGGCAATGGCGGCTTTGCTTTTACTACGGACGTTACCGGTCTGCAGACCTTCCCTGAATACTATCGCAACGGTGTCCCCCTGGGAACACAGAGCGAATGGGGCTGGCACAGCTTCGGAAATCCTGAGCAATACCGCATAGAGGAGTCGTACCAGCTTTATGACTTCGGACATGGTCATCGGGAGCTGTATGCCACCCAGCCTAAGACGGGACGTGCCAAGGATGCTGCCAACTGGTACCGCTCAAATCCGCACCGACTGCATCTGGGCTGCATCGGCTTAGAGGTGGAAGGGCTGCACCCCAGCGACATCAAGAAGGCTCGCCAGACGTTGGACATGTGGACAGGAATGATTGGTTCACAGTTTATGGTGAATGGTTCATGGTTTAGTGTTCAGACTGTCTGCCATCCTGAACGCGATATGATGAGCGGACAAGTTACCATCAGGTCGAAGAACGTCCAGCCCAGCATCAACCTTCGCTTCCCCTACCCTACTGGTGCCCACGCTGACGACGCCTGCAACTGGCTGGCAAACGACAAACACCAGACAGAGCTGGTCAGCCGGACTGCCAACAGCGCCATCCTGAAGCGCACTATCGACCAGACGGTGTATTACGTAGCGCTGAGCTGGGAGGGCAAGGCACAGCTGAGGGAGAAAAGTAAGAACTACTGGGTGCTGACGGCTGACGGCAACCAGCTGACCTATAGCTGCGAATTCGTAGAAAGCGAGGAATTAAAAGGCAAGCATGAAACATTTGCTGCCGTCGCAGAATATTCAGCCAACTACTGGCATGACTTCTGGACCAAGGGCGCTGCTGTCGACTTCTCGCAATGTAAGGACAAGCGCGCCAAGGAGCTGGAGCGCCGAGTGGTACTGAGCCAGTATCTGCTGGCCATCCAGTGTGCAGCCAGCACACCCCCTCAGGAAACAGGACTGACCTATAACTCCTGGTTTGGCAAGTTCCACATGGAGATGATCTGGTGGCATCAGGCCTGGCTACCCCTCTGGGGACATGGAAACCTGCTGGACCGCACCCTGCGCTGGTACGGAACGGTAGAGCCTATGGCCCGTGAGATTGCCATGCGACAAGGTTTCAAAGGCATCCGTTGGATGAAGATGACCGACCGCAGCGGCGAGGAGGCTCCCTCGAAGGTAGGCAGCTTCCTCATCTGGCAGCAGCCACACCTTATCTACCTGGCAGAGTTGCTCTACAGAAGTCTGCCCTCTGACGCTTCTAAGGAGAGGGAAGAGCTGTTAGACCGTTATGGCAGGTTAATCGATGAGACAGCTGTATTCATGGCCGACTTTGCCACCTACGACAAGGCTGCTGACCGCTATATCCTGAAAGGCATCATCCCTGCCCAAGAAACGCTGAAGGCCGCAGAGACCTACAACTCGCCTTTCGAGCTGTCGTACTGGCACTTTGCCCTGCAGATAGCCCAGCTGTGGCGTGAGCGTCGCGGTCTGGAGCGCATGCCTCTGTGGGACGACATCATAGACAAGCTCTCACCTTTGGCAAAGGACAGCGAGAACCGCTATTTAGCAGCAGAGTCAGCCCCTGACACCTATCAGACGCTGGCGCTTATCAGCGACCACCCTGCCGTGTTGGGCGCTGTGGGCATCTTCCCCATGAGCCGACTGATAGACCCTGAGGTGATGAAGCATACCCAAGAGTGGATCTGGGACAACTGGAACTGGGACCACACCTGGGGCTGGGACTACCCCATGGTGGCTATGAACGCAGCCCGACTGGGGGTACCGGAAAATGCCGTCAGGACCCTGCTGATGGACAAGCGTACCAACACCTATCTGCCCAATGGCCATAACTACCAGGACCTGCGTCTGCGCTGCTATCTGCCAGGCAATGGTGGCCTGCTGACGGCTATTGCCATGATGTGTGCAGGCTGGGACGGCTGTAAGGAGAAGAATCCCGGTTTCCCCAAGGACGGCAAGTGGAATGTACGCTGGGAGGGTCTGAAGCCCCTGCCTGACAACTACCCCAAGGTGACGGCATTCCCTGGTGCTGAAGGCTTTGGCCGCTATACGACAGGTGGACGTGGCGGCAAGGTGTATCATGTGTCGACCTTAGAGGACGGCAATCAGCCTGGCACGCTGCGCTGGGCCAACGAGCAGAAAGGGCCAAGAACCATTGTCTTCGATGTCTCAGGCACCATCTTCCTCAAGTCTCCCCTCCGCATTAGTCCGAATACGACCATTGCCGGCCAGACGGCTCCTGGCGACGGCATCTGCATAGCAGACTATCCGGTGTTGGTAGGCTCCAACAACATCATCCGCTACGTGCGCTTCCGTCTGGGCAACCGCGAGGTGGCCCACCATGAGGGCGACGGACTGGGTAGTGGCAAAGGACACAACATCATTGTTGACCACTGCTCCGTCAGCTGGTCTATTGACGAATGCCTTTCGGTCTATGGCTGTAACGACTTTACCATCCAGTGGTGCATCGTATCGCAGAGTCTCAACAATGCCGGGCACAAGAAAGGTGCCCACGGCTATGGCGGCAACTGGGGTGGCAGCGGAGCCTCCTACCATCATAATCTGTTGGCACACCATACCTCACGCACTCCCCGTCTGGGTCCCAGTCCGCAGACACAGGCCGACGAACGCATGGATATGCGCAACAACGTCATCTACAACTGGACTGCCAATGGTTGCTATGGAGGCGAGGCTATGACGGTGAATATTGTCAATAACTACTATAAGCCAGGTCCTGGCACCCCTACCGATCTGCGGAGCAAGCGTATCGCAGCCCCTAACATCCGTACCTCACAGTACACCCATCACGACAGCCAGCGTCCCAACGTGTGGGATAAGATGTGGCACGTATGGGGCAAGTATTATGTGGACGGCAACGTCAACAGCAAATACCCTGAGGTGACGCAGGACAACTGGACCTACGGAGTCTACAACCAGATTGATGCCGCTGCCAACGACGGCACCTATACGGCCACAACCAAGGATAGCATCCGTCTGCGCCAGCCCATGCCTTTTGCACCAGTCACCACACATACGGCTGAGCAGGCCTACGAACTTGTCTTAGCCCACGCAGGAGCCAGCCTGCACCGTGATGCCCTGGACGACATCATTGTCCGCAATGTCCGTGAGGGGAAAGCCACCTTTACAGGCAAGGACTGTCCTCCAGGCATCATCAACTCACAAGAAGACGTCATCCTGGGCAACAGCCCTTGGCCCGAGCTCAAGAGCACCCCTGCTCCCAAGGATAGCGACGGTGACGGCATGCCCGACGAATGGGAGCGACAGCACGGTCTGAACCCCAACGATGCAAACGACGGCAACCAGACGGCTACGGATGGCTACACCAACCTGGAACACTACCTGAATGGAATCATTACTAAATAAACAAATCAACAAGCAATTATGAAATACATTACTAAAACGATGCTTAGCGTTGTACTCTGCATGGTCTGCACCCACACAATGACGGCACAAGTCGTCAACTTCTCCATGGAAGCAGAGGCAGCAGCCAAAAACACACCAGAGGGATGGCAGGAAGTAAACTTGCCTCAACTACCCACCTTCACTACGGATAATACGTTCTATATCAACGATGAGCGATTTGGCGCCTCCACCTCGTCAGAAGACAATACAAAGGCCATCCAGGCAGCCCTCGACGCAGCCAACAAGGCAGGCGGAGGCATGGTGGTGATTCCTGCTGGAGAATGGCTCAGCAATACCATTCAGGTGGGTTCGAAGACAGTGTTGCACCTATGTGCCGGTGCCACCCTGAAATGGATTGCTTGGGGCAACCGCAGTGCCACTGAGGGCAACAATTTCATTACTCACAAGGGAACACCCACCGACGTAGTAATTGAGGGTGAGGGGCCGACATCCATCCTCGATGGACAAGGTGGTCCGTGGTGGGTACACTATAAAGATGACGGTGTGAAAAGGGGCAATATGATCCGTTTCGGTAATGGCAATCGTTTCCTATACCGCAACTTCCGCATCCAGAATGCTCCTGGTGCTAACCTAACCATCGGACAGTCTGGCAGAGGTGCCCACACGACCATTCACGACATCGAAATCAACAACCCCGACTCAGAGGCCAGCACACCCTCACACAATACCGATGGCATTCCCATCTGGACCCAATATGTTAATATCTACAACTGTACTATTGACACGGGTGATGACAACGTGGTAACTGACTCTGAAGCCAGATACGTACACGTATGGAACTGCGACTTCAAACACGGACACGGAGCTTCCCTTGGCAGCTATACGGTTAATATGCACCATATCATCTACGAGAACCTGACCTTCGACGGCACAGGCTGTGGTTTCCGTCTAAAGTCGAATATAGGCCGTAGCGGCGATGTGCACGACATCATCTTCCGTAACTGCACGATGAATAACGTCGAGGCCCCCATCTGGATTACTGCATGGTACGATGTCACGCCAGACCTTACTTCTGCAGCCCAGACCAAAACGTCGACTACCCCTGAATTCCATAACATCTTAATACAGAACGTGACTGCATCAGGCTATACAGGGACACGAAACAGTAACGACAAGAAGTATAATGGTATCCAGATAGCAGGTCGTCCTGAAAGTCCTGCCTACGATATAACCTTCGACAACGTTCAGATTACACACCGTAACGGTGTCAGACTGTTCTTTTGCAAGGACATCAAGTTCATCAATGGCTGCACCTTTACCAGAACGAAGGACAATGTGACGGTGAAGGCTACGGATGCAGACTTAAGCGCTGTCATGGAGAACTTGCACGAGGCCGAATATACATGGAATAAGACAACTGGCATTAACCTGATGACCACACAACAGCCTTCTTCAGAGGCTACGACCTACAACCTGCAAGGCATGCCAGTAAATCATCCTCAGAAGGGCATCTATATTCAGAACGGAAAGAAAATCGTGATTAAATAATATGAAGAAACTACTTTTTACTCCCCTACTCATGCTGGGAACTTACTAAATAAACAAATCAATAAAAACTACTAAAGAAAAAATGAAAAGAACATTGTTACTATTAGCTTTTGCCGTTGCTTTCCTTGCAGGCGGCTATGCTCAAACAGCTTCTTCTATGAAATGGTCTGACATCTGTTCGGGCAAGATGCCTGCCGACTGGTATGGTAGTGAAGAAGCACAACAGATTGCTGACAGGTTGCTGAACAACCAGAAGAACAGCGGTGGTTGGATGAAGAACATCGAATTCCACAAAGAGGACGATTCCAGTGCCAAAAGCGAGCACTCCTGTCTGGACAACGGTGCCACCACAATGGAGATGCGTTTCCTGGCCAAGGTGTACCAGAAAACCAAAGCTGCCAAGTACCAGGAATCGTTCCAGAAGGCACTCAACATGATTTTTACGGCAGAGAAGAGCGTGGGCGGCTGGTCGCAGTACTGGCCACTATCAGGCAATGGCAGCTACCAGGACTACATCACCTTCAATGATGACCTGATGACCAACGTCATGAAAATACTCAAGGACATCTACACCAACAAGGGCGACTTTGCCGAAATCGTCGACGAGACCAACCGTACCAAGTGCCAGACCTCGTTCGACAAGGCCATCGAGTGCATCATCAACTGCCAGGTGGACGATAATGGCACTAAAGCGGCCTGGTGTGCCCAGCACGACCCCGACGACTTCCTGCCCATGGAAGGCCGTCCCCATGAACTGCCCTCCATCAGTGGCTACGAGTCGGCCAGTCTGCTGTCATACCTGATGACGATTGAGAATCCCTCCAAGGCTCTGCAGAACACCATCCACACCGCTATCGCCTGGCTAGATGCCCACAAGTACAAGGACAACGCCGCCGTAGAGAGCTTCACCAATGCCAACGGAGAGGATGACCGCCACATCGTCGACAAGGCAGGCAGTGCCGTTTGGGGTCGCTTCATTCAGTTGGGCGGTGAGACAGGCAAGGCAAACTATCAGAAGTTCTTCAACAAACTAAAAGATCGCAACAAGTCTCGTTCTTATTCCACAGGAGGCAATACCTACACTTATAAAGAATATGAGATTGCCACCAACTCGTACAATCCTGAGAAGGCATACCAGCCTATCTTCGCCATCTACGACAACACACTCCAGCATCTGTATTACCGCTTTCTCTACAGCTATGAGGATGCAGATTATACGACTGACTGGAAAGGATGCTCTGTTCCAACTTCCTTGAATGCGCTCCGTCGCACAAAGTACCAGTTCATGGGTAGCTGGCCGCTCAACGCCATCAAGAACGAGTATCCCGCTTGGAAACAGCGCATAGAGAGTCAAGGCGGTGAAGACTTCACGACCCACGTGCTCTCGACAGAGACCAATACGGGCGACAACAGTTCCTCAGAATATCATTTTGACAACGGCATCACCATCACGAATACCAAAAGTAAAGGCTATGGAGCAGGCAAGTCGAATACCGTCAAGTATTCTGCCGGTGTAGACTATACCGTCACCCTTCCTGTCAACATGAAGATTTCCAAGGTGTCGTTCTACGGCTACGACAACTACGATTCCGATGCCTACATCAATAGTTTCAACGGCACGCAGTATGGCACGACTGACTACGTCTTCCCAGCCAAAAACGGTGACGATATGACCTACGTCACCCACACGCTGACAGCTGCCAATCCCATCACCGGCAGCTTTACGTTCTCGCTGGGCAACAAGCAGTGCTGTCTTATCCTCACCCTCTATCAGAATAACGGAAGCACCGCCATCACCCTCCCTGTCTCCGATGAGCAGCAGACGCCCCTCTATAATCTCCACGGCATACGTGTTGACAAACCCTCGAAGGGCATCTATATTCAGAACGGAAAGAAAATCGTGATTAAATAATATGAAGAAACTACTTTTAACTACCCTACTAACGCTGAGCACTTCTGTGCTGATGGCGCAGATGCCTTATCAGAATCCACAGCTGTCGGCAGAAGAAAGAGCCAAGGACCTGCTGGGACGACTGACCATAGAAGAGAAGAGCAAGCTGATGATGGACGTGTCGCCAGCTATTCCCCGTCTGGGCATTCCATCCTTCCAGTGGTGGAACGAGGCGCTGCATGGCGTAGGCCGCAACGGCTTCACAACCGTATTCCCCATCACCACACAGATGGCTGCCTCATGGGACGACGCCCTGCTCTATCAGGTATTCACCGCTGTCAGTGACGAGGCGCGTGCCAAGAACCAAGAAGCCAAGAAGACCGGCAAGGTACAACGCTATCAGGGCCTGTCGTTCTGGACACCTAATATCAACATATTCCGTGACCCCCGTTGGGGACGTGGTCAGGAAACCTATGGCGAAGACCCCTACCTGACAGAGCGCATGGGACTGGCTGTCGTCAACGGACTACAGGGACAGACGATGGACGGAAAACCTATGGGTGGCAAGTATGCCAAGCTGCTGGCCTGTGCCAAGCACTTTGCCGTACATAGCGGTCCGGAGTGGAACCGTCACGTCTTCGACATCCAGCAGTTGCCTGAGCGCGACCTGTGGGAGACCTACCTGCCTGCCTTCAAGGCATTGGTACAGAAAGGCAATGTCGCTGAGGTGATGTGTGCCTACCAGCGCATCGATGGTGATCCCTGCTGCGGCAATGCCCGCTACGAGCGACAAATCCTACGTGACGAATGGGGCTTTAAGGGACTTATCACCAGCGATTGTGGTGCCATTCGCGACTTCCTGCCTTCATGGCATAACGTATCGAAGGACAATGAGGCTGCTGCTTCCAAGGCTGTTATCAGTGGTACCGACCTGGAGTGCGGCTCTGTCTATAAGCGTCTGCCAGAGGCCGTCAAACGTGGCGACATCACGGAACAGCAGATAGACATCAGTCTCTTGCGTCTGTTGAAGGCCCGCTTTGAGCTGGGCGACTTCGACAAGGACGAGCTGGTGGAGTGGACCAAGATTCCCAGCAGCGTCATTGCCTCGCAGGAGCACAAACAGCTGGCCCTGCAGATGGCTCGCGAGGGTATCGTGCTGCTGAAGAATAATGGCTGTCTCCCGTTAAAAGCTAACAGCCAACTGCCAAAAGCTAACAGTATTGTAGTCATGGGTCCGAATGCCAACGACAGCATCATGATGTGGGGCAACTACAGCGGCTATGCCACCAAGACCGTCACCGTACTGGAAGGTCTGCGCCAGCTGCTGGGCAACGTGCCTTACATACAAGGCTGTGGGCTGACACGCAACGAAGTCTTCGAGAGTCGCTTCGACAAGATACGTGCACCGCTGGGCCAGCAAGGTATGCAGGCTGCTTATTGGAACAATACCGAGATGAAAGGTGCACCTGTCACTACCGTCCATCTGGCCAGTCCCATCAACCTGAGCAATGGCGGCAACACCGTCTTTGCCCCTGGCGTCAACCTCGAGAATTTCTCAGCACGCTACGACGGCACGTTTATTCCCACTGAGGACGAGACGCTCTATCTGCGAGTAGGTGCTGACGACAAGGTACGAGTCATTGTCAATGGCGACACCATCGTCAACATCTGGAAAGTACGCCAACGCATTCAGGAGGCTACCCCAGAGCTGAAGGTCAAGAAGGGTGACAGCTATCGCATCCAAATAGACTACGTGCAGGAAGGTGGCATGGCAGCCATGCAGTTTGACGTCTGCAAGAAGCTGAGCCCCACTCGCGAGCAGCTGCTCAGCCAGATAGGCGATGCAGGAACGGTGGTATTCGTCGGTGGCATCTCACCACGTGTAGAAGGCGAGGAGATGAAGGTCAGCGATCCTGGCTTCAAGGGTGGCGACCGTACCGACATAGAACTTCCTGCTGTTCAACGCGAGCTGATGAAGATGCTCCACGAGGCAGGCAAGAAGGTGGTATTCGTCAACTGCTCTGGTGGTGCCATGGCCATGGTACCTGAGCAGGAGGAGACTTGTGATGCCATCCTACAGGCATGGTACGGTGGTGAGCGTGGTGGCCAGGCTGTGGCAGAGGTGCTGACAGGACAGTACAACCCCAGTGGCAAGCTGCCTATCACGTTCTACCGCAGCGTCAACGACCTGCCCGACTTCCTCGACTACACCATGAAGAGCCGTACCTACCGTTACTTCCAGGGCCAGGTGCTCTATCCCTTCGGCTACGGTCTGAGCTACACGACATTCGACATCAGCAAGCCTGTCTATAAAAATAATAAGGTACGCGTAACGGTAAAGAACACTGGCATCATGGACGGCACCGAGGTGGTACAAGCCTATATACGCAACATGACTGACACCGAAGGTCCGCTGAAGACCCTGCGTGCCTACCAGCGTGTCACGCTGAAGGCTGGCGAGAGCAAGACCGTAGACATTGACTTGCCACGCGAACGCTTCGAGGGTTGGGACGCCAAGGCCAATGCCATACGTGTCGTACCAGGACGGTACGAACTGATGGTAGGTTCGTCGAGTGCTGATAAAGACTTGAAGAAAACAGTTGTGAACATCAAATAACGAACAAAGGCTGTCCGGATTCCCGACAGCCTTTATTCGTTATAGGTTACTGATGAGCCACCATAGATAGACGCCATAGCCCCCAACAAGCAAGGCACCTTCCCAACGCTCTACCGTATAACGGGTAAAGGAGAAGAGCCATACGAGGGCGACAGACAGGAGCATCACTGCCAGATCGAGGGTGGTGATGCCTTCTATTTCCAAGGGACTGATAGTTGCCGTCAGTCCTAATATCAAAAGGATATTAAAGACGTTTGAACCGATGACATTTCCGATAGCAATAGCCGACTGTCCCTTGCGGGCGGCTACCACACTGGTAGCCAGCTCAGGCAGCGATGTACCGCCAGCCACTACAGTCAGTCCTACCATTCCCTCGCTAATGCCCAGTGCATAGGCCACACTTGAGGCAGAGTCTACAAAGATATTACTACCGCCTATCAGACTGACCAGGCCTATCAGCAAGAGCGCTACCGACTTCCAAGGTCCTATGGGCTGCTGTTCACTTTCGGGTTCTGTCTTGCCCTTCTTAGCCTGCATCAAGGTGTAGGTCATAAAGGCTGCAAAGCCCAGCAGCAACAGTATTCCATCGGTGATACTGAGGAAACCGTCGAATGTCAATAACAGCAAAAGCACCGACGCGCCTACAGCGAATGGGATATCCTTCTTCACCGTAGAGCGGCTGATGACCATCGGAGCCACCATAGCAGCCACGCCTACGATGAGCATACAGTTCATGGTGTTAGAGCCTACCACATTGCCCACAGCCATATCGGGCGTTCCCTTCAAGGCAGACACCAGACTGACAAACAGTTCAGGTGCCGACGTTCCGGCAGCAACGATCGTCAGACCAATCACCATCTCCGGGATATTCATCCGACGTGCCAATGCAGACGCACCCTTCGTCAGCCAGTCGGCACCATTCAGTACCAGACTTACACCCACTATAATCAGTACAATATTCAACAAGACTTCCATACTATTCGTCGCTATCATCGAAATCGAAATCAAAGTCACCATAGCCTTCCAGCGCAGGGCCTACAAACTCGTCCAGCGCACGACGGTCTTTCTTTGTTGGTCGCCCCGTTCCACGCTGACGATTGACGAAACCGCTGATGCGGTTCATCTCCAACAGCTCGTACTGGTCAGGAGTGGTTACATTTTCATAAATCTCAGGCAACAGCTTCGCCCCCACCCGCTGTTCTATTGTTTTCAGGATTTTGAACGAATAGGTCACAGGAGGCTTGCGCACACTAATCACCTCGCCCACTTTCACCATACGCGAAGGCTTTACGTTCATGCCCTCAATGGTGACACGCCCGTTCTTGATGGCATCAGCGGCAATGCTGCGTGTCTTGAAGATGCGCGCAGCCCACAGCCATTTGTCAATGCGTGCAACACTCAGACCTTCTGGTCCAATGCCTCGGGCTTTTGTTGTTTCTGCCATAGTGGAGTCTTTCCAAACTTGTTATACTGATTCATCGTCACGTCAATGCCTGCCAGAACGAAGCTCTTGATGATGTCCACAGCCATATCGACAGAAGGCTGCAGGTGCTCACGTTCCTCGGCAGAGAAGCGTCCCAGCACATGGTCTATCTGCATGCCTATGGGATAGTCGTTGCCAATACCCATGCGCAGACGGGCATACTGCTGACCTATCAACTGCTGGATATGTCCCAAGCCGTTGTGCCCGCCATTCGAGCCATTGGCTTTCAGGCGGAAAGCACCCAGCGGTAATGCCACATCGTCGCTGATGACCAGCAGACGGCTCTGCTCGATGTTCTCCTTGTTCAGCCAGTAGCGTACAGCATTGCCACTGAGGTTCATAAACGTGGTAGGTTTCAGCAAGAACACCTTACGCCCCTTTAACGACGTCTCTGCCACGAAACCATAGCGTTTATCCTCAAAAACGATATTGGACGCCTTAGCAAAAGCGTCCAATACAATAAATCCAGTGTTGTGGCGGGTCTCGGCGTATTCATCGCCAGGATTACCCAGTCCAACAATTAAGTACTTGTCCATAATTACTCTGCGGCAGCAGCCTCAGCAGCAGCCGAACGAGAAGCACGAGTAGCCTTAACAGAGCATACGATAACCTCCTTCGGAGTAGCAATCTCCAGTCCCTCGAAGTTCAGCTGACCAACCTTGATGGCCTTACCCAGCTGCAACTCGGTAACGTCGATGTCCAGCTTCTCAGGAATATTCTTGTAAGGAGCTGTCACGTCAATCTTACGGATAGAGAGGTTCAGACGACCACCATCGCGCACACCCTGAGCATGACCTGTCAGGTTCACGGGGATACCAACAGTGATAGCCTTAGTCTCGTTGATCTCGAAGAAGTCAGCGTGCAGCAGAGCATCCGTTGTGGGATGGAACTGAAGCTCCTTGATGATAGCCTTGTGCTCCTTACCGTCGATATTCAGATTGACAACATATACATGAGGAGTGTACACTGCCTTGCGCAGCTCAGCAGCAGATGCTGTGAATGCCATAGCCTCGGGCAGACCGTTCTCACCCTTCTTCTCACCATACAGATTGCAGGGAACCATGCCCTCCTTGCGAAGCAGCTTTGAGGCCTTCTTGCCTACGTCGGTGCGCTTCTGACCGTTTACGTTAATCTCTTTCATAATTAAAATGTGTTACTCTAAAATTAAGTTTTTTTGCTTAATCCACCATCACACGTTGCGAAGGTTTAGCTCGGCATCCCCGCAGGGGGGGGAAGCCAAAAGCGGGTGCAAAGGTACAAAGAAGTGAGCAAAATACCAAATGAAAACTCATTTTTCTTTTTGTTTTGCCCAAAAGTGAAAATAAATTAGGATTAAATTTTGCACTTTGCGCACTTATTCGTACCTTTGCAGACTGATAAGAGTATCAAAGAGAGTTAGAAGCTATGATTAATAGAGAATTGATTAGAACAAAGATAGTCCAGTTGACCTATGCGTACTATCAGAACGGAAGCAAAAACATAGACACGGCAGAAAAGGAACTCTTCTTCAGCCTGTCGAAAGCCTATGACCTATATAATTATATGTTGGCCCTGATTGTGGCTATCACTCACGAGTCGCGACGCCATCTGGAGGTGGCTGAGTCGAGGGCAAAGCGCGAGGGCACTCCCATGCCGTCGCGTAAGTTTGCCGACAACCGCTTTGCCTTGCAGTTGGAGGGGAACAAGATGTTATTAGAGTTTACGGAAACACAGAAAAAGACGTGGAACGACGAACCTGAGTTTCTGAAGAAGATTTACACGCAGATTACCGAGAGTGAGGTTTACCAAGAGTATATGGAGTCGGAGGAGGACAACTATCAAGCTGACCGCGAATTGTGGCGCAAGCTGTATCGCACGCTGATAGAGAACAACGACGACTTGGACTCATTGCTGGAGGAACAGAGTCTGTACTGGAACGACGACAAGGCTGTGGTTGACTCATTCGTACTGAAGACCATCAAGCGCTTCGATGAGAAGAAAAGTTCAACTCAGGAGTTGCTGCCTGAGTACGACTCGGAGGAAGACAAGGACTACGCCCGCAAGTTGTTCCGTGCCACCATCATGAATGCTGACGAGTATCAGCACTACATGAGCGAGGCTTCGCGCAACTGGGATTTTTCACGTCTGGCATACATGGACATCGTCATTATGCAGATTGCCATAGCGGAGATGATAACATTCCCAAGCATCCCCATCAACGTGACCATCAACGAGTATGTGGAAATCAGCAAGTTGTACTCTACACCGCGCAGCGGAAGCTACATCAACGGAATGCTGGATGCCATAGCTCACCACCTGGTGGAGTCAGGACGCCTGTTGAAGCAAGTACGGGAGAACTCGTAAATATTAAGCATTCAAAAATTAAGCATTAAAGAATATGACACAGATTTTTTTAGCAGCCCAAGCCGCACAAGGCGGTGGTGGCATGAGTTTCATCATTATGATGGTGGCCATCTTCGCCATTATGTATTTCTTTATGATTCGTCCGCAGCAGAAGCGCCAGAAGGAGATTCAGAACTTCCAGAACTCGCTGACGGAAGGTGCAGAGGTAGTCACCGGTGGCGGCATCTACGGCACGGTGAAGAAGATTGACCTGGCTACGGGCATCATCGAGGTGAAGATTGCCGACGGCGTCGTCATCAAGGTAGACAAGAGCTACGTCTTCAAGGACATGTCGAGCACACCTGCACAGAAGTAATCTTCTGAGAAATAGCACTTTGCAACAGACACGCACATGAGCAGCATCATCAGGGCCATCAAGAGCTTCTTGTTCAGCAACATGAACAAGCAGTTCTTTATCTTCCTGTTCTTTGTGCTGCTCTCAGCTGTCTTCTGGCTGATACTGACACTGAATGAGACGTACGAGAGAGAGGTTAAGGTGCCTGTGCGCATTGTCAACATCCCGAAGAACGTCGTCCTGACTTCAGCGGCGGTAGACACTGTTCGCGCCACAGTACGCGACAAGGGCTGGGTGCTGATGTCGTACCTTTATGGCGACAAGCGTCCTGCCCTAACCATCAACTACAAAAATTATGACCGTGGTAATGGTGGTGGCTTTGTAGGCCAGTCAGACCTAAAGCGCTTTGTTGAGCAGAGGATGGAGTCGTCGACGAAGGTGACATCCATCAAACCCGAGAGGTTGGAGTTCTTCTACAACAACGGCGAGTACAGGCGTGTGCCTGTGCGCTGGACAGGACGCGTAATGCCCGAACAACTGTACTTCATCTCGAAAACGGTGTACTCTGACGACAGTGTCGATGTCTATGCCTCGCACGAGAAGCTGGACAGCATCCGCTTCGTGGAGACGGAGCCCCTGAACTGCGTGGGGTTCCGCGACACGCTGGAGATAAGCTGCAAACTGATGTCTGCCTCTGATGTCAAGGTGGTGCCTAATCACATTAAGATTATCTTCTATACCGATGTGCTGACGGAGGAGAGCATCAACGTAACCGTCAAGTGCCTCAACCTGCCCCCAGGCAAGCTGCTGCGTACCTTCCCAACAAAGGTACGGGTAAACTTCGTGGCTGGCGTAGAACAGTTCAAGAACCTGCACGAGGAGGATTTCAGCGTCGCGGCCGACTATCTGGAGATTGAGCAGAAGCCGTCGGAGCGTTGTAACATCTACCTGCGCAATGTTCCACAGGGTGTCAGTCGTGCCACACTCAGCACCAAGCAGATAGACTACCTGATTGAGGATATAGAGGAATGAAAATAGGTATTGCAGGAGGCATCGGCTCAGGCAAGAGCTATGTATGCCAGCGTCTGGCCTGTCGAGGCATAGAGGTCTACGACTGCGACGCTGCTGCCAAGCGTCTTATCCGCACATCCCCTACCCTACAACAACAACTCATCAATCTCATAGGCTCGCTGGACAAGGCGACAATGAGCCGTTTCCTGCTGGCCAGTGAGGAGAATGCCCATGCCATAGACCGCATCGTGCACCCAGCCGTCTTTGACGACTTCCGGCATAGTGGCATGAAGTGGATGGAGAGTGCCATCATGTACGAGTCTGGAGCTTATAAGCTGATGGACAAGGTAGTAGTGGTGACAGCTCCTGAGGAGATACGCATCGAGCGTATCATGAAGCGCGATGGCATCACTCGCGAGAAGGCTTGTCAATGGCTACGACGCCAGTGGTCTCAGGAGAAGGTACGCAAGCTGGCAGACTATGAGATAGTCAACGACGGTACCGCAGACATTGATGCCCAGATAGAACGCCTACTGCTCCTGCTGCATCAGAACGTATAGTTTTCAGTACCATTCCATTCATCATCGCCCGTCAGGTTAAAGGTATTTCCCGAGACGGAACTGGCATTCATCAAGTCCCCCGTATACTGAGTAATCCTGTTAAGTGTGACGGGAACATTCTCTAACGTCAGCTCCTTGATGGCGTCTTTCTTGCTATCAAGCAGTCTTATCGTAATATTCAGCACATCTTCCTCTTCATGAGGGAAGGTATATATCTCAAAGATGTCCTGTCCCTCGGCAATTTCCATCTCAGCAGTCTGTGTCGATTTAACGCAGCCAAAACCTAAAACGGGGCTATAGGTTGACGACCCACCCGTATACCTGAACCAAATATATTTTGCCGTCTCAGGCAAGGGAACAGTCTGTATAAGACGAAACATTGCCACATTACGCTTCATATCCAAATTGAAGGTGGACTGTGTGGAAGATACGTTCAGCGTTCCATAATAATAAAAAGTATCACTGATCTTATTACTTGGGAAAGTGACCTTCTCAGGAGAGGTTATAGTAGCAGTTCCATCGCTGTTGTGTGCTATGGCAACCACCTCGTAAGATCCTTCTGCCAATGCTGTCGCCACCGTCCCAAAATGGTCATCATCAGCTTTCTGCCATATCGCCTTTGCCTTTGTGTCACCCTGGAAGAAGGCCACGCTGATACGAGAAGCCATCTGACTGATGGGTTTGGAACTACGCGTGTCGAAGGGCAGGTCTTCATAGAGCGACATCTTCAATACGACATTGGCATCGGAGGGTATTGACGCGTCATCATCGCCACCCTGCAGTGTCTTCTCGCAGCTGCTCAACAGCACTGCGCACAAAGCCACATAAAGGAATCTTAAGGTCTTTCGTTTCATAGTTTTAGTCTTTAGTTATGCAAAGATACTAAATAAATCTGAATAAGAACACAAAAATTACAAACTTTTTTGTACCTTTGCGCCACAAAACTCATCAAACAAAGAAAAAGTAATATGAAACAGACCATTTTGGCCATCTCTGGCAAGCCCGGACTTTACAAGCTCGTATCACGCGCCAAGAACAGCCTTATCGTAGAGGCATTGGACGACACCCATAAGCGCATACCCGCCTTTGGGACCGACCGCATCACATCGCTGGCAGACATTGCCATGTTTACTGAGACAGACGACGTACCCCTGATGAAGGTGCTGGCCTCGATGCGCGACCTGGAGAAGGGCAAGGCTTCCAGCGTAGACTTCCGCAAGGCCTCACCCAAGGAGTTGCACGATTACTTCACGAAGGTACTTCCCGACTGGGATCAGGAGCGCGTCCAGAACAGCCATATTAAAAAGCTGATTCAGTGGTATGACATTCTTGTAAAGGCAGGCATCACCGACTTCGAGGAGGAGCTGGCTCCTACTGAGGGCGACAACATTGACGACCGTCAGGAAAAGGAATAAGCATCTACCTGCAATGAGGGCAGATGCCCTTAACCATGAAATTCACCGATGTCATTTCAAAGCCTTCGGGCAGTTGCACTTCGGGCACTGCGATGTCTTCCATGCAGAAGGTACGTCGGCAGTGCTCGCAGAAGAAGTGTACGTGCAGGTCATCGTCCTTGTGACTATGGTGACTGCGGCATAGCTCGTAGCGCACCCCGTCGCCACCATCCTCAATGACGTGTACCAGATGGTGTTCACGAAAGAGCGTCAGAGCCCGGAAGACACCCGACTTGTCGATGGTCAGAATCTGATACTCCAACTCCGTCAGCGACATGGGACGCTCAGCAGCAGCCAGCGCCTTCACCACGACAATGCGGTTGGCTGTAGGCTTCACACCATGGTGCTCCAACAGTTCTACACACGCTTTCTCATCCATAGCTTTTCCCTTTCATATTTTAGAAACGTCCTGGGCGTCCAAAACCACCGCCACCACCTCCTGGGCGACCTCCGCCAAAGCCTCCGCGACGTCCTTCACGTCCTCCAGGACCACCAGGACCACGCATGTTCGACAAGCCTCCGAAGATGTTCAGCTTGTATATGACGTGTAGCATGGCATAGCTGGTAATGGCGTTGTACTCCGTATCGCTGCGCTGCATGGCCGTGATGGCACGGCTGTAGGTAGACTGCTGATGCAGCAGGTCGTAGAACTGTAGCGAGAGTGTCAGCGCATTGCCACGCAGGAACGACTGCGAGAGCTGAGCATTCCAGATAAGCTCATTGGTATTCATCGCCTCGTCGTTATAGCCGCGGCGCGAATTCATGTTCATACCCGTAGACAGCTGCGTACCCCAGGGTGCCGTTAGCATCAGGCTGGCACCATACGAGAAGGTCCAGGTGTCCAGATTGTTGTTCTCCTGCAACACACTGCGGGCATGCATATACTCCAGCGACCCATTCAGCTCAAACTCCAGCCAGTCGTTACGATAGCTGCCTGCCAGACGCTCACCTATCGTTGTGGTGCGAGTGGTAGACTCCTGCGAGTTGGAGGTACGGTCTACGCTGACATATCCCACGGCATTGGCATAGCGCAGGGTGGTAAAGGTGTTCACGTTGAAGTAGCCTGTTGAGTCGATGGCAGTATTGAACATAAACATACCAAAGGCGTTCCAGTTGCCATTGATGTTCTCGGGGCGTGTGGTGCGTCCACCCGTCTTCTCGTCGTAGGTCACCATGTTGGAGATGCTGTTTCGCGTAGTCGAGAAATTCACGTGTGCCATGATACTCCGCTGATGACGCTGGATATAGTTGTTGTAGAACAGTCGGAAGTTCTGCGTGAACGAGGGCTTCAGTCCGGGATTACCCTTGCGGACATTCAGCGGGTTCGAGTCGTCAGTGATGTCAAGCAGATCGCTCATCGACGGTTGGCTGCTGGTACCACGGTAAGTGAAGCGCAGCTGGCTCACCTGCGATATCTTCCAACGGAAGTCAGCTGTGGGCGAGAAGTTCGTAACCGTTCTGGTGGTGTCGGCATGCACACCCTGATAGTCCTGCAGGAAGTGCGACTTCTGGGGCATCACCTGGAAGCCCACATTGAGGTTATAGTCCTTACGTGTCACACGCAGGGCAACCTCTGCGGTGTGGATATAGTTCTTGTATTCCGAGAAACGGCTCAGGTTGCTGTCCAGGTAGTTGTCCAGCGGCTTGCCACCCAGCAGGGCCAGGTAGTTGTCCCAGCCACGATACTCAGGAATGACGCTGAAGAAAGGCAGTCCCAACTTGCTGAAGTCGTAGGTACCACGATCGCTCTTGGAGTACTTATACTGATAGCGATACGAGAACTGCAGGTAGACGCGGTTGAAGATGGGTTCGCTATAGGTGGCGCGGATGTTGTAGTCCCAGTTCTTGGTAGGCGTCACGGCATAACGGTTAGCCTGATAGACGGAGTCGTGTTCAAACTGGTAGTAGTTTACCGAGTCGTTGGAGAACGACTTGCTGATGCCCTCGCTGTAGTTACCTCCCACCCGCAGGGTGATGTTACGCCCGTTATTGCTCAGCTTGCGGTTCAGCTGTCCCCAGCCGCCTACCGACTTAGAGTCGCTGTAGCTGATGGAGTTGCTCAGGTTGCTATTTTTCACCACCCCCTCGTTCACCAGCTCGTCAAGCTGCTTCAGCGGGTCGGTGATGTGACTGATGGCATAGGGGTCAGAGCTGAAGGTGGCACTGCTGCCTCCGTTATTACCGTCACTCGAGTTATACTGGAACTGGGGACGAAACATAATGTTGGTCATCGAGTCGGGTGTCCACTCCAGACGCATTCTGGCATCCCAGCTGTTCCCGCGCGTCAAGTTGCTTGTCTGGCTGTTGCCGAAGGTCGACGACGTGCTGGACATGAAGTCCTCCGTAGAACGCCGCACCAATGCATCGCCGTCGCTATGGTTCCAGCGGATGCTACCGTCCAGCTTCAGCTTGTCCTTCTTCTCGTAGTTCAGGTTGACACCCGTCATCTTCGTTGCTGTCAGCCCCTGGCGTCCACCGCCGAAGCGGCCTCCGCCCCCCATGCCGAAGCCCATGTCGTTGACGTTGTTGGCACTCGACATGAGGAACACCTTCATGTTGTCCTTCATCCAGCCTCCAAAGATACGGCTGCTGTAACGGTTCTGCGTACCTGCTGCCAGGTCGGCATTCAGCATCACACCCTTGTTCATGCCCTGCTTGATGCCAAAGTCGAGCACCGTCTCCTCCTCACCGTCGTCGATACCGCTGACGCGAGCCAGGTCGCTCTTTTGGTCGTAGGCTTTCACGCGCTCTATAATAGAGGTAGGCAGGTTCTTCATGGCTGTCTTCGTATCGCCAGTCATGAACTCCTTGCCGTCCACCATGATCTTCTTGACCTCCTTGCCGTTGATGGTAATCTTGCCGTCGTCGTCCACCTGAGCACCAGGCAGGCGCTTCACCAGCTCCTCGACTACCGAGCCCTCTGGGGTACGGTAGGCAGAGGCATTATAGACAAAGGTGTCGGCCTTCAGCGTCACCTTGGCAGCCTGCCCCGTCACCGTGGCGCCTTTCAGCATGACGGCATCCGTCTTCAGGGCCACCTTGCCCAAGGCCACATCCTTGTCGCCGCTGACAGTGACAC
This sequence comes from Prevotella sp., assembly GCA_017412705.1. GTDB lineage: Bacteria > Bacteroidota > Bacteroidia > Bacteroidales > Bacteroidaceae > Prevotella. The sequence goes on from JAFPWS010000045.1 coordinate 59,586, forward strand.
GCTTGGTATAGGGTTTGAATCCGACACACGTCACCTGCAGGATATACTTGCCTGCCGACGGAGCCTTTAGACTGAACTGGCCGTCGAGCTTCGTCAGCGCACCCTTCACCAGCGTGCTGTCGGTACGCAGCAGACGCACCGTCGTCTGGGGCAGGGCGTCGCCTGTCTCGTTTTCCACTACCGTTCCTGTTATGTTTCGTTGCGCCATGGCTACCACAGCCATGAGGGGCATCAACACGAGGAGTAAAAGTCGTTTCATAGCTTTGCTTATTCCCTTTTAACGCAAATATGACGCTTCCTATGGGTAAAAGTTTAACTGTTCAGATGAAAAATTAACGTTAAATCTACAATTATCGCCCTTTTTCGATACGAGTTACACTTTTTTATATTAATTTTGCATCCTGATGGAAGCACAGAAACTAATCATATCCGAAGATTTACGGCAGTCGCTCAGTCAGGCTATTGCCGATTGTCCCCACGACCGCTTGTTTGTACTCTGCGACGAGACCACCCGGCAGCTATGCCTGCCCGTGGTGGCCGACTTCGACAGCATGAAGTGCGCACAGCTCATCACCATTCCCGCTGGCGACCAGCACAAGACGCTGGAGTCGCTGTCGCATGTATGGAGCGCCCTCGGCCAGGGTGGCGCCACACGCCATTCACTCATGGTGAACCTGGGCGGTGGCATGGTAACCGACCTGGGCGGCTTTGCTGCCTCGACCTTCAAGCGAGGCTTGTCCTATATCAACATCCCCACCACCCTGCTGTCCATGGTTGATGCCAGTGTAGGCGGCAAGACGGGCATCAACTTTGGAGGACTGAAGAACGAGGTGGGCGTCTTCAACAATGCACGCTATGTCATCCTCGACACCACCTTCCTCCAGACCATGGACCACGAGAACATCCTTTCGGGCTATGCCGAGATGCTGAAGCACGGTCTCATCAGCAATGAGGACATGTGGGCAGAGCTGCTGCGCTTCGACCTCGACGACCTGAAAGGCCTTGGACAACTGGTAGCCAAGAGCGTAGCCGTCAAGCAGCGTATCGTCCTGGAAGACCCTACGGAGCATGGCATACGCAAGGCCCTGAACCTGGGACATACGGCAGGGCACGCCTTCGAGTCGCTGGCCCTGGAGCGCAAGCCCGTCCTGCATGGCTATGCCGTGGCCTGGGGTTTGATAGTCGAGCTGTGGCTGGCCTGCGTCAAGACCGGATTCCCACAGGAGCGCATGCGCCAGACAGTGTCTTTCATTCTGGAGAACTACGGACGCATGGCCATCACCTGCGACGACTACCCTCGCCTGCTGGAGCTGATGCACCACGACAAGAAGAATACAGGAAGCGACATCAACTTCACGCTGCTGGGCGCCATTGGCGACATCCGCATCAACCAGACTGCTACGGAAGAGGAAATCAAAGAGGCTCTCGACTTCTACCGCGAGTCGTGAGCCATCAGCTCAGCCTCGTGACGGGCAGGCTTTCCCGTCTCTGTCAGGGGCAGGTGCCCAACGGTAAGCACCCTTCGTGGTACCCAATACTTTGGCAGCTGCCGGCGACAATGGGCCAGCACGCCATCTACATCTGACGACTCGGTGAGCAGTACCACTTGCTCGCCGAGTTGCTTGTCCGGGGCCTTGGTAACCATGAAAGGAGCCTCCAGATGGGGACGCAACAGGCGCTCCACCTCTTCTGCCTGTATCTTGATGCCTCCCGAGCAGATGACGTTGTCCTTCCTGCCCAGTATGCGGAAGCCGCCGTCGGGTCTCAGCTCAGCGATGTCGTTGGTCTTCAGCCTGCCCTCATGCACGGCAGGGGCATCAATGAGCAGGCACCCCTCGGCATCCAGTGCCACCTGCACGCCCTCGAAGGGCGTATACCAGTCAGTAGCTTCAGGACCGCTGAGTCTGCGCAGGGCAATATGCGACAGCGTCTCCGTCATGCCATAGGTGCTCCACACAGCATGGGGGAAGTCTGCCAAGGCCTGCGCCATCGCCTCGTCTATGGCCCCGCCACCGATAATCAGGTGACGTATCTGCCTCAGGCGCTCACACTCCTCAGGCACCTGCAGCGAGTTCCACACCTGCAGGGGCACCATGGCCGCAAAGTCCAGGTGGCCGGCAACGGTGGCCAGCGGATGACTGCTGGGCGTTATGCTGACGAGCCGCAGCCCACAGGTCTCAGCCCTCACCACCATCATCTTGCCTGCAATATAGTCCAGCGGCATGCACAGCAGGGCCGTGTCGCCCTCGCGCAATCCTAAGAAGCGGCACGTGATGCGTGCCGAGGCCTCCATGCGCCGCTTCTCCACCAACATGGCCTTGGGCTTCCCCGTCGACCCGCTGGTATGCACCAGCACCGTCGGCTTGTCACTACGCCATTCAGCTATGAACGTTTGCAAATCCACAGGCTGTCCTTTCTTATTTCCAACGGCATGGGAATGTTATCCGTAAACAGCTGACCCGTTCCCAACCCCTGCGGCATGCTGATATTTTCACCATATACCACGCTGGCCAGCTGGGCAATGGCATTCAATCCGATGTTGCTCTCCAGGGCAGAAGTCATCCACGTACCTATCTGCATGTCGCGGGCTGTGTCTATCCACTCCCTGCACCCCATCATGCCCCCATGCAGCGAGGGCTTCAGGATGATGTAGCGAGGACGGATGATGTTCAGCAGCTGGCGTTTCTGGTCAGGGTCGTTCACACCAATCAGCTCCTCATCCAAGGCAATGGGCAACGGCGACTCACGGCACAGTTCAGCCATATAGCTCCACTGGCCTGCCTTGATGGGTTGCTCTATGCTGTGCAGGGCATACTGCGACAACAGCTCCAGCTTATACAGCGCCTCGCTGAAGGAGAAAGCCCCATTGGCATCCACCCGCAGCTCCACCTCACGCGGACCGAACCGCTGACGAATCCGCTTCAGCAGCTCCAACTCCGCGTCGAAGTCTATGGCACCTATCTTCAGCTTGATGCAGCGAAAGCCCTGCTTCAACTTCTGCTCTATGCGCTGAAGCATCTCGTCGTAGCTGCCCATCCAGACAAGTCCGTTGATGGGTATGCCCTGCTCGCCGCGGGCAAAGGGCGTATCGAAGAGCACGTTCCTTCCCTCCTGCTTGCTTCGCAGGTCAGCTAACGCTGTCTCCAGTCCGAAAAGCATCGACGGATAGTCACGCAGCGTCTCGAAGAAATCCGCGACAGCCGCTCCCCTCGGGGAGGACGGGAGGAGGTCACACTTCGCCCTCAGCACGTCGCCATAGTCAGGAATGTCGTCGCACGACAGCTTGGGCAGGGGTGCACACTCGCCCACCCCCGTAGCGTCGCCGTCCTTGGCATACACCAGCCATATCTTCCTTTCCGTATACACCCCGCGGCTGGTTCCCGCAGGCTGCTTGAAATGGAGCACCCGCTCCTCAATGTCAATCCTCATCACTCAACACTTTCAAGGTATCTGCGGGTATTTGTCAAAGTCAGGCTTGCGCTTCTCCAGAAACGCCTTGCCACCCTCCTGGGCCTCGTCCAGGAAGTAGTAGAGCATCGTAGCATCACCAGCCAGCTGCTGTATGCCAGCCTGACCGTCCAGCTCGGCATTCAGCCCGGCCTTGATCATGCGCAGCGCAATGGGCGAGTGCAGCATCATCTCCTTCGACCAGCGCACACACTCGTCCTCCAGCTCCGACAGGGGCACCACCTTGTTCACCATACCCATCGCCTCAGCCTCTTTTGCCGTGTACTGCCGACACATGAACCATATCTCACGCGCCTTCTTCTGGCCCACGATACGCGCCAGGTACGACGACCCGAAGCCTGCGTCAAACGACCCCACCTTAGGACCTGTCTGACCGAAGATGGCATTTTCCGAGGCTATCGTCATGTCGCATACCAGGTGCAGCACATGGCCACCTCCGATGGCATAGCCGTTCACCATCGCTATGACGGGTTTGGGCAGCCTGCGTATCTGCATCTGCACGTCGAGCACGCTCAGGCGGGGCACACCCTCGTCGTCTATGTAGCCGCCACGCCCCTTCACATGCATATCGCCACCCGAGCAGAAGGCATGCTTCACGTTCTCCAAGCGTCTGCCCTCCGGCACCTCGCTCATCGCACCCGTCAGCAACACCACACGGATGCGCTGCAACTCACGGCACATGGCAAAGGCTTGACTCAGCTCCAGTGTCGTCTTGGGCGTAAAGGCATTCCTGTACCGCGCCCTGTTAATGGTAATCTTGGCAATGCCCTCAAACTCCTCGAAGATGATCTCTTCGAACTTACGAATCTCTTTCCACACTCTTTGTTGCATAATCGCTCTTGCTTTAAAACTGGTGCGAAGTTACGAAAAAAAGAGGGAAAAACCAAAAGAAAAGCTTTCTTTTATTATCTTTTCCTATTCCCTATGCCACCAGCCCCTTAGGCAGGGTGATAAGTTTCAAGAGTCATTGTGCTCAAAATGGCACATCTAACTACAGGTGTAAGAATCCTGTACCTTGTTGAGTGGCTGGCCGCTTTGGTGATGCCCATGATGCGGCGCACGGCCTTCTTGAGACCACCTCGTGGAACAAGCGTCTCCTTCGTCGCCGAGCGGTCGTCCATGCCCATTTCGTTGAGGATGAGGAAGAAGGTGTTAATCTATATTATCATTTTCGCTTTTCTCCCTAATTTTTCGTACTTTTGCACCCGCATGGCAAGAAGTGGAACGTTATGAAGAAAGCGGTATACCTATATGTGACGTTGTGTCTGCTCGCTATCCTTGTGGGATGCACCACGGAGGGCGAGCGGGCAGCGATGCGTGCCGGGCTCGACAGCATCAATGTGCGCAACCGCACCGACCGGCCCTTCACCGTCCGCGACGTCGAGCCCTATGTCCGCTTCTTCGATGACCACGGCACCCCTAACGACCGCCTCCTGGCCCACTACCTCCTTGGCCGCGCCTACTACGA
>JAFPWS010000046.1 GCA_017412705.1 Prevotella sp.
CTATAGCGGGTGATGTTGTCGTATGTTGCCAAGAAACAGAAGTCATTGATGGCATAGATGTCCTTGGGATTCTTGACGATTTGCTTTAGGATGGTGTTCAGACAACGGTAGCGCATTCGGTTGTACTCCAGACACATAATCTGGAGGTCGTAGGTTCAAGCCCTACCTGGTCCACTTCTGAAAATCAGAGAGTTACGACAAGTTCGTAACTCCTTTTTATTTTCCGAGTGACCCTCAGGTGACCTTTTAAGAAGAAAAGTACAATATCTCATAGCTTTGGAATAAGATGTAATCCCGTGAGCTTTCTTGAAATACTTGTGTTTGTGTTGGCCTTCCACAAATAAGACACTTTGTTACATCTTCCATGGTTTTTGTTTCACTCCACGTTATGGGGGGGTGCCACAATAATTCGTCTTTGTTGCAAGCATCTACCATTTTGTTACGGCCTATTGTAAGTATCAGACAAACTATCTATCTTTGCCAGCGGAAATCGGACGAACCGATACCGAATTAGTAACAAAATATTATATAATTATGAGAAAAGTAGTTCTGGTAATGATGTCTATCATGGTAGTTATAGCCAATGCGGCTGATACCTTCGTGACACTTAAGAAAAATGAGGCCGGATTTGCAGTAGCCAAGAGCGGTCAAGTGCTAAGTATTGTCTATGATGCCCAAGACTACGAGGGTGTCCGCATGGCGATAGAGAGTCTGCAGTCAGACTTCAAAGCTGTTACGGGCAGTGCCCCTCAGGCAGGTCAGGCAATACAAGAGCAATGCATCATTATCGGCAGTCTTCATTCCTGCCTTATCCAGCAGATGCTGAAGACGGGCAAACTGCAGAAGAAAGAAATAGAAGGTAAGCGGGAGAAGTATCTCCTGCAGATTGTTGATAAGCCCCTGAGTGGCGTTAGCCAAGCTTTAGTGATTGCCGGTAGCGACAAGCGTGGTACCATCTACGGCATTTACGAGCTGAGCCGCCAGATGGGTGTGTCACCGTGGTATTGGTGGGCCGATGTCCCCGCACGGCATCAGGATAACATTTATATTAAGAAAGGTGTATATACCGACGGTGAGCCCAAGGTGGCTTACCGCGGTATCTTCATCAACGACGAATGGCCCTCGTTCGGCAACTGGGCAGTGGAACACTTCGGTGGCATTAATAGCAAATGCTACCAGCATGTCTTCGAACTCTTGCTGCGCCTGAAAGCCAATTACATGTGGCCAGCCATGTGGGGCAGCGCGTTTTATGATGATGACAAGGAAAATGGAATACTAGCCGACAAGATGGGTATTGTGATGGGGACCAGCCATCACGAACCAATGGCGTTGGCACAACAGGACTGGAAGCGCCGCAAGGGACATGGTAAGTGGAGTTTCACCACCAACCACGACGAGATGATGGATTTCTGGCGTGGCGGTGTGGAGCGTGCCAAGAACTGGGAAACGATGTACACCGTAGGTATGCGTGGCGATGGTGACGAGGCTATGGAAGACAAGGCCACAGTGCAGTTGATGGAGCAGATTGTGAAGGAACAGCGCCTGCTGCTGGAGAAAGTGACGGGTAAGAAGGCCGCTGATGTCCCCCAAGTATGGGCCTTATATAAAGAGGTACAGGACTTCTACGACCAGGGAATGCAAGTTCCCGATGATATTATCCTGTTGCTTTGCGACGATAACTGGGGCAATATCCGCCGCTTGCCAGAACTTGGCACAGCCAAAGAGCGCAAGGGTGGTTTCGGTATGTATTACCATGTGGACTATGTTGGTGGTCCGCGCAATTCAAAGTGGATTAACGTCAGTCCGATTCCCCGTCTGTGGGAACAGATGAACCTGACCTATCAGTACGGTGTTGACCAGATGTGGATTTTGAATGTGGGCGACCTAAAGCCGATGGAATACCCCATCACCTTCTTCCTGGATATGGCATGGAATCCTGACCAGTTTAATCCGCAGAACCTATCGCTGCACAGCGTGGACTTCTGTCGTAGTATCTTCGGCAATGAATATGCAGATGAAGCAGCCCGCCTGTTGCGTACATACGCCAAGTTCAACCGTCGTGTGACGCCCGAGTTGCTCAACATGCGCACCTACTCCGTAGCCAACTACGACGAGTGGAGCCGTGTGACCGGCGAATACGACCAACTGGCACTGGATGCCGAGGCATTGGGCAAGAAGCTTCCGCAGAACCTACAGGATGCCTGGTTCCAACTGTTGGGGTATCCCATCATAGCAATGGCAAATCTCTACGATATGTATTATGCCCAAGCCATGAACCAGCGTCTCGCCAAGAAGAACGACCCGATGGCTAACGGATGGGCCAAACGTGTGGAGGACTGTTTCAAAAAAGATGCTGCCCTTGCCGACCAGTATCATAAGATGAATGGTGGCAAGTGGAACCACATGATGGACGAGCAGTACATTGGCTATAAGTCGTGGCAAGCACCTGAGAAGAAGGTCATGCCTGAGGTAAAGCGCGTAGAGGGCAATGCCACGGCAGCCATCACCCTGCCAAAGCCCGCCTATATCTCCTACAATCAGCCCAAGGGGATGCCAACCTTCGTAGCAAAGGATGGTTATGTTAGCATCGAGGCCGAGCACTTCACCCGTAAGACCGACGGCAAGGAAGCCAAGTGGACCATCATTCCAGAACTGGGACGTACCCTCTCTGGCATTACGCCACAGCCCGTTACTGCCAACGTGGATGGTATGGCGCTGGAATACGACATGGAGATTCCTGCTGAAGCTACAGCACGTGTTATCCTGCGCTTTTCTGCCACACTTAATTTCAACAAGACAGGCCTGCGCTATGCTGTGAGTTTCGACGGTGGCGAGGAACAAATTATCAATATCAATGGCGACTACAACGGTGAGACAGGCAATACATGGCACCGCGAGCACGTCATCGACTCACAGACCATCCACCAGTTGAAGGGTGGCAAGCACACCCTGCACATCCGTCCGTTGGACAATGCGCTGGTGCTTCAGAAGATACTCATCAACCTGGGTGGCATGCACAAGAGTTATCTTGGACCGCAGGAAACCGTGAAGAAGTGAAAAGTGAAGAAGTGAAAAGTGAAGAAGTGAAGAAGTGAAGTTATGAAAATGAGAATAATAGGTCTGTTTTGGGCATTTGTATCATTACAGATGATGGGACAGAACCCTTATCTCCCCCTTTGGGAGCACCTGCCCGATGGTGAGCCTCGCGTTTTTGCGGATCCCGATAACCCCGGCAGCTATCGAGCCTATATCATCGGTTCCCACGATACCCACAACAGCAAATATTGTGGTATCGACGTACACATGTGGTCGGCTCCAGTGGAGAATCTCTCCCAATGGCGCGACGAGGGAGCTGTTTTTACTTGGCAGGTGGATGGGCTATGGGACACGATGTATGCCCCCGACCTTGTAGAGGTAAAAGACAAGAAGACAGGCAAGAATACCTATTGGCTCTATCCCCACTCCCGTGGTGACGGACGCGTGGAGATGGTATGCCGTGGCGACCGTCCTACTGGGCCATTTACTCCTGTGAACCTACAGCCAGACGGACGTCGTTGTGTCGAAGGCTCGTATATCAATTTTGACCCTGCAGCCTTCATCGAAACCGTCAGTAATCCCAAAGATCCAAATTTCGAACGTGGCTATCGGGCCTATGCCTACTGGGGCTTCAAAGGTTCGTCTGCCTGTGAGTTGGATCCAGACAAGATGTATGCCGTTCGTGAGGGAAAGGAGGTTATCAGTCCTTTCCTGACAGAAGAGTTCAAGTTCTTCGAGGCCTCCAGTTTGCGACAGGTGGGCAACAAGTATGTGATGGTTTACTCTGGCTATAGCGGTAGCGAATATGGCTTTAAGGACAGCAACTCCACGCTGCGCTATGCCTATGCCGACAGCCCCATGGGACCTTGGAAACAGGGTGGTGTGTTGGTCGACTCACGTGGCATTGTGACGAGTGACGATGGCTCTCATCTCATTACAACAAATACTGGTCATAACACTCATGGCTCATTGTTGGAAATCAATGGCCAGTGGTATGTGTTCTATCACCGTTCGCCACGTCATTTCGGTTACGCCCGTCAAGGCATGGTGGCTCCTGTCTGTGTGAAATGGGATGAGAAGCCCGTGGCCGAAGGCGGTAAAGTAACTATCATAGGCGAGACCACCTATAAGGCAGCCGATGGCAACGAGTATCTTGGTGCTGAAGTTACCAGTGAAGGGTTCCAGATATTCGGTCTGCCTCCTTATCAATACTACTCTGCTGGTATCGCATGCTATATGAGCGACCAGAACTGGTTGCAGGATAATTATGACGTATGGAACAATGGAATGGTGCTGAAGGGCATTCCCAATGGTGGTGTAATAGGCTTTAAGTACTTCGGCTTCGGTGGACTTCGGAAAGATGCCAAGGGTGTACGTGCATTCCAAGGTATCAAGAAAGGCGACGATGCCATGCTGAATCTTTTCCTTATGCCTCGCACTTCGAATTCCTTCCGCATTCATGTCAAATTAGATCAGCACGAGATCGCTGTGCTCGAAATTCCTGCCCAGTCAGAACGTGCAGTAACAGCCTATCAAGTTGCGTTACCTGCTGTTGAAGGCTTGAAAGGTAAACACGCCATCTATCTTGTTGCTGAAGGAGAAGACGGACGAGCTTTGTTCAACCTTTACGGAATAGGATTCTCGAAGAAAGGTTTATCTTGTATCCGGCCTATCGTGCCTACAGTCAGCATTACTATTGATGGCAAATCGGTTGTGCTGCCTAAAATGCCCATCTTCGCAACCAACGAGAATGGTATCACTAAGACCAACAGCTACCAGATACGCTGTACGCTACTTCCGAATAGCACTATCAAAGCTACTGCCAGCATTCCGGATGTGAATGTAGAAGTCAGTCCTATTGTCGGCGGCAAGGCCTCTGTACGCTGCACTTATCAAGGCCAGGAAAAGATATATCATATCAACTAGTATGTATAAGTGAAACAAAAACGAGGTTGCATGTAACGTATTGGTAGAATCAACGAAACAAAAGCGATGGTGCGAGATAATATATCAAATGCCTGTTTCAGGAATAGTGCGTAACTTTGCACCATCAAAATCGAGATAGAAAATGTATTAATAACAAATCATTTAAAACTAAAGAATTATGAAGAAATTGATGTTTGTATGCCTGATGGCAATGTTTGCAGTGACAATGAATGCCCAGACTCCTTGGAAGATCATCGACATGGAGAATGTAACAAAGCACGGTGGCAACTGTGACTACGATGACGAGACGCTGACCGCAACCTTTAAGGAGAAGTGGGACCGCTGGTTCGACCTGCCCGAGGTGAGTGGTGACATCACTGGTCACACCCAGCTGAACATGACTGTGTTGAAGAGTACCTGTATGCTGAAGGTGGTGCTGCGCTACAAGGATGCCGATGGCAAGCAACAGCAGGTGGACGCTGCCCAGCTTTATTATAATATGGGTAAGACCATTGACAGTCCGAAGAAGATGAAGATCGACCTGACCAACAAAGGCAAGATTGGTGAGGACGCGTTGAAGAACATCACCAGCATCCGCATCTCGATGGCTAAAGCCGTTGATGGCAACGAAGAGCCTTGGATGGTACAGTTTGGCGAGGTAACCATTCAATAATCAATGGAGCACCTCCTTTGGTGCTCCTTTAGTCCTCCTTAGGTGTTCCTTTTGAGTCTCGGTAGAGTTTCGGTTATGTTTCGGTATATCTTCGGTAGGGCTTCGGTAATCCAACGGAATAAACACAAAGAACAAAATAATACATCACAAAAATGAAAAACAAAATTACCCTTTTATTAATGGCTCTGTTTCTGGGAGCAGGATGTGTGTGGGCAGATGATGTAACCATCAGTTCTGAAGCAGAATGGAAATCTTTCGTAACAACTGTAAAATCATCGCCTTCGACAAATGCGAAACTGACCGCAAACATTACTCTCACAGCAAATGCAAGCAATTTTGCAAATGACTACATGCCAGGAACATCGTCTTCTCCATATTCAGGAACATTTGATGGTCAAGGATTTACTGTAACATATAATAAAAATGGACTTTCTGAAGAGGTACAAGGCCTTTTCCGTTATATATCCGGAGCTACCATTAAAAATTTGAGGACTGAAGGGTCATTGGAATCTTCTGGCACAGTGATGGGAGGCATTGTAGGGCAAGCCTTAGGCACTTGCACCATTACGAATTGTGCAAGCTCGGTAACACTGACCAGAACAGGTTCTCCCACTGATGATGCAACTTATGGTGGAATAGTAGGTCGCACTGGAGATAATTCTACAGGAAATATTTCTATACAGAATTGTATTTACACAGGTGTTATATCCGGCAACAAGAGCATTTCTGGAATAGTGGGATATGTACGAAACAACTGTACGGTAAATATAAGTAACACTTTGTTTGCCGGAACGTTAACCTCTACGGGGTCAAACAAATGTAATTTCTATCGTAGTGGAGGTACGTGCAACTTAGTTTCCAATTGTTATTACATCTCCAATTATGATTCGCAAGGTACAGCAGCTACTTCTGCTAACTTGTTAAATGGCGAACTTGCTTATACTTTAGCAAGTGCAGATGATACTAATAATACATTATTCTGGGGACAGGGTAATCTGAATAAGTCAAACATTGATGCATATCCAAATCTGACCAGCGAAGCAACAAAAAAAGTGGTTAAAGTTGATATTAATGGTATGAGTACAAAACCATGTGTAAATCCTGGTGGAGCAATTCCTAACCCTTGCCGCTTTGGTAAATTGGGATTCAAGCTTAATAGTGGTGATGCCTATTCTCTTGAAACCATGCCGACAGAAGGTGGCACATTCACCTATGGTACAAGCAAACTGGAAACAACGACGGGAATGTACTGTATCACGCTCTCTGCAGCTGCAACCACATTGATACTACCTTTTGACTGTGAGTCATTGCCAGACGGCATTACTGCTTATGATGTCACATATTCATCTGGTGATGCGGTCACAGCAACCCAAGTTACAAAGATTACGGCTGATAAACCTGTACTAATCAATGGCACCGCAGGTACAACCTATAAGTTTACGGGAACCTTTGGCGGAACCTTCTCTGGGACATTGTCAGATGGGGTAAAAGCTCATACTAATGGTGCACTGACAGGTGTTTATGTGGATGCTAACGCCAACAGTGGTTACAACCCCATTGCCTATGTTCCTGCTAACAGCTATGTGCTACAGAATGGTACTGAAGGCCTTGGCTTCTATCAGGTTCAGAACGAGAATACCGTTCGCATCACTTCTTTCCGTGCTTATCTAACGGTGCAAAGTGGTAGTTCTGCAGCACGTCGCTTGACTATTACATTCGACGACAATAATACAACGGGTATCAAGAATATCAGTGAGCAGACGAACAACGATGATGCCATCTATACCTTAAACGGAACCCGTGTGGATCATCCAGTCAAGGGACTGTATATTAAGAATGGCAAAAAGTATATCGTAAAGTAAAAGGAGGATAGCATTATGAAAAAGAACTATATGAAGCCCAACATGAAGGTAGTAGAGCTGAAAAGCCGTCAAATGCTATTAGCAGGCAGTGCCGTTGGCACAAATGTATATAGCGGTTCTGGTTATTATGCAGATGAAGATGAAGAGACATTGTAGTTAGTTTCAGTTAGTAGTTTTCTTAGTAGTTAGTTAGAAAAGCGTCGGGCGCACAGCGGTGTAGCCCGACGTTTTTGCTTAAAAAAACTAAAATCATTGTGTGTTTGTAGAAAAAGAATAAAAACATCATTAGATATATCAAATAAAAGTTGTATATTTGCAACAGATTTATTAGATATATCTATTTTCTATGGTGGACATTTATGCACTGACCGACTCTGCTATATTGGTACAGATCGGGCAGAAGTTGAAAGAGGCTCGTATAGAGCAGAACATTTCTCAAAAAGCTCTGGCAGACAGTTGTGGGCTTTCCACTTTTTCCATCAGCCAGATGGAGAATGGTCACAACACTTCTTTGCTAAGCCTTATCATGGTTTTGCGTGCATTGAACCGATTGGATGTCTTTGAGGGACTTTTCCGTGAAAAGCCCATCAGTCCGGTAGCCCTCTCTGAATTGATGAAGAAAAATCAGCAGCGGAAGCGTGCCTACACCACAAAGGCTGATGCGGACAAACAAAACTGACGATGATACAGAAACAAAGAATTTGGATGATGACGCTGATGCTGTCGGTAGTACTGACAACCTTGGCCGATAATGTGCGTTTCTACGATGCCGAGCAACTGTCGTCGAACCTGATAACAGGTATCTGTCAAGACCAGAACGGTTATGTCTGGATTGGAACAGAATACGGTCTGAACAAGTTTGACGGAGTGCGGTTCATCAAGTACTATAACGACGAGGATAATCCGAATTCGCTGGCAGACAATATTGTGCGCCGAATGTTGATGAGCCGCAAAGGTGAGCTATGGGTGGTCACCAACCTCAGCGTGCAACGCTATTTGTCGAACAAGGATCACTTTGAGACGGTTCATTTTGGCGACGACACGAACGCCAATGTGGACAACATCGCTGAGACCCCCGACGGCCATATCTGGCTACACAGCATTGCCCATGGCGTGATGGAGGTTGACTTTCAGCAGATGAACATCCGAAAACTGGATCAACTGAACAAACACATCCATCAAGAGCAAGTAAGCCGGATTTATGTAGACTGCCACTACCGGCTCTGGGTTTGCTATAAGGACGAAGGTCTGCTGATGATAGACACAAAGACCGGCAAGACACGCCATTATTCCACTGACCAGTTGGGCGATAAGCGTGTCGTAGATCTGACAGAAGATGGAAAAGGCCAGTTGTTGCTGCTTACCTATTCGTCGGTATTGCGTTTGGACGACAGGACGACGGCTCTGGTTCCCGTTGTCAACATACCCTTGGAGTTGTCTGTCCACCATCTGTATAAAACTCATCAAGGAGAATTCCTTGTCGGATCATCCAGTCACGGTATCTACCAGATAGACTTTCAGGCAAAGACATTGAAACCAGTACTGGCGGCCCACTTTAACGGAACAGAGGTGCACCAGCAGAAAGTGCATGCCTACATAGAGGATAAAGACGGCAACTCGTGGCTAGGCTGCTATAAATACGGTCTTGTGTTTATGTCGGCCAAGCCACAGCCCTTCCGTCAGATACCACTCAGCAGTATGGCTGCCAACAATGGAAAATTCCTGCGTTATATCTTTGCTGACAACCTGAAAAGGGTGTATATCTGTCAGGAACAGAACGGTCTGGTATCCATCAATCCTTCAGGAGAAATGTTGCGTCAGTGGCTGAAAGGCTATACGGTGGTCAGTGCCTATCAAGATAAGGCGGGACGCTATTGGGCAGGAACCTATCGCGATGGAGCCTGTCGCATAGACGAACAGAGTGGTAATCCCACCTGGATATCTTCGCTGGCGACTAAACGCGTGAAGAGTATTACCGAAGACAAGGACGGCAACATCTATATGGCTGTATTCAACGACGGATTGCACAGCTATCGTCCTGACAATCTGGCGGAGAGAGTGTTGGGGAAAGGGCAGTTGGAATTGCATAACCGTTTCCTAAACTCCGTGTTCACTGACACCAAGGGAATGATATGGATTGGTCACTACTATGGTATTGATGTCTATAATCCCAAGACAGACCAGTTAGTGGATGTAGGAGTCAACGATACCCTGCGTCCAGCCATCACCTATGTGATAACAGAGACCAAGGATGGTGCGATGTGGGTAGGAACCAACAAGGGTCTCTTTTGCTATGACAACCGCCACCAATGGCATCGTTATACCGTGAAAGACGGTCTGGCCAATGAGAACGTCTGCGGCATCGTAGAAGCCCCCGACGGCTACTTGTGGATAAGTACCTACCGAGGACTGAGCCGTTTCAGCAGGCAGGACGGCAGTTTCGTCAACTTCTATCAGGGCTATGGACTCGATACAAAAACCTACGAACGCGGTATATGCATGTTATCAGGAAAAGGTGAAGTTATCTTCGGCAGCGAGAAGTCTATGCTCTATTTTAAGTCAGAAACCATTGGTAAGGAAGATTTCAAACGAGGTCTTACGCTGACGGGCATCTGGCTGAATGGTGAGTCGGTAAACACTTCATCTCTATCAAATGGTTCTGCCATCATCGAGAAGCCTATTGAGACGACAGATGAAATGACCTTCTCTTATTACGACAACACCTTCACCCTGCAGTTCTCACCGCTTGATTTCCGTGAAGCAGAGAATGTGAGCTACGAATACCGCTTTAAGGACGAACCCGAAGGGACTTGGCATCAAACACCCATCGGTTCTGCAGAAATCACTTTCACCCATCTGTCTGCAGGTCGTCATCAACTCATGGTACGTGCCTGCGACAATGGTGTCTATTCACCTGTCAAGACTTTAACAATCCGCATCCTTTCGCCTTGGTATCGTTCACCGGGAGCCTATGTGTTCTATCTCCTGCTGCTCTGCGGCATCGGCCTGCTATGGTGGCGTAATTATTGGAACCGCCGTCAGGCAGAAACCAACGAAGAAAAGATCAAGTTCTTCGTGGATATCAGTCATGAGCTGCGCTCACCACTGACACTTATCAAGAGTCCCCTTGACCAGCTGTTAAAGTCCACCCACGAGTCATCTTCTGTCAGGGCACTGCGTAACATTGAGCGTAACACCAACCGTCTGTTGACGCTGACTAACCAGATACTGAGCATCCGCAAGATAGAAAAAGGTCAGATGACTATGCGCTTTGCCGAGACACCACTGAGTGAATTCGTCAGCGACATCTGTCACGATTACGATTATCAGGTAGACAAGCGACAATTGAAACTGACCTTTACCAATGAGGCTGATGACATGAAAGTGTGGATAGACCGCGACCACTTCGATAAGGTTGTTACCAACCTCATTAATAACGCCATCAAATATGTTTCCGACGGTGGCGAGATCAATATCATAGTACGTCATTCTGCTGACGGACAGGCAGAACTTGTTGTGAGAGACAATGGTACAGGTATTGACGAGTCACAGTTACGAAAGATTTTCGAGCGGTTCTACCAGGCATCAGTACGTCCTGCAGTCGGTCAGATGAGCTACGGTATCGGACTGAACCTGACACAGAAGATTGTCAGGATGCATCGCGGCACCATTGCAGCACACAATCGCACCGACGTAGAACACGGTTCGGAATTCATCGTGAGACTGCCTTTGGGCAACCAGCATCTGCCACAAGAGCAGTTGGTGGATAAAGACTATTTCGCTACAGTCTCTGCTACTGCCGACGAGAAACCTTCTGCTTTAACGACAGATGCCGGAAAGTCCCGCCGTGCCAGAAAGAAGACCACCTATCACATTGCCGTTGTTGACGATGATGACGATATCCGTCAGTTCCTCCAGACCGAACTGAGCGACACCTATCATGTACATGCCTACGCCGATGGTCAGAAAGCCTTGGAAGGCATTGCCGATATCGTTCCCGACTTGGTGGTAAGCGATGTCGTTATGCCACAGATGGACGGCATAGAACTGCTGAAACGCATCAAGAGCAGTACCAAGACCAGCCACATTCCCGTTATTCTGCTCACTACTAAGACCGATCACATGTCGCGTGTAGAAGGTCTTGACCAAGGTGCCGATGCATACGTTGACAAGCCCTTTAATCTGGAAGAACTGGAGGCCCGCATAGCCAGTCTTATTGCCAACCGCATCCGCGTAAGAGGTAAGTTTACCGGAGTCCAGGAGCAGGAAGATAAGGTGCGTAAGATTGAACTGAAGGGTAACGATGCCGCCCTGATGGAGAAGATTATGAAAGCTGTCAACGACCGTTTGGACGACGATACCTTCAACGTGGAGGCCCTGGCTGATGAGGTAGGACTCAGTCGCGTGCAGCTGCACCGTCGCATGAAGGAGCTGACAGGCATCACCGTTGGTGAGTTCATACGAAACATACGATTACAACAGGCTGCCAAACTTTTGGAGGCTGGTGACACCTCGGTAGCACAGGTCACTTATGCCGTAGGTTTCTCAAATCCCAACCATTTCACCACTGCCTTTAAAAGGCATTTCGGAGTCACTCCATCAGAGTATATGGCTAAGGCTGCGCGTAAGCGAGAGCAGAGCTAATTTCGAGGTGTAACAAAAACAGAGGTATATGCAACAAATCCGATGTATAGACTTAACAAATACTAAGGTGAAGCGGACTCACAGATAGGCCCTTTTCGCTTATTTCCCGTAACTTTGCACTCGCAGAAAGTAGAATTCCGGTTCTCTCTCTGCGAGTGCTTTTTTTGTATTTCTAATTTTAAAACAAGTATAAAATGAATGACAAGAAGTTTTGGAGAATGCTCCTTCTGTTGCTCTTAATGCCTATCGGTATTCTGGCGCAAGACTTGGTGACAGCATCTGGCAACGTGGTGGATGCCACTGGCGAGCCATTGATAGGCTGTACGGTGCAGTTGAAGGATGGAAAGGCAGGTACCGTTGCCGATATGGACGGCAACTTCAAGCTACAGGTGCCAAAGAATGCTGTGCTCGTCTTCTCGTTCATCGGCTACAAGACTCAGGAGCTGAAAGCTGCTGCAGGGATGAAAGTAGTGATGAAGGACGACTCTCAGGTGATGAACGAAGTGGTGGTGGTAGGTTACGGCACCATGAAACGTAGCGACATCACCGGATCGGTAGTCTCGGTAAAAGCTGAAGACATGCAGCAGACGTCAGCCTCGACAATGGATCAGATGTTGCAAGGCCGTGCTGCCGGTATGCAACTGACCTCGAACAGCGGTGCTGCCGGTGGTAGTACCAGCATCCAGATTCGTGGTGTCAACTCGCTGAACTCCAGCAACGAGCCCGTCTATGTCATCGACGGCGCCATCATTACCTCTGAGGCAGGTTCTAATGTCTATAGCAATCCGCTGGCCGACCTGAACCCCAACGACGTAGAGAGCATTGAGATTCTGAAGGATGCCTCGGCTACTGCCATCTATGGTGCCCAGGCTGCTAACGGTGTCATCATTGTCAATATGAAGAAGGGCTTCGAGGGCAGTGCACCGAAAATTAGTTTCAAGGGCCAGATGGGCTGGGATATGCTGCCTCATAAACTGGATGTGATGAACCTGCAGCAGTTTGCCGAGTGGGCACGCGAGGCCAACCTACAGCGCACCACCCCCAAGGAGAGTAATATGTTTGCCAACCCAGAGACGCTGGGCAGTGGCTCCGACTGGCAGGATGCCCTCTTCCGCACAGGTCTGCGACAGGAGTATAACCTCTCTGTACGCGGAGGCGGCAAGGGCGTCAACTACAGTCTCTCAGGAGGCTACTTCTCGCAGGAGGGTATCACCATCAACAATGACTTCCACCGTATCACGCTGCGTGGCTCGTTCGATGTGAAAGCCTACAAATGGCTGGATTTGGGGGCGACATTCAATATCGGTCAGTCTGACCGCAACACCGGTATGGCCTCGTGGGACGTTGTACCCAATGCGCTGAGCGACACACCCAACAATGCCGTACGCAATCCCGACGGCTCGTGGGCCAAGTCGGGCTACAACGGCGATACCGATACCTGGCAGCCCAATCCCGTGGCGCTGGCCGAGATTACCACCCGTAAGAACAAGATTACCAGCAGCCGCACCAATATCTACTTCACGCTGAAGCCCTGGTCGTGGCTCAACTGGAAGAACGAGGCTACCTACGATACCAATACCGACAACTACCGCTATCTGTTGCCCGAGTATCAGTTGGGCGAGAATGGTGCCACCCGCGAATATGCCACCCATCAGTCCTCCAAGACCTACAACCTCTACTGGTCGTTGAAGTCGGTGGCTACCGGCAACTGGAAACTCAAGAAGGTTCACAAGATATCGCTGATGATAGGTGCAGAGATGAACCATCGCTATCGTGACTATCTGTATGGTCAGCGTCTGGGTGGCTCGAATACCAATCTGGCACTGTCGGGAGGCGATGCCAGCCGCGACGACAATGCCGGCTACACCACTACCAAACGCTTCAGCAGTCTCTTCTCGCGTGTTACCTATAATTATAAGGACCGATATATGTTCACCGGCACCCTGCGTCACGATGGTTCTTCACTCTTCGAGCGCGGACAGCGCTGGGGCACCTTCCCATCAGCGGCTCTGGCCTGGCGCATCACCGAAGAGCCGTTCTGGATGATGCTGCAGGAGCGGTCGCACCTCTTTGGTGCCATCAGTTCGCTGAAACTGCGTGTGGGCTACGGACTGGTAGGTAACGCCAACCTGACGGAGAGCACCTTTATGGCCAACTTTGCCAATCTGGAATCCAACTTCGGCACCAGCTATAAAACCGCCAATATGCCCAACTACGACAAGCTGACCTGGGAGAAAACCGACTCATGGAATGTCGGCCTCGATTTGAGTCTGCTCGATAACCGCATTGAGTTTATCTTCGATGCCTTCCTGAAGAACACCCGTGACCTGCTGATGCAGACAGCCCTGCCGTTCTATTCCGGCACCTCTACCAAAGTCACGGGAAGTGCCGAACCGCAGTGGGCCAATATCGGCAACATGCGTAACCGAGGTATCGAGATGACGCTGAATGCCCATATCTTCAACAAGAAACACCTGAAGTGGAAGACATCGCTGACCTACTCGCTGGTGCAGAACGAGGTGACCAAGCTGAACAGCGAATCGGGATTTATCGACAAGACCCTCGACTATGAGGGTACCGGCGAGACCATCACCCGCACTGCCGTAGGCTATGGCATCAGCCAGTTCTATGGCTTCCAGGTTGCAGGACGCATCAACTCTGCCGCCGACTTCCTGCGCAACAACGGCGATGGCACCAGTACGGTGATAGTCGCCACCCCCAACTATCGCATAGGAACGGTGGTCTACAACAGTTCTGCCAAGAACCTGCTGACCAGCATCGGCGACCTGCTGTTCCGCGACCTGAATGGCGACGGCATCATCGACGACAACGACAAGACGTTCCTCGGCAATGGTCTGCCCAAGTACACCTTCGGATGGAACAACACCTTTACTTACAAGCAGTTCGGACTCACCATTTTTATGTATGGCAGCGTAGGCAACAAGGTGTTCAACTGGACACGCCGCCGTATGGACGATCCGTCGCTGACGCCTGGTGGTGCTGCCTGGAACAAGTATGTGCGTACTGCCAACTATGCCAAGTGGGCTTATGTCGATGGCAACAGCGGCAATCTGGATGTATGGAATGTCTATGTGGCTCCTGGTGCCGAACCTTCTATCCCACGTATCGACAACCTGCACAACAACTATAATTCCAGAGTCAGCGACCGCTATGTCGAGGATGCCAGCTATCTGCGTATCAAGAACATTACGCTGACCTACAACGTTCCCAAGAACCTTCTCAAGAAATTCCACCTCTCCGACCTGCGCCTGTCGGCCAACATCCAGAACGTATGTACCCTCACGGGCTATACAGGCTACGACCCAGAGGTAGGCAGTCAGAACGGACAGTACTCGATGTCGGGTCAGGGCATGCTGATGTATGGTGTCGATACCGGTCGTGTACCGTCGCCCCGCTCGTTCATTTTCGGCATTGAAGCCACTTTCTAAGTTAAGAGTTAAGAATTAAGAGTTAAGAGTGATATGAAAAAGTATTTATTCTTTATATTCAACAGCACCCTGATGCTATTGGTAGCAAGCGTGGCAATGGTGTTTATGCTATCCAGCTGCGATGACTACCTTGACACCACCAACGAACGCATCGTACCGGCTCACGATGAACTGACTGACGGCGATGCCCTGCGTGCTACCACCGCCAGCCTCTATGCCCAGCCCTGGTACTACTTCCACAAGCAGCGCTTCATATCGCTGGGCGATGCCCGTGCCAACAACCTGTATATCTCGAACTCCACACTGGGCGAGGTCAACGCACAGGCAACCCTCAACGAGGAGAAGCAGAATGCCTCTATCCAGTATTCGTGGGCATCGCTTTACAATGTGGTTACGCAGGCCTGCTATATCATCAACGACTATGCACCCTACTGCATCGCTAACGGCGTGTGCAGCGAGGCCGACGCCAATGCCTGTGCTGGCGAGGCCCGTTTCATGCGTGCCCTGGCCTATTGGTATCTGGCTATGTACTGGCACGACGTACCCATCGTCGACGACCCTGTGACGCAGAGTCCTACCGCCTATGCCAACAGTTTTGAGTATGTCATCCAGTATGCCCTCTGCGATGCCGAATATGCTGCCAAGTGGCTGTCTGTCTCTCCCATCAGTCGGGGTCGTGTGTCGCAGGTCAGCGCATGGGGCTTGCTCTCACGCATCTACCTGACAGCTGCTGCCTGGGCCAACGGCAACCATTTCACGCAGTCATTCCAGACCTCCGTGCTCGATGCCTATTACGACGGCGATATTGAGTATGGTGCCAAGCAGAGCCTTGCGGAGTTCTACTATGCCAAAGCAGCCCTCGCCGCCCGAAAGGCCCTGGAACAGGCACCTGCGGCGGGCTACAGCCTGATGGACGACTACGAGCAGCTGTTCCGTGTGCAGAACAACAACTGCCAGGAGGTGCTCTTTGCCATCCAGACGGTGGCGTCGAGCACCAGCTACGGACTGGGCAACGAGCTGCAGGGCATGTTCTGCTACGACCGCTGCATCAACAAGAACTACGGCATGACCTACTTCAATTGGGCCAGCTACGACGTGGTACTCCTTGCCAAAGAGCGTGGCGGACTGTCGCGAACCCGTGGCAATATCATGCCTCACGGTATGACCTACGACTATCTGTTCCACGAGCAGGACACCTGCCGCATCAAGGGCACCCCCTGGACGGTCAACCGCAACTCGTGGGACCCCGTTGCCATCAAGAAGCAGGTGGTGGGCGGTCCGTTGGGCACCGACAACATCGCCATTCAGGGCAACTCAGGTTTCTGCACCCCCATGCTGCGTCTCAGCGAGGTCTATCTGAACCTGGCTGAAGCCCTGATGGGACTCTACGGCGAAGAGCAGACCACCAATCCCAAGATTCTGGCTGCCGTCAACACCGTGCGCCAGCGAGCCTATAAGACGGAGATTGCCCTGGGCACCTATCCTGGCGACTACACCCGCCTGAGCCTCGACTCGCTGTTGCTGGAGCGCCGCATGGAGTTCTTTGCCGAAGGGCTCTACTGGACCGACATCGTGCGCCGTTCGTTTATGGGCGACAGCCACCTGAAGCGTATGCTCGACTACCAGAACAACCGTATTGCCGAACTGGAGGACGAGCCGCTGATGGGTTGCCACCGCCTTTACAAGTATTCCTATAAGAAGGACGACGACCTGACCAAGATAGGCACCCCCACGCTGAGCACCAACGCCGCCGACGGCAGCTACATCGTGATTCAGCCCAGCCGCGACTGTGTCCACAACGTTCCCGAGGGCAGCTACTGCCACTCGCAGCAGTTGGGTGTCGCCGACAACCTCTGGTCAATGATCTATCCCCCTACCGAAGTCATGCAGGATGCCCATCTGCTGGAGGCCCCTGTCAGCTACGATTTTACCACGATTATTCAAAACAAATATTCTTACCGCTATGACGAAGCAAATCAATAATATCCTGTTTGTGCTGATGGCCTGTGTGTCATTGCCGTTACTCACCGCCTGCCAGAAAGATGAGGAGGCGCCGCGTATCGACAGCGTATGGATGAACATGGTGACGCGCCCTGTCGAGCAGGTGTCGTGTGCCTATCCTGGACAGACCATCTGCCTGCGTGGTGAGAACCTCGGCGACCTGAAGCGTGTCATTGTCAACCACACCGACATCAACCTCAACACGCTCTATGTCTATGAGTCGTCCACTGCCGTCACCTTCCAGTTGCCGTCGGACGTCAACACCGCTGGCGACAACATCCGTGTCGTTACCAAGTGGGGCATGACCGACCACACCTTCATCATCCGTCCGCTCGCCGAGCAGCCTGCCGTCACCGCCTTCTCGGCTACCACACTCGTTGCCGGTCGCACCCTCACCATCACAGGCGAGAATCTGGAGGGCGTCCGTGAGGTGTGGCTACCGCTGGCTTTCAACAGCCGTGTACAGTGCGACATCGATGCCTCTCAGCCTGCCGATGCCACCACCGTCAGCGTCATCATCCCCGACGGTGTCACCTTTGCCAAGGGCCAGTGCGAGCTTGTCATGCAGAAGACCGATGCCACTCGCGGCATTACCTATACCGAGAAAGTTTACTCGTCGTCAACAGATTTCAGAAATTAATACGCTTATGAAAACCCATTCATTCCCCTTCGCCCTCATCCTTGCCGACATGCTGCTCTGTGCCTGCAACAGCGATATCGAGATACCCGCGCTCCCTGAGCCTGAGAACGTAGAGGTAGCCGCAGGTGTTACCCTTGCCGCCGACCAGCTCTTTGGCATCTGGGAGGGCTCTACGGCAGTGGGCACCACCAATGCCAACCACTTCGAACAGACGTATCGTGTGGAGTTCCAGAGTGTCGACGATGCCGAGGCCATCTTCAGCCACTGGTATGTCGATGCCTCGTCGGCCACCCGCGACTCCGTCTGCAATCTGGAGTATGCCTACACCTTCGATGGCACCACCGTCAGCCTGACGCCCAAAGCCACCGCTGCGGCTGGTGGAGCCGTCAGCATCAAGGCTGTTCATACCGGCAACAACCAGCTGGTGCTCTATACCACCCAGGCCGACCGCACCACTACCATGTGTACGCTCACCCGCACCGGCGACCCCGTGCCTGCCATCACCGCTGTCGATCGCACCCTGCCGCAGGCTGGCGAGACGGTCACCCTCACGGGGCGCAACCTGCAGTTTGTCGACCACCTCTACCTGCCTACCGCCACTGGCGAACTGGAGCTCACCAACTTCACTGCCACCTCTAAGCAGATTGTTTTCACCCTGCCACAGGCTGACGTGGCTCCGGGCTATATCCGTTGCCAGGCCACAGGAGCTCACGTCAGCACCTATTCGCCCGCCATGTTCTGCCGCAACTGTGTGTTCTTCCATAACTTCTGCACCCAGGGCACCAGCAAGCCCTATACCGGCACGGAGTTCGAGAACACCATCAACATCACGCAGAGCCTCTTCGACAAGATTACCGCCGTCAGCGCCGCCAATCTGCCCGAGGGCCACGCCCTGACTCTCTCAACTCTAAACTCTAAACTCTCAACTTTCATCAGTCCCGATTCCATGCTCTGTTTCTTTGGCGATGTGCCCGTAGCGTGGGCTGTCGATGGCGGTCTCGATCCTGGCACCGGCATGCTGCGCTTCAGCTTTGGCGACCGCTTGCAGTACGTCACAGAACATTCCGGCGGACTGATTACTGAAAAGACCAAGTGTGCCGATGCCGCCATCCAGATGGACCTCTTTGTCTATAGCGACGGACAGCCCGAGTGGAACACCGGTTTCATGTCGTTCCGCCTCGACAAAGATCAGGGCAAGTCGCTCACCCAGTCGTGGTTTGCGCAGACCGCAGGTTGGCAGATGGACGCCCCCATGTCGTTTGCCGACGGATGGAAGACCTTCACCATCCCCCTTTCAGCCTTCAAGGTCACCGAGAGCGAGGCCTACGCCACGGTGGGCAATCTGATGAACTATCTGAAGCAGAACAAGAAGCAGGCCATCATCAAGCTCATCAACTATCAGCTCGATGCCGCGCACCCCGCCCAGGCCCTCAGCTCGTTCCAGTTCTGCATCGCCAACATGCGCCTCGTGCCCTACGGAATCCCCGCCAATAGCGAGGAGTAACAAGTAGTGATACAAAAGCAGTAAGTAGTGTAATTATCTATGGGAGAAGTGAAACAAAATCCTTCTTCAGCGAAACAAATAAGTAGGCTGTTTTAGATGAAATGCACTAATTTTGCACTCAGAAAATCGAATCAAATTCAAGTGATTAATAACTTCTAAAAAAACAAAAAATGAAGGCAAACAAATTTTTCATCGGAATGGCAAGTCTGGTAGCAGCAATGACGCTTACCGCTTGTTCGCAAGACGAGGCTGAACTTCAGCAGAGTAACTACAACAAAGGCAACGTGATAAGCCTGACCTATCAGTTGGCGCAGACACGTGCTGCCAGTGACCCTCAGACCAGCGCCCTGAGTACATCTAATAAGGTGGGCGTGTTTGTGACCAGCGGCTCGGCAACGATTACCAACGGTAACAACAATGAGCATTCAGTAGGTGCTGCCGGTGCTCTGACAACGAGCAACACGATGAACTATCCTACCGAGGACGGTGCTAAGGTAAACATCTACGCCTATGCTCCATACGCATCGGGGATGGCACTCAGCAACGATAACAACTTCTCGGTATCGACAGACCAGAGTGCAGAAACGGGCTATCTGGCCAGCGACCTGGTATATGCCTCAAAGACCGACCAGGCTTCGAGTGAGACGGCTGTTGCTCTGAACTTTGCCCATAAGCTGAGTCAGCTGCAGATTACCATACAGAACGATGCCAATGTTGACCTGACAAGTGCGGTGGTAACGGTGACGGGTACGAAGATTGCCACTACCTTCAATCCCTCTACAGGTGCTATTGGAGCAGCTTCGGGTGAGGCTACCGACATCAAGGCGGCTACCATCAGTGCTGCCACTACGGTATATGCCATCGTCGTGCCACAGAACCTTGCAGCAGAGACAGAGCTGGTGAAGATTACCACCAGCGACAAGGCATACGTTGCCAAGCTGAGCAGCGCAGCAACACTGGCAGCAGGGAAGGCGCATAGCTTTACCGTGAAACTGGTAGGAGCAACAACTCCGGTAGTGGAGGTTCCAGTATCGCTGAATGCCACATCTATCACAGAATGGGGTACTCCCACCAGCCTCGGTGAGGCCGATATGGAGGAAGAAGAGGTGGAAGTAACCTCTCCGCTGTATGCCACCTTCGGTACACCTGGCGGCAATGCCAGCTATGATGCCAACACCTTTACATACACATGGACAGGTACCACCAACAACGTGATGAGTTGCTTCACATTCAGCAATGGTGAACTGGCTCAGTATAGCACATTGAAATTCAAGTTCACAGAGTTGTCGGGCGGATCAGTAAGAATCAACCTGCTGTTCAGTGACAACAAGAATGTGAACACCAATTCTGGTTTCTACAGCGCAGGTGAAAAGACCATCACCCTGAGTGAACTGAATCTTACATCTTCTGACAATACAGCCCACACGCTTGCCGACGTTACAGCCATCCGCTTTGCAGGAAACACCATCGGATCGGGTAATTCGCAGGAGACCACCATTATCAAGGCTTCAGAAATGTACTTGGAGAAATAAAACGAATAACATAACTGATTATGACAAGGAATAGTATTTTCATCGGGATACCGACACTCATGGCCTGTGTGATGCTGCTTTCTGGCTGCACGGCAGAGGAGATGGATGTGCAGAACACGAAACGTAGTACCGAAATAAGGCTGACGGCATCGATGCAGCAGACCACCCGCTCGGCAAGCAGCCTGCAGGACACGCAGGTAAGCACGGCAGTGGCAGTGGGCGTGTATGGTGTGGCCGGTGGAAATACTATTGCCAATGGCGACAATACAGCCTATAGTGTTGACAACAATCATCAGCTGTCGACAGAGAGTGCGATGGCATGGCCCGAGAGTGGCAGCGTTACCATCTATGCCTACGCTCCGCGCCAGGAAAGCTGGAGCTACAGTCTGGATGCCAAGACATTCACTGTTGCCGCTGATCAAAGCAGTGATGCGGGCTATCTGGCCAGCGACCTGATATATGCCAAGGTAACGCCTACCGACCAGAACACGGTGAATCTTGCGTTTGCTCACAAGCTGTCACGGATAGTCCTGACGCTGCAGACCGATGAGGGTACATCGCTCACGGATGCTACCGTCAAGATTGTGGGAACGAAGCCTTCGACGGTTTTCACGCTGACAGACGGAAGCATAGGCGCAGCTACGGGAACAGCCGCAGACATCACCATTGGCAGTGGCGTTTCTGTTGGTGCCAGCAGTAGCACGACGCTTTATGGTGTTTTGGTGCCACAGACCATCAGTGCCAACACCACCATGATAGAGGTGACAGCTGGAGGTAAGGTGTGGAGATACCACTTCAGCAGCGATGCTGTTTTTGTCGGCGGCAAATCGCACTCGGCAA
Source organism: Prevotella sp. (assembly GCA_017412705.1). Lineage (GTDB taxonomy): Bacteria > Bacteroidota > Bacteroidia > Bacteroidales > Bacteroidaceae > Prevotella. The sequence continues at coordinate 22,108 of JAFPWS010000046.1, forward strand.
GCATCACAGTCAGTTCCAACAGCTTTACATCGACAATAGGCGGAAATGCCACAGAGCCTGCAAATTAAGAAATACAACAAATAAATAATAGTAAAAACAAAATTATGAAGAAGCTATCATTCTTTTCCTTGGGTCTCGCCTTGCTGACCCTCGCAAGTTGCTCTCAGGACGATGCTGAGCAGCAGAGTATGAACCAGCCTACGCCTATCACTTTTGTGAGTAGCGTGGCCCAAACGCGTAGTGCCAACACCTCGCTACAGAAAGTGCAGATTGCCAATGGCGTTGAGGTGGGTGTGTTTGCCAAAAGCGGCAGTGCCTACATCACCAATGGCGACAACGCCAAGTTGACTGCCGACGGTAATGGCAGCTTTACCGGTACACAACTGTATTTCCCCACCGACGGCAGTGCTGTGAGCGTTACGGCATACGCCCCCTATAGCACAGCTTTTTCAGGTAAAGACGGTGAGGCAGTGGCTTTCTCGGTGGCTGCCGACCAGAGCAGCGATGCAGGTTATCTAAAGAGTGACCTGCTGTGTGGTGCTCCTACGGGAACTAACTCGTTTACAAAGGACAATCCTACCGTTGCCCTGAACTTCGCACACAAGTTGTCGAAACTGACCATCAAGTTCACCCTCGGCGACAATACCGACGTAGATCTGAAGGGTGCTGTTGTGAACATCGTCAACACCCTGCCCACAACATCGTTGAAGGTTTCTGACGGCACTGTAGGTGATGCATCGGGTTCGGCAACAACCATCAAGGCTGTGACCTTTGCCAGTGATGCGACAACATTCCTGGCCAGTGCCGTGATTGTGCCGCAGACCGTCAGCGCAGGAAGTTTTATTCAGGTGATGCTGGCCGACAAGATGCTGGATGCCAAGCTGAACAGCGCTGCCACATTCGCTTCGGGCAAGGCATATACCTATAACGTGAATATCAGTGGTAGCGGTGCTGAGACGAAGGCAGAAATCGTGCTGGGTAGTACGGTGACCGACTGGGTTGACGATGATACGGAACTGACTGGCGACGTGACAGAAGGAGAACTGCCTGAGGTGACCTATTCGCCAACATCGTTCTCGACACCTGGTGGTAACGCTACCTACGAGAATGGCCTTTACACCTGGACTGGCAGTACCAACAACCTGATGACTATCGTAGAGTTTGCTGCCGGAGAACTGGCTAATTACAAGACGCTGGAGGTGACCACCAGTAACATGTCGGAAGGAGCCAACTGGCGTATGGGCTACGTGCTGGACGGCGGTTCGTTCACTCAGTTCACTGGTTCGCCATACTACAGTGCCGGCAAGAAGACCGTTGACCTGACAGCCCTTGCAGCATCGGGTGTTGACCTGTCGAAGGTCACCAAGATTCAGATGGGTGGTAACAGCGGCAGCGGTTCTATTGAGATAGTGCCCAGCGGCGTAGTGCTGAAAGGCAATGCTGGCAGCGGCAACAACGATAACACTGGTGGTGACAACACCGGTGGCGACAGCAATACACTTACTGCTACCTTCGGAACACCTGGAAGCAACGCTTCGTACAGTGCACCTACTTATACATGGACTGCAGGCAACAACAACCTGATGTCGGTATTCGAGTTCAGCAATGGCGAACTGGCCAACTATACCACGCTGACCTTTACCTTCAGCAACCTCGTGGACGGTCCTGTACGCATGGGCTACTATGTAGGCTCTGATTTTACTGAGTTTGGTAATGGTTACTATAGTGCAGGCACGAAGACGGTAGATCTGACAGCACTGGGTATAGACCTCGCTACCGTAACCAAGATTGCCTTCGGTGGCAGAAGCAATGCCGGTTCATGCGACATTGTAGCCACGGATGTCATTCTGTCGAAGTAAGATTTAAATCACAATTAATTAGAAAGAACAATGAAACGTATTCCATCTTCATCATCCATCATACAGGCCGCCTGTTGGTTGGCAAGTGTCCTCATGCTGTTTTCGGCTTGCAGCAAGCAAAGCGAGTTTGAATACATTGACGAGGAAGTAGAAAACACCGACGAGAAGCCGAATGTCATCGTAACCGACGAGAACGGCAATGAAACCACGATGACGCCAGGAAGCACGATAGGCATCTATGTGGTTGGTGAGGATGGAAACGTTACCCTGCAACAAGTAGAGGTGGACGAGAATGGTAACGCCATTCTCCCTGCCTCTAACCAGGGAACCATCATTGCCTATACACCCTACCAAGAAGATTGGGGTGAAGATGCGCTGACATCGAATCCTGTCTTTACGGTAGAGAGCGACCAAACGACTCAGGAACGATTCAGAGCCAGTGATCTGATGATTGGCAGCACTGGCCAGTCAACACGTGCCGCTACCGACGGAAGCATGACATTCCATCACATGCTGGCAAAGGTAGCCATACATATTGTTGATGAGACTGGTCGTGTAAACCTGCAGGCCATCGCTGCCGAATTGCTTGGTGTAAACAATAGCGTGACGGTAGATCTGGTGCATCAGAGCGTAAGTAATATTGAAGAAGAACGGGCCAACATACCGATGCTGTCGGAGATGACTACCGACTGGCGCATCTCTTCATACGCCATCGTAGCTCCACAATATGTGGCAGAGGGTGCTGAGTTTTATGCCGTAACACTATATGGCAACCGCCAGACCTATCCTATACCCGAAGCTGTCACACTGGAAGGAGGTAAGACCTATACCATCAACATGCGTCTGACAGAGCATGGACTATTGCCTGACGGGTGGTATATCACCGACTGGGACGAACAGGAGGAACGGAATATTGATGTGAATTCGTAATATAAAAGAGGAAGATATGAAAAAGACTATAATGATGAAGAGATTGTTGTTCTCGGTTGTGCTTTTTGCGTCGAGTGTTGTCAGCTGGGCAACGACAGATTATCTTCGCAGACCGATTTCCACATCACAACCGGCCTGGATTATCCATATAGACGTATGGAACTATGCCGATCCGCAGAAGGTGATTGACATGGTTCCTGAGGATGTGCGTCCGTATGTCATCTTCAATATTGCCACATCGTCGAGTGACGAGAAATCGCCCAACGGCCCGAATATCTATGACTCTTGGATGAAGGTGTGTGCACAGAATCGTGTGTGGACGATGATACAGTGTTCAAGCGGTGCCACTAACCGTATGCCTGACACCCCCAACGACCTGACGGCATACGAGAAATACTTCAAGGACTATCCTAATTTCATCGGTTTCAACTTTGCCGAACAGTATTGGGGGTTCGACAGTGAAGGCAGCGTAACCTTTGACAACCGGCTCCAGCTTTTCGCCAATCTGTTGTCGCTCTGTAAGACCTACGGCGGCTATCTGGCAGTCAGTTTCGCCGACTCCTATCATAATGCCAACAAGATGCCTGTTGCCTGGATGCAACGCAACGCAGACATCAATACATTCTTGAGCAGTACGCCTGAACATTTTATCTGTTTTGAAAAGTACACCCAGAAGAAGAATTTCCTTTTTAACGAGAGTCATTGCCTGGGTGCGTGGCTTAGTGGATTCGCTGGTAGCTACGGTATCCGCTTCGACAGTAGCGGATGGGTGGAGAATGGCGTGAAACCCGACATGCAAGAAGGAGATACCCAATATACAATAGGTGCTTCTGATTTCGTACGCGCTGCAGGTGCCATCCCTGTAGCAGAACACATGATGCTGACGGGTCAGACCATTATGGATGGTCCTGAGCTGATTTGGAAGGAATGTTCTACGGAGGGAAGCACGTCGAATGTTGACGGTTATACCCGTCGCAACTGGGAGTGGAAGTCACAATGGAACGCCATTACACTCGATTGGTTTCGTAAGATTCTGGATGGCACCGTTCGCATACCATCAAAGGAAGAGGTTATGGCCCGCACCAAAGTTTGTGTAGTCAATGGTGGAAGCGGTACAAGCAACGAATCATATCGCATACCTGCCGCCCTTTACGACGGACTGTACCGCAACGAAAAGGACTACGGCGGGCTGCAAGGCCGCGATGCCAATCACTGGCTGAATAATCGCTGGTGGATGAAGTCGACAGGTCGTTATCCCACTATACCTGATATGCTGAGCGCAGGAACGCTGACGGATATCAGTAGCTATGTTGATTCAAAAGAATCTAAAGTGAATTATCTTAATGGGCTGTTCCCAGAGGAATATACGGGCACCATCTACGCCGGAAGACACGAAAACGGATGGGTAACCTATAACCCGTTCCAATATGACGATGTGACAACTGATGGCATCCGTACCTTGTCGAAGTCAACGACAAGGGCAACCGGTAACATTCCCTTCCAATATAACACATGTACCAGCGTTGACCTGGACTATGCACCTTATTCTCTGGGCATCATGAAGGAATATGCCAATAAGGTAACGTTCTACCTGCAGAATTATGAAGGTGGTACGGATGTCATCAAGATCAATGGAGCCAGCACAAAACCATCATATACAGCCAATGGAGGTATTATTACAGAGTCGTGGACAGACAACATCTATACATTGACTATAGAACACAGCGGTGCTGCCGTAGAACTGTCTGTCAACTGTAGTGGCAGTGCGACAGAGAGACTGACAGGCTATACAGCGGCCACCATTGTTGAGCCAGAAAAGCCTGCTGCATATACTGGTGAACTGCAATATGAGGCAGAACTGGCCGATTATAAGAGCGTGACGATAAGAAAATCAGGATATGGTCAGGGACATGATGACTATATGGGACAAGGGTATTCTGAAATGACTTCGGCGAGCAGTGCTTTGCGTTTCCATGTGAAGATACCTGAATCGGGATATTACTTGTTTACCCTGCGCTACCAGGCTGATGCAGCGGGAAGTGTGACGCTTTCAGCTGGAGAGACTTCACAACAGATGGACATCAAGGCTGTCAGCGAGTGGCAAGAGGCGCGTTTCCCTGTCTTGCTGGAAGCTGGCGAACAGACCATAGACGTGACGAATACTGACGGTCAGAAGACATACGTGGATTGTATTAAACTGGAAAAGAAAAAAATCGCTCACTTTAAGTATAATACGGTGAATGGAGAGTATCATGTTGATTTTGCATATATGACATGTAGTGGCAACGTGACTTTTGATGCAGCAACGGGCGTAGCCAGTGTACCTGCAAAAAAATCAGGAGCCTTAACACTGCTATTGGATGCTGCAGATTTCTCGAATGCGACAAGACTCACTTTGAGTAAGACAGGCGGTGATGTCTTTAACTATCTGACTATTACTGATGCAGACGGGAATAAAGTCAACGACGGTAACTTCTGGAGTAGCAAATACAATCTGGATTACACGAACCATCAGTCAAAAGATACCAGCAAGAAAGTATATAAGCTGGAGTGGATAGCCAATACTCAGAATACAGAGGATCAGTCGATGACTATCACAGACATCGTGGTGAAAGTAGATCTGGGTACAGAGGCAGGCATTATCAATGAAAGCAATGGTACACCAGCTGTTATTCCAAGTTCTGTTGAAAGTGCCGACATCACTTACACCCGCATGCTTACAAGTACGACGGAAGGTGATGTTGTCATTGAAGGTGAAAACGCAACGCTCTATACGGTTTGTCTACCATATCAGCCCGCTACGGGTAACGGATTGAAATACTATACACTTAGCGGAGTGAACGACGGTGCACTGGTGTTTACAGAGGTTAGCAGTGTAGTGGCTAATACACCTTATCTGGTGGCAGTGACAAGCGGTAGTACAAATGCTGGAAACGGCACTGCTACAGCAGTAGATTTCAATGCCGCCATTAATGATGGTACGGTTTATGACGGGTTCCAGTTGAAGGGTACTTTAAGAGGATTGAGCAATAGCGATGCCCAAGGATTCTACATTCTTCAACCAGGCAACGTATGGGGGAAGGTTACTTCAGATAATCTGGATGTCTATATTCCTCCATTCCGTGCCTATATAACCTCTGCCACACCCAGTAATGCGAGACTGTATTCATCTATATACAACGGGACTTCCGATATCCAACATATACAAACCATTGATGCTGACAGCACAGTACGTTGGTATGATTTGAATGGACGTTCTATTCCGCAACCCACCAAGAAGGGACTATATATTAGAAACGGCAAGAAAATACTGGTAAACAACTAATAGGAGGAAGATAATATGACAATAAAGAATAGGATCATCATATACTCTCTGATAGGGATTCTTTCTGGCTGGACCATCCAAGTAAAAGCACAGGGATTAAAAGACGTATTGGGCAAATACTTTTTGGTAGGTGCGGCCTTGAACACAGGACATGTAAGTGTATCATGCGATACTACTATCACACGGCTTATTACGGCAAACTTCAACAGTATTGTGGCAGAAGACTGTATGAAGCCGGAAGCACTACAACCTACTGAGGGGAATTTCAAATGGCGCAAGGCTGATCGTTTAGTGAAGTTCGGCGAAGACAGGGGGATGGCTGTTATAGGCCATGTGCTGGTGTGGCACTCGCAGACGCCTGACTGGTTTTTCAAAGATGCTCTGGGGAAACCTGCTTCTAAGGAACTGCTCACTGAACGGATGCGTACACACATCCATACGGTAGCGGGGCACTTTAAGGGGCACATTAAGGGATGGGACGTGGTGAACGAAGCCATTGAAGACGATGGCAGCTACCGACAGTCGCCCTGGTATCAGATAATCGGTCCGGAGTATATTGAACTTGCTTTTCGTTTTGCCCACGAGGCTGACACTGATGCAGAACTCTATTATAACGACTACTCCATGTCGAATCCTGCCAAACGCGAAAAGGTTTGTGAAATTGTACGAAGTCTGAAACAGAAAGGTTTGCGCATAGATGGTATCGGAATGCAAAGTCATAACGGACTGGACTGGCCCGACATGAAAGAATATGAAACCAGTATCGATGCATTTGCCGCTTGTGGAGTGAATGTAATGATAACAGAACTTGACATGAATGTGTTGCCCAATCCTGACTCTTTTGCCGGGGCAGAGGTGTCGCAGAGTTTCGAGTACAACCAACGTATGGATCCATACAAGAATGGACTGCCCGATGATGTGGCACAACGCATTAATGACCGTTGGTTGGAGTTTTTCAGACTATACAAACGCCATCAGCATCAGATAAGCCGCGTCACCTTGTGGGGTGTCAGCGATGCGCAGTCGTGGATGAACGACTGGCCTATCAGTGGGCGTACGGCATTCCCTCTGCTCTTTGATAGACAGTATCAGCCAAAATTGGTCATCAAAGATATAATCAAACTCTATCAACAAAAGTAATACCATGGAACAACAAAACGGATTTTACCGCCTGTCGTGGTTGCAGCGTATAGGCTTCGGCTCAGGCGATCTGGCTCAAAACCTCATCTATCAGACGATATGTATGTATCTGCTGATATTCTATACCAACGTTTACGGACTGGAGCCTGCCCAAGCCGCATTCATGTTCCTCGTAGTACGTGTCGTGGACGTATTGTGGGACCCACTTGTCGGCACCTACGTCGACAAGCACAATCCCCGCATGGGCAAGTACCGTTCCTATCTGGTACTTGCCGGCATACCGCTGACAGGCTTTGCCGTCTTGTGTTTCTGGAATGGCTTTGCTCCTTCGCTGGTCTATGCTTACGCTACATACGTGGGACTGTCCATGCTCTACACCTTGATTAATGTGCCCTACGGAGCACTCAATGCCTCGCTCACTCGAGATACGAACGAGATAACCATCCTTACGTCTGTGCGCATGTTCCTGGCCAATGTGGGCGGTCTGGCTGTGGCATACGGCATCCCCAAAATCGTTTCCGCACTGTCTCCCGACGGACAGATTCACTCACAAGCATCGGCCGGTGCATGGTTTACGACCATGGCAATTTACGCGTTGGCGGGACTCCTGCTGCTGTTCTTCTGCTTCTCTCAAAGCAAGGAGAGGGTCGTGATGGATGTCTCAGAGACGGCCAATGTGAAAGTCAGCGACCTGTGGGTGGAATTCCGTCGCAACCGTCCGCTCCGAGTGCTTGCCTTCTTCTTCGTCACGGCTTTTGCAATGATGGCGGTAGGCAATGCGGCAGGTTCATACTATATGATCTATAACATACATGGTACGAGCGACCAAATGGCAAACTTCATGGCTTTGGGGTCTATTCCGGCCTTTATCTTCATGCCGATGGTGCCTGCTATTAAAAAGGCTGTCGGCAAGCGGGGCATGTTCAACATTTTCCTGTCAGTTGCCATAGTCGGCATGGCAGCGCTCTATGCCATCTCCATGATACCGGCCCTGCACGATGAGATATGGCTAATCTATATTGCCCAGTTTGTCAAGTCTACAGGCGTCATTGTGGCGACAGGCTATATGTGGGCATTGGTACCAGAGGTCATCTCGTATGGTGAGTACACGCACGGCAAGCGTATATCGGGCATCGTCAATGCACTGACAGGCATCTTCTACAAGGCAGGCATGGCACTGGGTGGTGTTGTTCCAGGACTGGTGCTTGCTTACGTAGGATTCGACCAGACCAATGAGCATGTACAGTCGGCTATGGCTGAACAGGGCATTCTCTGGCTGGTATGCATCATCCCTGCTCTCCTGTTGGCACTGGCCATGTTCATTATCTCAAAATATGAGCTGACCGACGAAGTGATTGACAACATCAACCGCGAAATAGAAGCAAGAAATAAATAATAAGACTATGAAGGAACCGCGCTACATTTTCCCGCATGATTTTATGGCAGACCCCTCTGCCCATGTGTTTGGCGACAAAATCTATATCTACCCGTCACACGACCGCGAGGGCGACGTGTCAGAAAACGACAATGGCGACCACTTTGACATGAAGGACTATCACTGTCTCGTGCTGGAAGACCCAGAGATGAGCATCTGTCAGGACAAGGGTGTCATCCTAAGTGTCGAGGACATTGCATGGGCAGGCCGACAATTGTGGGACAGTGACGTCGTAGAGAAGAACGGATGCTACTACATGATATTCTGTCTGAAGGACCGAAACGACATTTTCCGTATGGGTATTGCCACGAGCAACGGCCCCGAAGGCCCATTCAAGGCTGAACCAGATCCTATTAGAGGGTCCTATTCCATCGATCCCTGCCTGTTCAAGGATGATGACGGTGAAGTCTACTGTTGCTTCGGTGGTATCTGGGGTGGACAGTTACAGTGGTACAGAAACAATAAGTTGATAGAGTTTCCAATGCTCCCGAAAGGAACCGAATTGGCCATACAACCACGCATTGTCCGGATGACCGAGGATATGCTTCAGTTTGCAGAAGAACCACGCCCCATTGTCATCCTTGATGCCAACCATCTGCCGATGCAGGCCGAAAACCCGCACCACTTCTTTGAGGCATCGTGGCTGCACAAGCGTGGCGACAAATACTATTTCAGCTATTCCACTGGCGACACGCACATGATTTGCTATGCTGTGGGGGATAATCCTTACGGCCCGTTCACCTATCAGGGCGTTCTGTTAGAGCCTGTTGTCGGATGGACTTCTCATCACAGCATTTGCGAATATCGCGGACAATGGTATTTGTTCCATCATGACAGTGCTCCTTCTGGACGAACGTGGCTCCGCAGTCTGAAAGTTAAAAGGATTGATTATGATGCAGAAGGAATCATCATCCCATGAATTAATCGCCGATTATTATAGTCAGCACTTTGATGAACTCTGCGGTTATATCAGAAGGCGATTAAGGAATGACTTCTGTTCGGAGGATATTGCACAGGATGTCTTTATGAGACTCTTGGCGGCAGACAAATTGATTATCCCCGCCACGCTCCCTGCATTAGTCTATAAAACTGCGAACCATTTACTAATTGATCGTCAACGCAGGTTTCACCACCGCTGCCAGTATGAGAAAGTGAGCAGATGGGAAAAGGATTGGAGCTATAGTGGTGAGTCAGTATATTCGACTCAAGAAATCATCGAATGGATGGAACGCGGGATGGCTCGGCTGACAGCATCGGAAAGCCATGTCTATCGCATCCATATCTTTGACGGGATGAAAGTGAGTGATATCTGCAAGGTGACACAGATAAAATATAAGAGTGTTGAAGCCAAACTGGGAAAGGCGAGAAAGGAAATGCGGCGCTTTTTACGACCATTGGCAGTATAAAAAGAGAGACATACAACAATTATAATCAAGCAATATGGAAAGAACTTGGAGATGGTTTGGCAAGAAAGACAAGATCACACTTGCCATGTTGAGGCAAATCGGAGTAGAGGGTATCGTAACAGCCCTTCATGATGTGCCATTAGGTGAAGTATGGACACGTGAGAAAATACGTGACCTGCGTGAGTATATTGAGAGCTACGGCATGCGCTGGAGCGTGGTAGAGAGTCTGCCGGTAGTTGAGACTATAAAATATGGTGGGCTTGATAGAGACCATCAGATAGAGGTCTATAAGGAGAGCCTTCGTAATCTCTCTGCTGAGGGTATACACTGCATCTGCTATAATTTCATGCCAGTGCTTGACTGGGCTCGTACAGACCTGTTCCATACTAATCCCAACGGTTCTACGAATCTGTATTTCAACTATGCCGAGTTCGCATATTTTGACATCTATATCCTTAAGCGCAAGGGCGCACGTGAGGAATGGGAGAAGTTCCAGTTCCCGGATGGATGGGGCAAAGGACGCAGCGTTATCGCTGAGTGCGAAGAACTGGCAAAGACAATGACTCCAGAGAAAGATCACAAGTTGGTGGAGAATATCGTCATCAAGACTCAGGGATTCGTAAGCGGAAACTTCAGTGAGAGTGACGAGGCTCCTGTTCAGAAGTTCCGGGAGTTCCTCGACCTATACAAGGGCATCGACAAAGCACAACTGCGAGAGAACATGAAGTATTTCCTCGAGGCTATCATGCCTGTCTGTGAGGAGTGTAACATGAACATGTGTGTACATCCTGATGATCCCCCTATTGAGATTCTCGGCCTGCCACGCATCGTACGTACCGAGGAGGATATCCAATGGTTCCTCGATGCTGTGCCCAATAAGCATAACGGCCTTACATTCTGTGCCGGTTCTTTGAGCGCAGGTGCATATAATAATGTGGTAGAGCTGGCTAAGAAGTTCGCTTCGCGCACTCACTTTGTTCATCTGCGCTCATGCCACATCTTCCCCAATGGCGACTTCACAGAGGCCAGCCATCTTGGCGGTCGTGCCGATCTGATTGAGCTCTGCCGAATTTTTGAGAAGGAGAACCCAGAGCTGCCCATGCGCGTTGACCACGGTATGACATTTACCGACGAGTCAGGTGGCATTATGGACGAGAGCAGTCACGGCCACAACGCAGGTTATACACTCCTTGGCCGCATGTTCGCCCTTGGTCAGGTGCAAGGCATCCTCGCTACCGTCGACCGTGAGTTAGGAATAGAATACAAACAACCCGGATTCTTTGATTAATATGAAACTAACAGATATATTGAGCGGCCAGTTTAATGCCGCAGAGTGGGAAGCCAAAGGTTATCAGCTTCCTAAGTTCGACATCAAGGCCGTGCGTGAGAAAACGGCCAAGGAACCCACATGGGTACATTTCGGTGGAGGAAACATCTTCCGTGCCTTCCCTGCAGCTATTCTCAATGACGCCCTGAACACTGGCAAGTACGACCGTGGCGTCATCGTGGCAGAGACATTCGACTTCGAGGTAGTGGATAAGGCATACGCCCCTTATAACAACCTCTCGCTGTGCGTAAACCTCTGTTCTGACGGCAGTATCGAGAAGAAGGTCATAGCTTCTGTAACAGAGGCTTTAAAGGCTGACCCTCAGTTTGACGATTGGAAGCGTTTGGTGGAGATTTTCCGCAATCCGTCGCTCCAGATGATTTCGTTTACCATCACCGAAAAGGGATATAGCTACAACGAAACTGACTTAGCTCGCGGACTGAAGCCCATGTTCGCACTTGGAAAGGTGACAGCACTGCTCTACGAGCGTTGGCAGGCTGGCGTACTTCCACTAACCATCCAGTCGATGGACAACTGTTCTCACAATGGCGACAAGGTAAAGGCTGGCGTATTTGCTTATGCTGAGCGATGGCTGGCTGATGGACTGGTGCCACGCGGATTTGTGAATTACCTCAAGGACAACAAGTCAATTACTTTCCCCTGGTCAATGATTGACAAAATTACCCCACGTCCTCATGAGAAGGTAAAGGAACTTTTGGCAGCCGACGGTTTCGAGGACAATGATTATATAGAGACAGAGAAGCACACTTTCACAGCTCCTTTCGTGAATGCCGAAGAGGTGCAGTATCTCGTTATCGAGGACAACTACACCAATGGCCGTCCCCCACTTGATTTGGGAGGTGCACTCTATACCACACGAGAAACAGTAGATAAGGTGGAGACGATGAAGGTGACAACCTGTCTAAACCCTCTGCATACGGCTATGTCTATCTACGGCTGCATGTTAGGTTACACGCTGATCTCAGCTGAAATGGCCGATGAAGACATACGTGCTTTCATCCAGAAAATTGGCTATATTGAGGCCATGCCAGTAGTCGTTGACCCAGGCGTGCTGAACCCCTACGAGTTCATCGGTGCTGTGCTCAACAAGCGCCTGCCTAACCCTTTCATGCCCGATGCTCCACAGCGCATTGCGATGGACACCTCCCAGAAGTTGCCTATCCGCTTTGGTGAGACCATTAAAAAGTACATTTCCCGCGGACTCGACATGTCGAATCTTGTTTTGATACCACTTACATTGGCTGGTTATGCTCGCTACCTAAAAGGTATCAAGGATGACGGCACACCATTCGACTGTTCTCCCGACCCTATGTTGGCAGAATTGCAGGCCATCGTTGCTCCATTAGAGATTGACAAGGCAGAGCAAGACTGGAGTTGCCTAAAACAGCTCTACAGCCGTAAGGACGTGTTCGGTCTCGACCTCTACGAGGCTGGTCTCGGTGATCAAATAGAAGGAATGGTACGCGAGCTCTTTTCCGGCAAGGGGGCCGTCAGGGCCACACTCCACAAATATGTCTGTAACAGATAATAATATCCTAAATTAAGGAGAAACGATAAAAAAAGGAAGGCTATTGAATACGGTATGCACTATCGGTTCCAATAGCCATCCCTATTTTCTGGAAAAGATCAAATTGGAAATTGTTGACTTTGTTACCGCTTCCATCTATACCTTGGTTTAGCACACTCCGTCTTCGCTGCCTGATGACATCGACGAGCAAAGGCCAGTTCATCTTCATCATCCTTCTTTTTTGGCAATTCGTTGTTAGATTCTCCTCCGCCACACGATACGGAGATTGTGGTTGCTGCATCAGCATATCCGAAGAACAGGCAGGCGGTGGTGGCAATCTCCATCACGTTCTCTGTTACCCCTACAGCCAAATCCAACCCGATTTTCGTAAGATAGCTTACAGCTGATTCAGCGCCTATTTGATAGACTTCAGCTCTCGTGCCATTCGCAATGTCACGGAGAGCTCCTGCGGCCTTCAACATCCATTCGGCATTGGCCAATCTCTCCTTGGGCTTTTCACCAAGTGCCTTCCTAATGGTCTCCTTCTCCCTATCGTTCATGACATAACTGTCA
>JAFPWS010000047.1 GCA_017412705.1 Prevotella sp.
ACGAGCAGAACCAATGGGAAAAGGAAGAAATCCTAAACGCCTGCACAGACATCCTCACCGTCATGGTAAAGGACGTCCTAGAGGATGAAGAGGACTTCATACAATAGAAAGTGCGATTGCACTTGCCAGTTGAATTCGCGTGATTAAAACAAAAGTTAAAACGATTAATATTCCTTAAAATCCTCCTGACTTGACAGGCTTTTTTTTTCACGTCCGTACATACCCGTACATTACCGTACAACCCCATACATATCATATAGAGCAATGATCAGAACAGTCCACATCATCAAAGTCGAAAGTATTCCGGTATCATCTCTGGCAGGCATGGTTACGCTCGCTGACTATACATGCAGACTGCCATCAAATGTTAATTTCACAGACATTAACATTCAAGACCAAGCAGATGCCAAGACCGATGACACCATCGAAAACAAGGAGCGTGTATATACCACGACGTTTTCATTCCGCACCTGTGACAAGACACCTTCAGACCGCCGTCATCTGGCATTCAGGCTGACGACCATCGACGGTTCGCAAATGCTGGTGGGAACATCTTCGCGCCCGTACGCGATAGTAAAGGAGCACAACCCCTACCCGGGCAAGCCGGGTGACAGTGTCCTGAAGGAGGTCACAGTCACCTGGAAGGGTACATTGCCGATGCTTTACATCGCTAACTGACCGTATTCTCCTAAACATTGTCACTCCTTATCTTTGAAGCGCTTTTATCAAGGATAAGGAGTAATAATATGACATTCGATTTCTACATCACAGGCACCATCGGAGTAGCTTATGACTGGTGGACCGGACAGCGTGGTACCACTGCAGACCAGGTAAAGTTCTTCCTGAAGGAGCACAAGGATCAGGAGCTGACCATCGCCGTATCCTCCCTTGGAGGTTATATCGACGACGGCCTTGCCATCATGGAGTACATCAAGGACCACGGCAAGTGCAACATGGTCATCATCGGCATGACGGCCAGTGCCGCCACCGTTCTGTGCATGAAGGCCAAGAGCGTAAAGATCGCCCGCGGCTCGATGATGCTCATCCATAACTCGAGTCAGATGCTCGACATCTGGACCTCGGCGAACAAGGAGCGCATCGATGAGATAATCCAGATGTTCCAGCATGAGCGTGAGCAGCTGGACACCATCGACAAGTGCCTCGCCGACATCTATTCGGTCAAGAACGGCAAGACCATCGACGAGAACCTGGAGATGATGGGCAAGGAGAAATGGCTTTCTGCCAAGGATGCCTTGGAGTTCGGCCTTGTCGATTCCGTCCTTGACGATGACGATGACCTGACGGCAAAGTCCAAGAGCATCAAGAATGCCTTTGCCGGCTATGTCGGAGCGGCAGAGCATTACGGCCTTCCTGCCTTTTCCGGCGACAAGGAGCCTTCCCGCTCTTTCATGCAGCGCATGAAGGAAGGTCTATCCAGGATCTCTGCCATCATGAACGAGGCAGAGCCCGATTCCGGCGTTAATTCACCTAACAATAACCAAACCAAAGCAATGAAAAAGATTATTCTTAACCTTTTTTGTGCCGTGTTGGCACTGAAGGAAATCGAGCTGGACCAGGAGGCAGGCACTGCCAAGCTGACTGAAGACCAGCTGAACACTATTGAGAATGACCTGAAGGCGAAGGCTGACGAGATTACCAGTCTCAAGGCGCAGCTGCAGACGGCCCAGGACGAGAAGGCCGCTGTCGAGCAGGAGCTGTCTGACCTCCAGACAGAGTTTGAAACCTTCAAGGGTAGTGCAGGAGACCATACCACCTCACACCCTGCCTCTTCCGGAGCTCCCAAGGAGCCTACTACCGCACGTGAACTTCTTGACTCAGTAAAAAACTTCCTGTAAGTATGGATATCAATCAAATGACTGTCGACGAGTTGGCACAGGCCATCACTCGTGAAGACCTGCGCGAAAGTGCGCAGCAGATAAGAAAAGAGCTGCAGCAGATTCCCTTCCTGACGCTCCGTGACAAAACCTCCAAGTATATCACCATCCTTCCCGGCGTACGCAACCAGCTGACCCTTCCCGAGCTGGACGGCGATGCCGAGCTGGCACCCTACAGCACGACCAACCGTGAGGATGCCAACTACGAGATCAACGGTCGTACGTTGGTTGTCTATCCCGGCAACTGTGCCTACGACTTCGACCCGATGCCCCTGTTCCACTCCATCTGGGGTGAGTCCATTGCCATGGGTGAGAAGATCTCGAAGCAGCAGATTGCCAGAAAGCTGGTGACCCTGTTTGCCGCCAAGATCGGCATGCACCTGAACGACGTGGCATTCTTCGGCGGTGTCCGCAACAAGAACGGCAAGAAGACCAAGGACCTCTTCGACTCCTTCGGAACGATCATCGCCCAGGAGATTACCGCCGGCAACATCTCTGTTGCAAAAGGCAACTACATCAAGCTTGGTGCCATCGACGCCACCAATGCCGAGGAGAAGCTGAAGGAGTTCTGGCGTGCTGCCGACAAGATGCTGAAGGGAATGAAGGTCTATATGTACATGTCTCCGGACATCTACATGGACTACTGCGACGACTACCAGGCCCGTCATGGTGCGCTGCCTTACAACAAGGAGTTCGAGAAGCGCACGCTGGAGGGCAGCGAGGGACGTTGCGAGTTTGCCGTGCTCGACAACATGGCAGGCCGCTTCCTGTTCATCACCATCAAGCAGAACCTCATTCTCGGTACCGATATCATGTACCAGCAGAATGCGCCGTTCATCGGCTCTTACAGTCCATGGGCTGTCACGTTCGCCTATGCCGGTGTCTACGGTGAGCAGATCCGATCGCTCCGCAAGGAGTTCCTGATGGTTGCCGACCTCGAGGAGGACGGCGGCGACGACTCCCAGGATGACGACTCTGGAGCTGTTGTGAAGGAGGGTGTGTCCATCACCTTTACAAATGCCGTAGACAACGCTGTCATGGGCGGTGAATATGCCGGCCAGGTCGCCTCTGTCGATCCCGCAGGAAAGACGCTGGTCTATACCTCTTCCAACGAGAGTGTAGCCACCGTCAACTCTTCGACAGGTGCAGTGACGCTCGTCGCTGCCGGTACCACGCTTATTACAGCCTCTTTCGCAGGCGACGACACGCACTATGCTGCCCAGGGCAGCTATGCTCTCACCGTGACCTCTGAATAAACCGGAGTCGGGGCGTAAGCCCCACTCCTTTATGTCTAACCCTAACACATAAAGATTATGACTTGCGAAACTCAATCAGTATACGAAAGTCTCGAACAGTGCCCAGGCCAGCGCGTCATGCCTGGCATCCGTCGTCGTTTGTACTATATCAATAAGATAGACATAGCGGCATGGCCTGCCCTTCCCCGTCCAGGAGAGGAAAACAAGACCATGGCCGACATGGCCATCTATGACGGCAACTTCACTCTGAAGGCCGACAAGTACTTCCAGTTTATCGACCTCAAGCCCGAGGCCAGCGATGTGACCTTCGAGCCTGTCGGTGACGGCATCGGTTCGAAGCTCGTCAACAACCAGGCTAACGCCATTGTCTCCGGCATGCCCGACGAAATCAAGGGCTTTGCCCGTCAGGCTCTGAACGACGACCTGGTATATGTCTACCAGCAAGCAGACGGAAAGTTCTGCGTCATTGGCAACGAGGCATATACCTGCAACACCTCGCCCTCGGGTACCACAGGCTCATCTCCCACGGACGCCACGACCACCACGCTTGCCCTCCAGTGCTACGACGAGTGTCCAGTTCCGACCTATACCGGACGTCTGCCAATCTCTTCGACCAAGTACATCGACTGTTCCGACGGAACGGAGAAGGCTGCTGCATAGTCCGGCTTCATCAGGTTAACGTAAATCACCAGGCGATGGCTTAGGCTCGACAGGCCTGCGCCATCGTCTTTATTTCAATAATTATGGACCAGATTCTTACAGAGAAAATAGGAGCGTTTCTATCAGTTGAGAAACCTACCGACCAGCAGATTATAGAGGCGGCCACCATGCTTCTGCAGTGCAACCCAGCCCGTGAGCGGGGCATCTACAACAGTGCCCTGAAGCGTCCCCAGTCCATGCTGGCGTGGGTGCGTGCCGACCTGAAGAAGTATTACCGTATCCGTCTGCGCGGGCTGACCATGGACAAGGTGGAGCCGTACAACACACAGGCCGTCAGCAAGGTTCGTCAGACCCTGTCACAGCGTCCCGAGACCGTAGAGAAGGAGGACACTCCCCAGGTACCAGTCCTCGGTGTTCGCGGGCGCAGGGCAGACCACGACCAACTGCCGGAGGATATTCAGGACCTATGGGATCAGAATGCGGAGCGTTGGAAGAAGATTCGTTCGCTGCACAACCAGCTGCTGCTGATGGTCAGCAAACCAGGCTACCAGCCTTGCGACGGAAACGAACTGTGTCACGCCCTCAGCGAGGCAGACACCCGGCTTCGTAAGGACTACGAGTCGTATGACAGCTATGTCATTCATGAAAATACCGAGGTATCACCGGCACCGAAGGACAGTATACAGGTCTTTACGGACAACGTGAAGACCATCCAGAATGCACGTACGGCCATCAGCCGCACACTCTCGCGTAAGACGCAGGACGAAGCATCGCTCAAGAAGCTCCGTGACGCCGTCGCCACCCTCAAGTCGCTGAACCAGGCCATCAAGCCTGCCACGGCAGCAAAACTCAAGGCACTGGATATCGATGTCTAAAGGTAAGCGTGTCGACGACCTCCTGCAGCCTTTAGCGGAATGCCCCATACAGGCATATTTCGGTATGGGGCTTCATACGCTGGGTCTGTTGCAGTGGATTCTCAAGCAGACGGGCAAGGCCACCGTTTTTGTCAGCAGCTACTCCACCAGCGAGCCTTTCCTGAACGGCTTCTATCTGCTGCGCGAGAAAGACAAGGTCGAGAAAGCCTTGCTGTTGCTCGACCAGCGTGCAGCGCGCAAGACGCTCCAGCTCGAGCAGCTGATGACAGGCGCTTTCGAGCACGTCTTCCTTGGCCAGAACCATTCAAAGGTGCTGCTTGTCCATAACGCGAGATGGCAAGTCAGCGTGGTGACCTCTCAGAATCAGACATACGGCCAGCGTGCCGAATCTACTATAGTGACAACGAATAGACAAGTATACGAGCAGCTGATGGCCCAGATGGAGGACTCCATCGTTCACCGTGCTGTTGAAATAGATGTTGAGCATGGAACAGGAATTATTGCAGAAAGCCGAGGAACTGGCCAGCCTGCTGCTGACGCCCCAGCAGATTGGCAGCCTATTGGGGTTGAATGGTGACGAGACGGCAGAATTCTTCAATGAGTTCAAGCCGGCAGGCCAGATGTACCGCAGGGTCCTTGCCGAGCAGGCCAGGGAGCTGCACGAGAAGACCCTTCGCCTGGCGCAGGTCGGTTCTCCTACAGCCATCGAGCAGGCCAATAAGTGGCTGACAGCTGCCCAGATCAGTATAGAATGAGGTTTGATATTGACATATACAGTGACAATCTGATGCTTCCTGAGGAAGACATGAAGGCCAACCATGTCAGTCCGCAGGTCATCAGCCGCGTCATCAGGCTGAGAGATGTCTACAACCATATGCTCCGCTACCCTTTGAAGAAGGACCGGGAGTATATCGACTATATCCAGGCTCATTGGCAGGAGGACGGCAAGCCGCTCTCCAAGCGCAAGGCGTATGAGGACCTGGAGATACTGCATGCCATCGTTGGCAATCTTCAGCAATGTACGAAGGAATGGCACCGATGGCGTTTCAACAACATGATCATGGAAGGCTATGCCATTGCCCTTCGTCAGCAGGATCCTGTCGCCATTGCCAAGCTTGCCCAGCAGTACGGCAAGTACAACCAGCTTGACAAGAACGACGAGCGCGACAACGGCCTTTCCGCCATTCCTCACATCACCTTCGTGTTCGACGTATCCGTATTCGGTTTCACTCCTATCCCCAACGCATTCAAGCGGATTGACGAACTTATAGCGTATTATAACGGCACCACGTTGAAGGATATTGCGGAAGACGCCGATGCCATAGAGATAGCCAATGAGCCTGACGGTCAGAAAAAAATACCGGATGGAAACACAGCAGCAATACCTGAATAGGGCACAGGGCATCGTTCTTTCCCTCCTGCCCAAGGACGGAACCGTTGTTGCAGGCCGCGGCATCGGCAAGGGTCTGATGGCCGCCTGTATCCTCAGGCGGAACGTCGAACAGATGCCTGGAAGTAATACCGGACTCGTAGGGCCCAACAGCAAGCGCATGTGGACGAATATTATCCCATCCTGGGACACCCATCTCCGCAGGTGGGGCTTCGTGGAAGGTGTCCACTACACATGGGGCAGGAAGCCTGCCAAAGCATGGGGCTGGAAGGAGCCTGTCATCAAGCCCATGAACTGGGAGAACACCCTGTCGTTCTGGAACGGTTCCTACGCCACCATCATCTCCCAGGACAGGAAAGGCACTTCAAACTCACAGTCTTTCGACTTCGTGCTCATCGACGAGTCTAAGTTCGTCGACTTCGAGCAGTTCAAGGAAGAGACTTTGCCGGCCAATCGTGGTAACGGCAATATCTTTGGAAAGCTCTATTTCCATCACGGCATCTGGAAATTCTCAGATATGCCGACAACAAAGAAAGGCTCCTGGTTCCTCAATGACCGTGAGAAGTGTGACAACGGCAAGATAGAGCTGCTTCAAGGGCTGATAGCCTCTTTCTACCAGCTACGCCAGCAGATTGCCGGAAAGGTCGAGCGTCACGAGACTGTCACCGCCAGGGAACGCTATTATTTGAAGCGCATATCCAAGGCTATCAATCAGCTTCGTGCAGACACCTACCTGTATAAGGAGTTCTCGAGTATTGAGAATCTGGAGATATTAGGAGAGGATTTCATCCGCCAGTGTCATCGCGACATGCCGCCCGCTACCTTCAGGACGACCATCATGTGCCGTCGTGTTGAACACAGCGAGGACTCTTTCTATAGCTCCAAGAGTGATTTCAACCTCTATACGGCAGTAGACCAGACCTATATAGACTCGCTCGGATGGGACATGTTGAAGCTTCGCCATGTGGGATGTCAAGCCGATGCCGATATCGACAAGCGTGCGCCGCTGTATGTGGCCTTCGACGCCAACGCCAACATCAACTGGTGTGTCGTCGGCCAGCCAGGCGCAGACCTGAAGCTTCGCATACTGAAATCGTTCTACACGAAATACGAGCGCCGTCTTCCCGAGCTCGTTGACGACGTATGCACCTATTACGAGTCATTGAAGTACAAGGAAGTCGTCTTCTGCTACGACGCAACTTTCGTCGGAAACAATTTCGGCGTAGACAAGAATGACTTCCGCACAGTCATCAAGCACTGTTTTCTGAAAAACGGCTGGGCAGTGCGTGAGATATACATCGGCAAGCCATGGTTCCACCCTGTGAAGCATGCGCTCATCAATCGCATGTTCCTCGGACAGGCCACCTACCAGCTGCTCATCAATGAAGAAAACAACCGCGACTTGCTTGTTTCCATCGACTCTGCCATGACCGTCAACGGAACTAACATGAAAGACAAGTCAGGCGAGAAGACTCCGGAAACTGAGGAGAGCCCCCTTCAGAGCCGAACCGACGGATCCGACGCTTTTGACACTTTGTGCATAGCTGTCGAGACAGGGCACATCGCCTTCGTTGGCGGAGGCGGTGGAGGCATTGGATAAACCACTTTTTGTATCATAGTAGTTTGTTTTATTCTTAATGGGGTGCGCCGTGAGGCGCGCTCCATTTTATGGAAAATACGGCAAAAATAGTGTGAACACCGATTTTTTGTAATACCTTGATTTTCAGACTAAAAATTTTCGCTTCCTTCAATTTCGAAGGAAGTCAGTGCAAACGTAGCCCCGCACCGCCCTACGACGCTGGCGTAATTACGACCTCTTAATTTAGCGGAATATGTAAGGAGTTTTTATTTATGGCCGTTATGCCCTTGTGTCGCTGCCGAACACGTCAGCCCGAACCATATCCGCGGTCGTCACCATCAACGGGATACGAAAAGCCCCGGCCTGCATGAGGTCGGGGCGCACTCCCGGTGTTTCGATTGTCAATTAGAAACAGTCATGCATCAAACGAGCTTGACGGCCAAGAGATCATTTCCTAATCCATGCAGGAATTCAAGCAGCTGCTTGCGCTCTGCACGTGTAAAGTAGGCAGGCTTGCCATTTACCTTGTTACCGTTGATACGCTGGTAGAGCCATGTGCGGGACTTCCCGAAACATTGCCTGGCCACAGCGCTAAGGTTGATAATCTCAGGGAGATTGCCAAGTTTCTCCCTGATGTCGTTTACATCTTCCTCCATCATACGGTCACCCTTTGCAAACAGGGCCTCTGTTTCTGCTATCAGGGCTTTCTGCTCTGCCGTAAGCTGGTTCCTCTTCCCCATCTTTCTTGCACTGGTTCTCTGTACTGTTGTCTCCATATCTTGTTTGTTTTGTGAGCCCCCGAGGGGGCTCTTGTTGATTACTCCAGGAAATACTTTCTCACGATGTTCATTTTGTCGAGTAGCATGTCTGTGTACTTCTCTTTGATGTCGTCTGGTAGGTCTGACTCCTGAACCTGCTTGAGTTTTTCCTGAAGTTCATTGAAGTACTCCCACCACTCTTCGTTTGTTGCCATTTCTCTTAAAATTTAAATATTCGACTTATTTCTAATTGACAATGCAAAGGTACGCATTCTTTTCCATATATACAAATAATCAATTGATTATTTTTCTATTTAACTAAAGATTTAACATTTCAAGGTGGAAAAGCCACATTTTTGTGGCGGTAACAGGCAAGCACCTATACGTCGCAAGACGTACATACAGGGTGGCACGATGTCATCCGCTCCTGCAGCCAATACCCGCTGGAGCATAGATGAGCGTCAGATGCGGGGTGTGCCTGGCTGATAAGTGGCGGTGGTGCCCAGGCACGTCATCGATGTGTGCGTGATGGCCATCATGCTCTCTTCGATGCGAACCACCACCTATCAGCCGATAAGGCTCTCTCGGCATCTCATGCGACCGGAGCGGAACAATGGTACTGGCTGCGAGGGGCGTGGTGGCATGGTGCGCGTCCTGTACGTAGTATGCCGAGGGTGTGTGCACAGCACTCACCGTATTTTCGAGGCATTCAGGTGCGCAGGGGAGTGAGGGTGGGTACCAGCAAAGGGCACATAAAAGCCCCGCGGATTATATCCATCTATCTGCCCTTTGTCTTCGCGAGGAACATGGACAAGGTGACAGTTGCACCAGCTGCTTCCATAGCTGCTACGAATGCAGCCGTCATGAAACAAACAAGCGGAGATACACGTCAAGGCAACAGGCAGAAATCTGTCAATACAGACACGGGGGAAAGATATGTGGGCAGCAGCCGACGAAAGGCACCACAGGCAGGATGGCCGGTCAGCCTCAGGCTTCACCTCCGAGTCATCAGACAGCTGGACGTCCCGACACGAAATGAGAGGACAGAAGACAACCATGATAAAGACCGTAGTAGTCACACCACAAGATAATGAGGGTTGTCATGTATTCTCGCAAGCAGACCCCCTGTTTAACTTTGTGGCAGTTATGGCAGACACCACACACCTGAAGGAGCTCTTCGAGCAGATCCGCGACGAGAAGGGTTTGCACGCCAATACAGCACAGCGTGTAGGTAATGCCTTGCTTGAAATCCTACCGTTCCTGGACGGCACATTTGCGGTTGGAAACGCGACGGAGACCTGGGTCAATGACAATTTCGTCACCAAGGTTTTTTTCGAGTCACTTTTCGAGCTGTACAATGTCGATAGCAAGATTGGTACCAACGGGACGCTGCCAGTCGACCGCTCTCAACTGAATATCAAGTCGATGTTCGGATTCTGGACCGAGAAGTATATCAGTGCCCTGGGAAAGAGTGACGGCGGCAGCAGCGGAGGCGGTATTATCCTTAACGAGCCGCTGGAGTCCATCAATAATACGTTTTCGTCCAATCCTACCGTCAACGGCTACAGCCTGCTGTGGAACAACGATACAAAGCACTGGTACTACGGAGCGGCAGCAGGCGGCGTTACCAGCGTGGCTATGA
>JAFPWS010000093.1 GCA_017412705.1 Prevotella sp.
CGTGAAGAGGTCGGGATGGGTGATGTTGAAGAAGAACGACATCATGCCACCCATCGACTGACCTGTGGTGTAGAGTCGGTTTGTATCCACATTGTATTCCTTGCAGACCGATTGCAGTAGTCGGATGGTCATCTCCACCTCGTCCGTTGTGCTCCAGTCATCCTGCACGGCCCACTCTGTATATTGTGGAACCAGCACGAACGAGGGATGTTTCTGTTGGTCTCTGTCCGATGCGAACTCCAAAGCTCCATAGCCCTGAGTCAACGGAGCCGTCACATCCTTGCCGACGGTACTGGCATCGGCCATGAACAATACCAACGGATAGCTCTTCGTGCCATCGTAGCCAGCAGGAACCATCAGGTTGTACTCCATCGTCTTACCCGTCTCAGCATCTTCGAAAGTGAATTGTTTGAACTTGGCCAGCGCCTCGTTTTTCAGGGCAACAAACGTGCTGTCGCTGTCCTTGTTAATCTCCATACCGCCACCCTGTCGTGGGCCTCTTTGTTCGCCCTTTTGTTTTTGGGCGCAGGCAGTGAAGCATATAGCTACTACTGCCATTAAAATAAATACTTTCTTCATAATGTCGATGGAGTGTTTCGAGTCGCGGCTCTGGTCTCTGCCAAGACCTGATAATCTTAAACAATGTTGAAATAACAGGGCAAATATACGAATTTTGTGGCAGATTTCGTAAATTTGCACCTTAGATTTAGGATAGTTTATGAACTGAGATGAGTGAATTCAGAGAAATGAGGCGCAAGCGCCAGCAGCTTTCAGAAGACGAGAGCATCGGGATATTACAGCAGGCAACTGCCGGTACGTTGTCGTTGCTTGGAGATAACGGCTATCCATATGCCTTGCCTATCAGCTATGTCTATGCTGAAGGAAAACTGTATTTCCACAGCGCATTGGAGGGGCATAAGGTCGATGCCATCAGAAACTGTGATAAGGCTTCATTCTGTGTGATCGCACAGGACGAAATACATCCAAAGAAGTACACCACCTGTTATCGCAGTGTGATTGCCTTTGGCCGCATCCATATCATTGAGGATGAGAACGAGAAGCTGGCCACAGCCCGTCTGCTTGGCAACAGATACAATCCCAACGATGAAGAGAGCTTGCAAAAGGAACTGGAGCATGGCTTTGCACGGATGCTGATGATCCGATTCGATATAGAGCACCTGACGGGCAAAGAGGCTATAGAACTGGTTAAACAACATCAAGAATGACGCTCCCCAAGTTCATAATCTGCATGGATGGCACCTTCCGATTGGGAATGGTCAACCAACATAAGCACTTGCTGAAGCCGGGTGACCAGTGTATCGGTGGAGGATACTATCACTTCGATTTTGTTTCCAACCGTATCATTCTCGACAGAGAATCCTACGCCTGAGCCCTATACTCCTGCGGTGTCATTCCCGTTTGCTTCTTGAACAATCGAGAGAAGTATTGCGGATACTCGAAGCCGAGGGCGTAGGCTATCTGACTGACACTGTCGGTGGTTGAGGTGAGGCGATGACGGGCCTGCTGGATGACGTGCTGCTGGATGAGTTGCTGCGGACTGTTACCTGTTTGGGCTTTTACAAGATCGCCGAAGTAGTTGGCCGAGAGGTTCAGGGCATCGGCGAAGTAGCGCACGGTGGGTACTCCCTGACGGGCAGCGAGGCCATGGGAGAAATAGTCATCGAGCAGGGCAGTGAAGCGCTGCATGAGTTGGCTGTCAATGGGTTCGCGAGCGATGAACTGGCGGTCATAGAAGCGGATGCAGTAGTTTAGAATCAGCGCGACGTTCTGCGCCATCAGCAGGCGGGTGTGGCGGTCGATGCCGCGCTCCAGTTCGGTCTCGATGTTGCCCAGGATATCGTGTAGTTGTTGCCGCTCACGCTCCGATACGTGCAGGGCCTCGTTGACCGAATAACCGAAAAAAGTGTAGGGCGACATCTGTAAGCCCTGCATCAGTGCGGGCGAGAAGATGAGCATCACGCCCTGGTAACTCTGTTCGAGTGTGCCCAGTTCGATGTTGTGGTCGGGAGCGAAGAAAAGCAGCGTGCCGTTGTCGTAGTCGTACTCGTTGCGCCCGTAGCGCACAGTGCCGCAGCGTGCGTCCTTATAGACCACGCAGTAGAAACCGAACGTATAGCGGGTGTTGCCAAACGAGCTGCAATCATCAAGGTCGTCGAGGTGGATGACCTCGATGAGCGGATGGCGCACATCATCACGTCCTAAGGCATGCATGAATGCCGACACGGTGGGGAAATGAGTTGCCTGATTCTTCTTCATGGGTGCAAAGATAAGCAAAAATCTTTAGAAAGCTTCCGTTATTCCACTTTTTCTATCTGCACGCTATCCAATTCTTGCTGATAGATGACCCCACGCTCTTTCGAGAAGAAGTCGATGGTCAGTGCTGCGAGGGCTATCAGGATGAGTGCCAATGCCGAGGCTCGTAGCCAGGGTTTTTCACAGAAGGCGAACACGCAGATGGCAATGACCATCATTACGGCAGACACGATGATGGTCTGCGGATAGATCTTCATGAAATCGGCCACACGGGCCTTCTCGCTCTCCAGAAACTTCTCGGGTGACTCCTGATACTGCTCCACGAACTGCTTTTGGCGTATGTGGTTGCTATAGGACAACGAGCTGCCGAGTGCAATTAGAATGACTGCCACTACCGTCAGCGGCAGGATGATGGCGCGAGCCGACTCCGACGTGCCCCAGCGCCATGCCACAAGGGCAAGCAGAAGGCATATCACGCCTCCTGCTATCATAGCCAAATCCTCCTGGATTTCGCCTGTCACCCATTTGTTTGTGTAGTCAATCAGTTCCATTTTATCTACAATTATATCCGCCGTCAACATTGAGGATGGTTCCCGTCAGGAATTTGTTGTCGGGACTTGCCAGGTAATAGATGGCCAGGGCAATGTCCTGCACCTCGCCCATGCGATTCATCGGATGGATAGCAGCGATGCCCTTCTCGTCGTAGGCACCGGCATCGATGGCGTGCTTCAGAATGTCGGTCTTGATGGCTCCGGGAGCAACAGCGTTGATGCGGATGCCCTGTTGGGCGTAGTCGATGGCTGCGGCCTTGGTGAGTCCCACGACGGCGTGCTTTGTGGCGCAATACTGTGCGGTGTAAATCAGTCCGTTGAGTCCTGCGATAGACGCCAGATTGACAATCGTGCCACCGCCCGTCTTCAGCATGGCACGAATGGCATACTTCATGCCGTAATAAACGCCCAGGACGTTGGTGTCCAACTGCTGCTTGAACTCGTCGGTTTCGGTGTCAGCCAGCGGTGCGGCACCCAGCGAGATACCTGAGTTGTTAACAATGCTGTCCAGTTTGCCAAATTTTGCCACCGTCTGCTCGATGACCTTAGCCACCTGCTCCTCGTTCGTCACATCCAACTGGAAGAAAGTCATGTCCAGCCCCTCGTTCTTGGCTTCCTCGACAAAGGCGTTACCCTTCTTTTCGCTTCTGCTCGTGATGACCACGTTCCAACCGTTCTTTGCAAACTGATAAGCCGTAGCCTTACCGATACCTGTTGTACCACCCGTAATGATAATTGTTCTCTTCATACCTTCTTGTTTTATGTTAATACTGTAATTTGTTTGTTCTCGGCTGCAAAGGTACGGCGATATTTTCATACCATTGCTAAACAAATTACTGAAAGGTGTATACAAATTACTGATGGGGTGAAAAATGGAGGGAACCCCCTCGCACCATGAACAGCATAGGTTAATCTAAGTTAAAGCAGGAAATGCAAAAGGCCGATGGCTCCGCTATTCCTACTTTTTGGTAACTATGATACAAAAAAGTGCCTTCTTGCACGGATGAAATTTTCGCCGTACCTTTGCAGTCGCAATCAAGAACAAACAGAAACAATTTAAACGAATAAGAATTATGAAACAGATTGAGACTATTCAGACAGGTAAGAACTACAGCGCAGTAAGCGTAGGTAAAGTAAACGAAATCATTGAGCACGAGCTGCCGATGGGGCCGAACGTGACCATTCAGGGTAAGGTGTTCGTTGGTCAGGCTGTTGGTGCTACAGGTAGCGAGCTGTCGTTCCAGACACTCGTTCCTGGGCAGGACAGCGGTTTCCTCCACACTCACAAGACCCACGAAGAGCTTTACATCATCCTGAAGGGCGAGGGCCAGTATCAGGTGGATGGCGAGATTTTCCCCGTCAGCGAGGGCACTGTCATCCGTGTGGCTCCCGACGGCAAGCGTGCGCTGAAGAACACGGGCAGCGAGAACCTGACGATGCTCTGCATCCAGTACAAGGCCATTGCTTTCACCGAGGCCGACAGCCCCATGACCGACGGCAACATCCTTCAGGAACCGCTTAACTGGTAAACGCTATGTTGCAGACAGCATTACAATTCCTGCGCGACCACAACGAGATTGCCTTCGCCACGTGCGAGGGCAATCTTCCTAAAATCCGTGTGTTCCAGATTATGAAGCAGGAGGGCACGGTGCTCTACTTTGCCACCTCCCCAGAGAAGGCAGTGTACAAGCAGTTGCACGAGAACCCCAACGTGGAACTGTTGGCCAGTGCTGACAAGGTGAGTGTCCGCTGCGTCGGAGCCGTCACGTTCGACGTTCCCGATGACGTTCAGCGGTGGATTTACGATAACAACGAGGTGCTACCCCGCCTCTACACCAGCTACAACAAACTGGCCTACTTCTCGCTGAACATCGCTGAACTGGACTATTACGACCTTCGTCCCACGCCTCCCATCCTGAAACACTTCGACCTGATTACAGGCGACACGGGTGACGGATTCGTCGGTGAGCGATTCAAGAAACAGCCAGGCTCGAAGTAGAGTCTGGCTGTTTCTTATATAATTACTTCAAGTTCGCCTTGAAAAAGTCCGCCATCTTGTCATAGGGAACGACGCCCGCCTCGTCATCATAGAGGTCAACGTGCGAGGCACTGGGGATGATGTAGAGTTCCTTGTTGCCCTCCTTGGCGCTCTGTCCTTCGACGTGCTTTCCCGTCATGCGCTCGAAGGCGTACTCGCTGAAGTAGCGGCTGTGGGCCTTCTCGCCGTGGATGAGCAGCACGGGGTTCTCAATCTCGTGCGCCCAGCAGAGAAGCGGCTGGTTGAGGAACGACTGCGTGCCGATAACGTTCCAGCCATCGGTCGAGTTGCCGCTGCGCTCGTGGTAGCCGCGAGGGCATTTGTAGTAGGCATGATAGTCCTTCACGAACTGCGGCACATCCTCGGGCAGCGGGTCGATGACGCCACCGGCCCGTTTGTAAGTACCGTTCTTGTAGTCCTCGGTGCGCTGGGCGGCGATGGCGCGGCGTTTCTCCATGCGCTGGGCCTGCGTATCCTCGCTCTTGAAATAGCCCTCCACGTTCACCTTGCTCATGTCGTACATCGTGGCGGCGACGGTAGCTTTTATGCGCGGGTCGATGGCTGCGGCGTTGACGGCCATGCCGCCGAAACCGCAGATGCCGATGATGCCGATGCGCTCAGGATCAACGTTGTCGAGGTTAGAGAGGAAATCGACAGCCGCGAGGAAGTCCTCGGTGTTGATGTCAGGCGAAGCCATGCGACGGGGTTCGCCGCCGCTCTCGCCCGTGAACGACGGGTCGAAGGCGATGGTCAGGAATCCCCGCTCCGCCATGTGCTGCGCATAGAGTCCGCTCGACTGCTCCTTCACGGCACCGAACGGCCCGCTCACGGCGATGGCCGCCAACCTGCCCTCAGCCCCTTTCGGCGTGTACATATCCGCCGCCAGTTCGATACCATACCTGTTGTGGAACGTCACCTTCCGATGCTCCACCTTGTCACTCTTCGGGAACTTCTTGTCCCACTCCTGTGTCAACTGTAGTGTTGTCATATTCTCTTCTGTTTTAGTTTGATTTCTGTCCGTGCAGCCCGCGAGCATCAGCCCCGCTGCCATTAGTAATAAGAAATGTCTCATGTTCATTCTGTTTTATTATTTCGGCTGCAAAATTACGAAAAAATCCGCAAACCGCACCTACACGATTTACGGATTTATCTACCCGTTTTACGGATTCTCACTCCGTCGTTTCCGTCGTTTCTGGCGTGACGGGCGTGACGGGCGTCACCTCCGAGCCGCTGTCGCTGCCGCCGTCGCTGCTGTCGCCGTCCGTCTCAGGCTTCTCGTCCTCATCCGATGAAGAACTGCTGCCCTTGCGAGCAAGAATCTGGCGGTAGTGCTCCACCTCGGCGTTCAGGCGGTCGATGGGAGAATTCCAGTCGAGTCCCTCGGGCATTTCCATGATGGCGGCGGCATTGATGAGGCGAACCACGTTCTTGTAAGCAGCCTCGGCGTCGAGACGCTTCTCGCGCACGATGCCCTTCTGCTGTCCGGCCTGCTCTGCCGTGCGCTCGTTCATCTTCTGGAGGAAGGCCTGGTTCTTCTGCTTCAGGTCCTGGAACCAGTCGATGAGGCCGGTGGCGGTGAGTGCCTGGTCGGACTGCACGTCGTCCTCCATCTCCTGCACCATCTGCTGGATGGCGGTCGTCTCCTTCATGTACTCGTCGCTGGCGTTCAGCGTGTACTTCTCGCGGATGTTCATCAGCAGTTTCGCGGCCTGCTGCTTGGCGGCGTTGGGCGACGACTGCATCGACTTCAGCGCGGCGTTGAAGGCCGACAGCGCCTGGTCGCGCTCCTTGTCGAGCGTCTCGATGTCCTCGGTCTGCGCCCACTTGCGGGTCTGTGCGAAGGCCTCGTCGAAGGCTTCGTAGGCCGCGATGTAGGCCGTCCACACCGTCGAGAGCGCGCTTTGCAGTGCAGCGTTTGCGCTAATCAACTGGCCTATCTGGTTGAAGAATCCGAGTGCCGTCGTGTTGTCCATCTTGTTGTGGACATCGATGCTTGTCATTTGCTTTGCGTTGATATTCATAATTCCCTGTATTTTAATTGTTCGTAAATTTATATTCCATTCTCTCGTCGCGGCTCTCGCAAGCCACGTGCGAGGTTCATAATTTTCGTCGGATTCCTCGCAAGCCGCTTGCGAGAGTGCTAAAACTTGTCGAGACTCTTGCAAGCCATTTGCAAGTCTGCCGAAGTTCTTAAGGAACAGCGCAAGCCTTTTGCAAATCCGCCAGCACCTTTCGGGTCGTTTGCAAGCCCCTTGTATTTCGCTACATCTCATTTCGGCAAGTCCGCAAGTCCCTTGCGAGGCTACCCGCCTTCCTCGTGACGTTTGCAAGCCCCTTGTACATCCGCCCACACCCCTCGGCACTTCATCCGACATCGATTTCAAAGAACCCAGTCGCAAAATTACTAAAAAATCGCATACAGCGTATCATCCGTATGCGATTTTATGAATATTTAATAGGAAATGTCCTGTTTCGGCAGTGATTCGCCCTCCAATCGAGATGTTTCCATGCGTCGGCCGCTATGGTGGGGACTTACAGGGTGGCGATACTGTCTCCTATCGCTACATCTTCTTTATCGTAATACCAAAGACGTATATGCAAGGGCTGTAATGGAAAGTGGCACTCTTGAGGAAGTCCTTGTCAAACTCCAAATCGTCGCAGTTGCGGCAAATCTTGGCTTCCGGGTCATACCATGACGAACTGTAGGCTGCGATAGGAATCACCTCGTTCTCTTTCCATTCGGACTGGATGGCAAATGGGCGGCATGCATAATTAGTGTATTCCGTGCCGTCGCTCTCATCCTTTACGGATGGCATGGGCAGGTTCATGGTGAAGCCGCACACGTCGTCGAACTGGAAATTGCAAGTGAACAAAGAGTCTGTCTTTGGCATGAGGCCGACAGTAACCTTTGGCGCACTATTCGTGTACGCCATGCCGAAGTCCTCCAACATGTTTTGTTCCATTTTGCCTTTCGACCATATTTGAATCACGGGCGACAACAGGTATTTGTCTTTCTCCAGTTTCGACAAGTCAAGCGCAAGGACATGGTATCCTTGCTTGTTGAGCAGTTTGATGTAGTCGGTTGCCGTTGCCTCTGCCTTGCTGATTTCTTGAGCCTGTCCCGCCATGGCGACGATGGCGAGCAATGCGGTGATGATAGATTTCTTGTTCATTGTTTCTGTTTCTTTGGCAAATTAACAAAATACCATATCGCTATCCATAATACGATAATTCCGATGAAAGCGACAAGATATGTGGTATCGGAGAGTAGCCCGTGCTTCGAGAAGTTGACGATGCCATGGAATGCTGCGCAGAAAAGCAGCGAATGAGTATCTGTCGCCACCTTTCCTATTCCCCATGAAGCGAAAAGCAGAAGCAGGAAGAATGAGGCACTTCGCTGACTAAAATCCAGATGCCACAGGAACCACATCACCGTGATGATAAGTACATACTGCCACACAGGCAGATTCCTGAGTTCATATTGCAAGAATCCGCGCCATCCATATTCTTCCAACAGCCCATATGCAAATGCGAACAGACATGTCAAGCCCAAGTCCCATCCGCCGATTATGCCAAAAACGATGCATGGTATAACTATAGTCGCAATGGACTTCCAGACAGACTTGCCTAAGATGGTGTATTCCGTTTTCCGCTTGAAAATAAGCATGGCCACCAATGCTCCGATAGCAGGACCAAGCCCCGTGGCAAGCGCAGCGGAAACTTGTAATGCATAGTTCGTTTCAATTGAAGGAAACTCGTTGGCAACATGCAATGTTATCAGACGCACCAACAAGGCTATTATATAAAAAGTAGCTATTGCACCAATATGGATGTTCTTATAACTCAAGTTTTGTTTCATGCTAAATTCGATTTCTCTGTTTTTAGAATCGAGCACAAAGTTACTGCTTTTCCACGAACTTTCGTCACCTCCATACGAAAATCTTCCGATATTTAACGTTCTGAAAGGGATTGCATGGCTTCGGAGGGGTAAAAACGAAGAGCGGGAACCGCGCCGACATCCTCGGCCTCGGTTCCCGCTCTTTGTGAATTGATATGTGCTATGGCTTAATATCTACTGTCGATGCCTCTTTTTTATTTCTTCATATTTTCCCCAACATCCTCAAATCCTTCGATTCCATAATCCGCTTTTCATATCCCCGCTCCACGACGTTGATGAATGCGCGGCCAATCTCCGATAGTGGATTAGCCATGTTCAGCAGGCGCAACAGCGGATAGAGGATCATGTAGATGCGGTCGAGCCGCTTCACGTGCAACTGCCCCTTCGAGGGCTTCATCACCGTGGGACGTAGGACATAAGCGGCCTTCAGCGGAAGAGCTAAC
>JAFPWS010000048.1 GCA_017412705.1 Prevotella sp.
ATTAGGTGTTGGTTTCAATACCCCCGTCATCATCCGTTTCCCCTTCGAGCGCATGGCGGCACAATTCCCACAAACCACCCTTGTCCGCTTCAACCGCGACTATCCGCAGCTGACTACAGAGGGCGTAAAGCGCTTCATTCCTTTCACCGAAGAAATACGATTTTTATAAATAAAGCCAAATCTTTCCCCGTATTCGCTAGAGTACGGGGATTTTTTCGTATCTTTGCGGCAAAATTACTAACATCAGATGAGACGTATTACATTTTTCATCCTATTAATGCTGACGATGGCATTGTCGGCCAGCGCACAGAATCTGAAGGCAGGACGCGACCTGCCTGCCGTACCCACCATTCCTGAAGTGGACAGTCCCAAACAAAATGGCAGCGTGCCCTTGGGCGATATCAACACGTTCCGTGAGATACAGCTCGACATCCCCATCTGCGACGGACCTTTTAAACCATCGTGGGAGAGTATTGAGCAGAACTATCCCGGTACACCTGCGTGGCTACGCGAAGCGAAGTTTGGCATCTGGGTGCACTTCGGACCACAGGCTGCCGGAGAGAGCGGTGACTGGTACGCACGTAAACTATATAATGAGACGACGCCTGCCTATCAGAACCACCTGAAGCGCTATGGACATCCCTCAGAGGTAGGCTATAAGGATGTGCTAAATAAGTGGAATCCTGATAAGTTTGATCCGGAGGCATTGACAAAACTCTATCAGAAAGCTGGTGCCCGCTTCCTGCTGATACAGGGTGTGCATCACGACAACTACGACCTGTGGAACTCGCAGTACCAGCCTTGGAACTCAGTGAACATCGGACCCAAGCGCGACATGCTGCGCGAGTGGGCTGATGCCTGCTATAAGTACAATATGCGCTATGGCGTCACCTTCCATCACGAATATACCTGGTGGTGGTGGCAGACAGCTTTTGGTGCTGACACGAAGGGCGAAAAAGCCGGGGTGCTTTACGACGGACACCTGACCTTGGAGGATGGCAAAGGCAAGTGGTGGGAAGGCTACGACCCTCGCCTACTCTACGGCATCGACCTGCGTGAATATGAGGACGTTGACAAGAAAGCCCATTCGCCATGGTCACCTCCAAAGGACGGTATCTTGTGGAACCATCTGGACTACGCCCGTTGGTATGCCACACAGTGGGCCCTTCGCATGATGGACGTTACGGCCAATTACGATCCCGACTTCATCTATACCGACGGTACGATGGAAGGTCCGTTCTGTGGTAATGGTACGGGTACCTTTTATAAATGTAACGCGATGCCATTGGTGATGGCCGACTTCTACAACCGCACGCTGAAAAAACGCGGCGAGGTGAACACCTTTAGCATCGTGAAGTTCCGCCACCCGACAAACGGTACTGTGAACACCGCTGAGTTCGGATGGCCCGACAGCATCAACACCTCGCAGGCCTGGATGCGCGAAGGACCTGTAGGCGATTGGTTCTATGCCCCCGGATTTATCTACGATGCAGGCAGCGTCATCCGATATATCATCGAATCCATCAGTCGTGACGGTTGTGCCGCCCTGAACATCCCCATGAAGCCAGACGGAAGCATCGAGACTGCCTGCGAAACAATGCTTGAGGAAGTGGGTAAGTGGATGGATGTCAACGGCGAGGCTGTCTATGGCAGCAAGGCATGGACAACCTATGGCGAAGGCCCGCTCGACAAGAACGGCAAGATTCGCAAGCTGCCTGGTCACGCTCTGAAGGAACAGCATGCTAAATTCCCCTTCACCGCTCAGGACCTGCGCTTTACCGTAGGCAAGAACGGTTCGCTCTATGCTTTCTGCATGAAGTCGCCCGAAGCAGGTCAGAAAGTCACCATCAAGTCGATGGGAAAGAAGCAACTCAAGAAAGTCAAGAAGGTTTCCCTGCTGGGCTACAGTGGCAAACTGAAGTGGAAGCAGACGGCTGACGCACTCGAGATTACCGCTCCGGCAACCTTGCCGTTCCAAACTTCCGTCGTATTTAAAATGGACTAAGCTAACGATGAGAAAACAATTCTTGGTTATTTTTACTCTGCTGTCTGCAGGCATTTGTCGAACGCAGACGCTGCCAGACGCACTCTTTACTCATATCACCAGCGATGGCACCTACACGATGCTGGCCGACAAGGATAACCATATTGGTAGCGGTGAGCAAGTTGCTATCTCCAAAGAATTTTATATGGCACGACATGCCGTCAGCAACACTCAGTGGCAGCAATTCATCACGGCTACAGGCCGTCAGACTCCAAACTATTGGAGCGGTGGAGCTATTCCTGAAGGTAAGGAACAACACCCCGTCGTATGGGTGTCGGCCGACGAGGCGCAGGCTTATTGTCAGTGGCTGGGTACACAATATCCTGACTACGCCTTCCGACTGCCTACGCAAGGTGAATGGGAATATACCGCTGGTGGCAGTCAGCGCACGGTCTATCCCTGGGGCAATGATGCCAATGTGACATATCAGGATGGTGTGCTCACCTCTCGATTTAATTTCAATGCCGTAGTCGGAGCTTATATTCTTCAGAATCCAAATCAATTGGCCACCTTCAACAATCCCAAATCGACACGCTATGGCGAACAGGAAGAGGTGAAAAACATCTTTTCTATCAGCAGCGAAGGGAATGTGACTGGCTGGATAGACCACGGGAACTATCTGGGCTTTGTCTATACCGATCTCTTTACGGCAATCAACGAGACGGGCGGCTACACTTGTGCTGTCGACGACTATGCTAATGGCGTGAGCCCCTGGGGATGCTACAACATGTCGGGCAACTGCTGGGAATGGACTTCGACCATCGAAGAGGCCACCAATGGTGCGGAGAAGGGACAAATGGTCAATATCATTAAGGGTGGCTCGTGGTATGCCACCAAGGGCAGTTGCAAGGTGTCATATCGTGGCGAGGGCCGCAAAGGTTCAGGGCGTTATGCCACCGTAGGCATTCGCGTAGTAGCAGAGAAGCGTAATACAAGTGGAATTGAAAGTATATCCAATAAAAAGCGTTATGACTATTATTCGTTAGAAGGACACAAACTTAAAGAGCCTGTGAGTGGAATAGTTCTGAGACATCAAGATTATCGAATCACTAAGAAGATTATAAGAAAATAATATTAAAAGTATGAAACGAGCCTTTCTTTCTTTGTTGCTATTACTGACGGTGCTGTCAGGTTCCTCTGCCCACCGTGTGCTATATATTGGCGATTCCATTACCGATGGCGGGTGGGGGCGCAGCGGAGGCAGCGCAAAAGCATCGAAAGACCGCAACCATACGGACTTGAATCATGTGTATGGACATAGCTATATGATGCTTTGTGCCGCCTATTATCAAAGCCAATGGCCCGACGACGACTGGCAGTTTTGGAACAGAGGCATCTCTGGCAACACACTCTATCAGATGGCCGAACGATGGAAGGAAGATGCACTCGACTTGAAGCCCGACGTTATCTCCATCCTGATTGGTACCAACGAGGCTGGTAAAAGCATCAATGCGGTGGAGAAATCGGGGCGTAAGGCTACCGTCAACGACTTTGATTATACGACATGGGAAAAGACCTACCGCCACCTGCTTGATACGACGAAACAGGTACTGCCCGATGTGCAACTGGTGTTGTGTACGCCATTCCACACACCAGCCCGTGGTGCCGTAAAATGTGCCGTTATCGACAGCCTATGCTCCATTGTCCGCCAGATGGCTAAGGACTACAAGGCCGTGCTGGTACCTTTCGACAGCATGTTCAAAGAATTACAAAAGAATCAGCCCAACCCAAAATACTGGATATGGGACGGTATTCATCCCACTGCGGCTGGTCACCTTCGTATGGCTGAGTTATGGGAAAGTCGTTGCCGTGACGTAATGATAACCAACAACCGTGTCTCCATCGATATAAACCACGACCAATTGGAGCAATGTCCGGAAGGTCCATACGAGGCGTCTTGGCAATCTATTGCTGCCCACTACTGTACACCCGAGTGGTTCCAGGATGCTAAGTTCGGCATTTTTATCCACTGGGGTGTCTACTCGGTGCCGGCAACAGGTAGCGAGTGGTATCCCAAGCACATGTACAACGGATTGGCAAAGGCGCACCAAGAGAAGTGGGGCCGCCAGTCGCAGTTTGGCTACAAAGATTTCATTCCAAGGTTCAAGGCTGAAAAGTTCAATCCGCAAGAGTGGGCAGAACTGTTCCGTGAGGCAGGTGCCCGTTATGTCATCCCGACGGCAGAGCATCACGACGGCTTTGCGATGTACGACAGCAAGTTGACCCGATGGAATGCCAAGCAGATGGGCCCATGCAGGGATATTATCGGTGAACTGGCAGCGGCTGTGCGCCACGAGGGAATGAAGTTTGGTGTGTCGAACCACCGCATCGAGAACTGGGACTTCATGTACCCTCTGAACATGCCGAAAGATTCCACCGACCTCTTCCGTCCAGAATATGCCGACCTTTACGGACCTCCCCAGAAGCCTACCGAACAGAGCGGCATGGGGCCCAAGGCAATGGCTGCAGCTGCTAATGGCGGAGCCACCGAAGCCGTCATCAATGAGGCTGCACAAGAAGGTCATCATCCGCAGAGCGATGCCTTCCTCAACGAGTGGGAACTGCGCGTACATGAAATCATCGACCGCTACCAGCCGGACCTGCTCTACTTCGACAACGGCATCAATTACCGCTCATTAGACCCGTGGAAACTGCGCCTGGCACGATACTACTACAACAGTGCCTACCAGTGGCAGAAAGAGGTGAGCATCCAGTCGAAGGCGCAAGCCTATCTGGCAGGCTCTATTCAAGACTTCGAACGCGAGAGCCGTGCACCCCGTAAGCCCTATGATCGCTATTGGCAGGTGGACGATCCTATCGGCAATAAGTTTGGCTACATCGAAGGTTTGAAACTCCAGAGTGCCGACGGCATTATCCGCAACCTCGTCGATAACGTAGCCTGTGGCGGCAACCTCTGTCTGAACATCTCGCCCCGTAGCGACGGCACCATCCCCGATAACCAGCAGCAGATTCTGCGCACCATCGGCCAGTGGCTCCGTCAGAACGGTGAAGGCATCTACGGCACGCGGCCCTATAAAAATGCCATTGAGGAAAATATCCGGTTTACAACTAAGGACGGTGTCATCTACGCCTTTGTTCTTCGTTGGGACGGCAAACCCATAACCTTCCATAATCTTGATGGTGATAAGGTGAAAAGCATCACCCACCTCGCAGATGGAAAGAAAGTAAAGTTTACCAATCAGGCAGATGGCCTCCACATAGAGGCCAATGGTGCCGCTACGGCATCAGCTACAGGATTCAGAATAATTATGAAGTGATAGAACTGTTATCTCTGAACTCTTTGGGCGACTTTCCTGTCATTTTCTTGAAGAAGCGGCTAAAGTAATAGGGATCGTCGAAGCCGAGTTTCATGGCGATTTGATTGATCTGCAAACGCGTGCTGCTGATGAGGTAGCACGCGTGGTTGATTTTCAGATGCATGAAGTAGGTCATTGGCGCATAGTGGGTCTGCTCGTAGAACAAACGGTAGAAATACGACTCTGAATAGCCCATGTGCGAGGCCATTTCGTGGATGGTCAGGCGGTTCTCGATGTTCTCGTTCATGTAGTGGGTGGCACGGCTGATGAACGATATGTTCTCTGACTTGCCAGAAGGAAACTTCGCCTCCCTATATACATCTATATATATGAAGGAGGCGAGCAGTTGGTTGAAGCACATGTTGACGTAGCAGATGGAATCACTGTCAGTATGACCCTCCATCACGTTGAGCATCTCATCGAAAAGTGTCTTGCGGTCCGTCATACGAGAGTTCTCGCTAGTGTTGATAGTCTGCAAGCCTGAAAGCTTCTCATACACGGCATCAGCTCTCGAGCCTTTAAAGTGTGCCCAGTAGATATGCCATGGGTGGTTCTCGCTGGCACCATACTGATGGGCGATGTGTGGCGGCAGGATAAAGAACTGGTTGGCCTTGACTGTCAGTCGCTCACCATTGAGCGTATAGAATCCCTGTCCCTTGATGCAGTAGATCAGGATATACTCGTCGGTGCCTGATGGACGATCGATGTAGTGATGCTCTGCATTAGGGAAGTAGCCCATCGAGTGGATGGCCAACTCTGATGTGAGCGAGTTCTGCAGGGCTTCCTCTATCATGTAGAAGGGGAACACCACCAGCCGCTGACCTGTAAATCCGTGTTTAATCTTTATCATCTCAAGCGTATTTGGGTACAAAGATAATGCTTTTGCAATAATAATCCATCTTTTACGGCGATTTTTTTTAGCGTAGGGTATGAAAAATGTTCGTACCTTTGCGGCGTGATTACAAACGTAAGAGTTATGCAAAGTAAAAAGTTTCATCTCGGACTCGATGTTGGCGGCACCAATCTGGTGGCTGGCGTCATCGACGAACAGTATCAGATCGTGGCAAAATGCAGTTGCCCTGCAGGTGCTGGTCGCAGCATCGAGGAGATTACAGACGATATGGCTGCCGTTAGTAGCGAGGCTGTCCGAAAGGCAGGTCTCACGATGAACGATATCAGCGGTTGGGGCATCGGTATGCCGAGTTGTGTGAACAAAAAGACCAACCTGTTGGTACACGCCAATTGCTTCGGCTGGAAGAACGTGCCCATCTACGATTATCTGGAGCCCCTGCTGCCGTTGCCCATCAAGATCGACAACGATGCCA
This sequence comes from Prevotella sp., assembly GCA_017412705.1. Lineage (GTDB taxonomy): Bacteria > Bacteroidota > Bacteroidia > Bacteroidales > Bacteroidaceae > Prevotella. The sequence goes on from JAFPWS010000048.1 coordinate 6,687, forward strand.
ACTGTGCTACTTACGGTGAGGCTTTAGCTGGAGCCGCCAAGGACTACGACAACGTGCTGATGCTGACACTTGGCACAGGTGTGGGTGGTGGTATCATCATCGACAAAAAGATCTACAAAGGTGCCGACGGTATGGGTGCCGAACTGGGGCATACCAAGTTGGTGTTTAATGGTGAACTATGTACCTGTGGACAGCGTGGATGTCTGGAGGCTTACTGCTCTGCCACAGCGCTGATTCGTCATGCCCAGGAAGCTACAGGAAAAGATATGGATGCCAAGATGGTGTTCGATGGTGCTAAGGCTGGCGATGCCCAGTGCAAGGTGCTTGTAGATGATTATATCGCCCATCTGGCAGCTGGCATTTCTTCGTTCATCACCATCTTCCGTCCTGAGGTGATTATCCTGGGCGGTGGCGTGGCTAATGCTGGCGATGCCCTCTTCCGTCCGCTCAACGAACAGTTGAAGGACTACACTTTTGGCGCTGCTGAGATTGGTGTTCCACCAGTCATTCCTGCCACACTCGGCAACGATGCAGGACTCATCGGAGCCGCTTTCTTAATCTGACAACCAACCAATACAGAAATATGAGATATACAAAAGAAAAGATGATTGAACAGCTGCGTGGCGGATTGATTGTGTCGTGCCAGGTGCAGCATGATGACCCTTGTTATTCACTCGACTTCGTGGTGAAGATGGCGAAGTCGGCTAAGTGGGGTGGTGCCGTAGGACTGCGTGCCAATTCGCCCGACCAGATTGCTGCCATCAAGGCTGAGGTCGATCTGCCGATGATTGGTCTTTACAAGATCTGGCACGATGATACGGATGTGTTTATCACCCCAACGCTCGACGCTGCCCGTCAGGTGTGGGAGGCAGGTGCCGACATCATCGCCCTCGACTGCACGTCACAGATTACCCACGAAGGGCGTCCTGCCTATGAGCTGTTGCCCATCGTGAAGCGCGAGATTCCTGAAGCACCGATCTTTGCCGACGTGTCGAACTACGAGGAGGCTGTGCGTGCCATCGAGATGGGAGCCGACTTCGTAGGACCTACACTTTATGGCTATACGGAGCAGACCAAGGACATCACGGGACCAGACTATCGCGAGTTCGCCCGCATGTGTCGCGACTTCAAGGACAAGGTGCCTGTGGTGATGGAGGGCCATATCTACACGCCTGAGGATGCTATGAAGGTGCTCTTTCTGGGTGCTCACTCTGTGGTGGTGGGTAGTGCCATCACCCGTCCACATCTGATCACAGCGCGCTTCGTCGATCTGCTGAGTGGCTATCAGCACAACTGGCGCGAGGCCGAGAGAAGCAAACATTAAGGACATTGAAAATTGAACATTGAAGATTGAAGAGGATGGCGAAGTTTAATGTTGAGCAGGCTCAGAATGTAGAGCAGAGTAAGAAGATTCCATGCTGCAAGTCGTTGGAGGAGCAGCTGGAGATTATGGAGTTATATACGGATATGCATCGCAAGTATAGCTCGCAGGGTAAGGAGCGTCGCGAGATAGAGTGCCTGAAGGTCATCTTCCCCCGTTTGTTCCGTCCCATCGAGGCTGGCGATCTGATGGCAGGCCGTCTCGACTTCCTGCCCATCGGCTTCGGCTGTGTTACCTCGTTGGGCGGCGTGGGCCACTACTGTGTGTTCCGCAAACTGCGCCAGTTCCAGCAGCAACTGCCTGAGAAGGACCGTCCGCGCATCGATCGTCTCTACGACTACTGGCTCGACCACGATGTGAAGACCCAGTACAACAAGGAGACGCTGACCGACGATACCCTCGGCATGTTTATCGACACCCGCTTCCCCATGATTGCCACAGCCCGTCTCTCTGGCATGATGCTCGACTATCCGCTCCTGCTCGACAATGGCATCGACGGACTCCGTCAGATGATTACCAAGCGACTCGCTGAAGAACCCCAAAACGCGTTCTTAAAAACCCTCATCGAGTGTCTCGACCTCTTCGTGGTCTGTGCCGAACACCTGCGCCAGCAGGCTACATCGCAGCGTATGGCCGATGCCCTCGAAACCATCAAGACGCGCAAGCCAGAGACCTTTGTCGAGGCCCTGCAACTCTTCTGGCTCTATGCCCTTCTGGCTGGTGTCATCAACTACGGACGACTCGACGACTTCCTTGGCCCGTATCTCGCTGCTGACTTAGAGGCTGGTCGTCTGACGGATGAAGAGGCCTACGAATATGTCAAGTCGCTCTGGACGCTGATCGAGAATCGTCGAACCACCGTCAATGGTCGTATCATCGTGGGAGGCCGTGGTCGCAAGCACCCCAAGGAGGCCGATGTGTTCCTGCACTACTGCATGCGCGTTTGCAAGGATACCCGCTACGTGGAACCGCAGTTCACCCTCCGTTTCGACAAGGATACCTCTGAGCAGATCTGGGACGAGGCCCTCGATGCCATTGGCGCCGGTGCCACCTACCCCACGCTCTACAACGACGATGTCAACATCCCCGCCGTCGCCTACGGCATGCGTATCAGCGAACAGGCGGCAGAGCAGCACGTGCCCTTCGGCTGTACAGAGTTCGTCATCCAGGGACAGAGCACGGGCACACCCAACATCTGCATCAACCTGCTCAAACTGCTCACCATTTATATGAATGGTGGCATCGACCCCATGGACGGCATCCGCAAGGACGGTGGCGTACCCATCAAACCCCTGGAGCAGTACCAGTCGTTCGAGGAGTTCTACGAAGGATACAAACTTTTACTCAACCATTATCTTAATCTCTCGGCCGTGGCGCAGTTTCATTCCTACGAGGTGATGAACCGCCACGTGTCGTTTCTCTTCTCGTCGCTGTTGACCAATGACTGCATCCAGCGCGGACGAGCCATTCTCGATGGTGGCGTGCGCTATCTGGGTGGCACCAACGAGACCTATGGCAATATCAACACCAGCGACTCGCTCTGGGCCATCCGCGACCTCGTGTTCCGCCGGAAGAAATACACCCTGCGCCAGCTCAACGATGCTATGCTGGCCAATTTCGAGGGCTACGAACAGCTGCGTCGCGACTGTCTGGCATGCGATAAATACGGCAACGACCTCGATACCGCCGACTCGATGGCCAACGACCTCTACGAGTTTGTGTCGAAGGGTGTGCGCCAGCGCGGCATCGACATCGGCATGCAGTATTTCCTCATCGTCATCAGCAACAACCAGCTCAACACTGAGTGGGGCAACAACACCGCAGCATCGCCCGACGGACGTTTGCGAGGCATGTATATGAACCCCGCCAATAATCCGCAGGGTGGTGCCGACAAGAGTGGTCCTACTGCCATGCTCAATTCGCTCACGCGCTTCTCGCCCAAGTATCATGCCGGCAGCGTGCAGAACATCAAGTTCACGCCAGCGCTGTTTAATGGCCAGCGCCCTGTTGTTAAGGCCCTGCTGAAGACCTACTTCCAGAAGGGCGGCTGTCATCTCATGATTACCGTCGTAGATCGCGGTGCCCTCGAAGATGCCATGATCCATCCAGAGAAATACCCCGACCTCATCGTCCGTGTGGCAGGTTTCTCAGCCGTCTTCGTCGAGCTCCCCCGCAATGTCCAGGAAGAACTCCTAAGCCGCGTGCTCTATGCCTAACCTATTAGAGATAGAACGCTTTGCCACCCACGATGGCCCTGGCATCCGTACTGTGGTGTTCCTCAAAGGCTGTCCGCTCCACTGTCCGTGGTGCGCCAATCCTGAGTCGCAATCGCCAGAGCCTTCGCAGATGCGTCGTAACGGCGAACTCGTTTGGGTAGGCCGCCCCGTTGATATCCCCGAGGTGATGTCAGTCTTGGAGCGCGATGCCGATTACTACGCCAATTCCGGCGGCGGCATCACCTTCTCAGGTGGCGAGTGCATGATGCACGGTAAGGTGCTTCTACAGATGCTCCAAGCCTGTAAACAACGCGGCTGGCACACCGCCATCGAGACCTCCGGCATGGCACCCACCAAGACCTTCGAGGCCGTTCTCCCCTATGTCGATCTCTTCCTCTTCGACCTCAAGCATACAGATGCTCTGAAGCTAAAAGAAATAACTGGCGCCGACCTCAACCTCATCCTAAAGAATCTCCGCACAATTCTTCACTCTTCACTTTTCACTTTTCACTCTTCGCTTACCCTCCGCATGCCCATCATACCAGAGTTCAATTTCAATGACGAGCACTTCACCTCCGCGTTCGCATTGGCTAACGAACTCGGCATTCACCACATCGACCTCTTGCCCTATCACACCCTCGGCATCGAGAAATACCACCAACTGGGCCGTGATTATCCCTATCCTGTCACCCAGCCTTTAGACAAAAAAGCCCTGCTACCATATCAGCAGCAGGGACAAGCATTAGGCCTCGACATTCATATCGTAGTATAAAAACCAACCAAACTTCAAAAATATAATTATGAATGCATTATTAACTCTACTCCTTTCGGAAATCCTCGTCTACTGCGCTCACCCCCACGCCTGGATGTTGTATTGTTATTATAAATTGAAAGAGTGATGGGGAATAAAAAAAATGTTGTATATTTGCAGCAAACTTACAAACGATGAATATTAAGCTGATTATCTTCGACTTTGACGGGACGCTGGGCGACACAAGGGGGATTGTGGTAACCACCATGCAGCAGACGTTGCAGGAATTGGGACAACCCATGCGCAGCGATGAGGATTGTGCGGCAACGATTGGGCTACCGCTGGCAGGTTGTTTTCGAAAGCTGATTCCTGAGGCTACGGATGAGGTGATCCAACAATGTGTGGATACATATCATCGACTCTTCGACATCAACAAAGATCGTATCAAGCCCCAGACCTTTCCGCATGTAAAAGAGACCTTGGAAGAATTGCATCGCCGAGGCATCTGCATGACAGTAGCTACCTCACGAGGACTGGATTCTCTGAAGGATCTGCTGACAGACATGGGTATCATCCAATATTTTGACTACCTTTTAGGCGCTGACAGCGTGACCAAGCACAAGCCCGACCCAGAGCCCGTGCTGCAAACCCTCCACACGATGCACATCGATGCCTCGGAAACCCTCGTGGTAGGTGATATGCCCGTCGATATCCTGATGGGCTCGCGTGCTGGCTGCAGAACCTGCGCCGTTACCTACGGCAATGCCACTCGAGAAGAGCTTGAAGAGGCAGGTGCGGACTACATCATCGATGATTTCCAAGATTTGCTCCATGCAACGATTATCCATCTTTAATACAATCTTATTTCTTGGCTAATGACAAGAGTTGTCGTACCTTTGCAGCAAAATTTCAAGAACAAGAATCAAATGAGACGTTTAACATTATTCTTTCTGTTGGTGCTGACAGTTAGCATTTCTGCGAGTGCTAAGAAACAGACGGTTAACAACCCTATTGGTGAGTGGAAACTTGACGCAGCTGGTCTGCCGTGTTTTAACTACGTGGGCAGTGTGCCATTTAAGGCTACGCTGGCTACTGGGGATAGCGTAAAAATAGACCCTGATCCTTGGTTTGTACTGGGTAATTACCAGTTAACGGTATTTGCTCACGTAAGCGGACAATACGAGTTGATAACAGGTCAGCGTGCCTGGGCTCGCATGAACCAGGGCGACCGCAAGAATACGGGTAAGAACGATGCACGGCTGGAAGTGCTATCAGCCGATGGTAGCATTGCGAAGACCTATCCATTGGTGGGAATGGGCTCTTTATCGGCTGATTCCACGAAGAGTAAGCGAACCTTTGGTTGTGGCTATGCGCAATATCAGTATCAAGCAGACAAGCTGCTGGTGAGTCGTACACTGAGTGTAAAACCTTCGCTCTCCATCGATGGTGGCGCTTCTGCCTTTCTGCTCACCGTTACTGTTAAGAATAAGACTGGTAAGACGCAGCATCTGCGCTACGTGGAGAGCATCCGAGCCCAGTACGAGACGATGATGCAGCAATCGACACCTCGCGAGTGGCGCAAGGTGAAATATACACCCGTTATTGATGCCCAAAAGATAGAGGCTCGTTTCGATGCCAAGACAGACGATCCGTTGCTATTCCTTTCCAAGGATGACATCTGTAAGTATGAGGGCTTTCCTCCTGTACTCTATATGGAGGAACTCTCAGGCAAGGCTCAATCAGCCTGCACCAAAGAAGACTTAGGTCTCAGCTATGACCTGACGCTGCGCAATGGTGAGGAGCGACAGATCCAGATGATCATTGGCTTCGATATGCAGCGCGAGTATGCCAAGCGCTCTGATGTCCGTCAGGAATTGCAAAAAGGAGGTTTGTTCTCTGAGGCATGGAACAAAGTTTTACCTCAATACAATGAAGAGCCTGATGCCGAGCTGCGTCGCGAACTGACTTGGCACGCCTATATGCTTGAGGCAATGGCCACCTATAGCGACTACTATCACGAGACGAAGATTCCGCAGGGTACCATCTATGACTACTTCTGGGGACAGCATGCTTCGGCACGTGATAATTTCCAACACGCCCTGCCTACTATCTATTACCACCCGGAACTCACCAAGAGTATCATCCGTTATATGATGCAGCGCACGGTGCCCAGTGGCGAGGTGATGCTGATAGAGTATGGTAACGGCTTTGCAGAGCCCACCTGCTACCAGACTAGTGACCAGCAGTTGTGGTTCTTCCTGCTGCTGTCGGAATATCTGCGCGTAACCAAGGATTATGCTTTTCTGAATGAGAAGGTAGCCTGCTATCCTGTGAAGGATATGCCCAAGTTCACTATCCTTGAGCATGCCCAGCATTGCTATGACTACCTGCGCAATCAGGTGGGAACTGGCAGTCACGGATTGGTGCGCCTGATGAATTCCGACTGGTGCGATGGCATCTTCTATTGTTTGGCTGAACCATACAACGTGGTACAGCCGCAGGGAGAGTCTCACATGAATACAGCGATGGCGCTCTCAATTCTACCAGTACTCGCCGACCAACTCGAAGCAGCTTCGGCTGATAGCCATTTGGTAAGTAGTATTCGAGTTTGGCGCCAACAGCTCTACGATGCTTATATGGAAGACTGGGACAATCGCCCCTACCCTCGTCGCATGTACTTCGCAGGACGAAACTTCGGCGAGGAGAACCTCTATCTTGAGCCTATGGGCTTTACCCTTCAAGTGCAGGATATCCCTGTAGAACGTCGTCAGCTACTCTATCGTGAGATGCAGCAGAAGCTCTATCAAGGTGAGAAGATTGCCGCACGCCAACAGGAAGACCCAGAACTGACCAGCGACGACCTAGACTATGGTTCGCGTGAAAATGGCGGTATCTGGTACTCACTCAACGGTCCAGTTATTTGTGGTCTTGCTACCTTCGACAAGCAAGAGGCCATGAAACGTCTCAAACAGATGTCGCTCGCCAATCACGCCCGTCAGTTCCCGCAATACTGGACTACCTACTGGTCATCGGCAGATAATATCGAGTCATCACTCGTTGCCCTTGACAAGGGTGCCCCCGGCTTGCCAGACCAGACAGCCTCCTATTCAGAGACAGCCATCGCCTGTGCCCACATCCATGCGTGGATGTTGTATTGTTATAACAAATTAAAAGAATGACAGTTCCACATGCAGAAGACCTCTGTTTTCTTTGTCCTGATTTTATTTGCCTTCAACTTGTCTGTAAAGGGACAATCGATACAACAGGCAGGCTGGCAGGCACAGTGGATAGCCAGCGACGTGACGGAAGCCGTGCCTTATTTCGCACGCGACTTCGCAGCTAAGAAACATGTGAAGAAGGCGACGCTACGGGCATCGGCTCTGGGTGTGATGACTCTCAGACTGAACGGAAAGCCCGTTAGCGAGAACCGACTGGAGCCGGGCGAGAGTCAATACGACCAGACAGTGCTCTACTGTACCTATGATGTGACTCCGCTGTTACAACTGGGCAAGAACCGTCTGCTGGCCAAGGTTGGCGGTGGTCTGTTCTGTGTCCCGCCCAAAACACCGGGTCGCTATACAAAGCCGGAGATTAGAAATAACGGCACATCGGCATTCCTCTGCCAGCTCGACATCGAGTATAAGGATGGGAGCATGGAGCGGATTGCCACCGATGATGCTTGGTTTACGGCTCCGTCGCCCACCATTGTAAGCAACTGGTGGGGAGGGGAGGACTACGATGCCCGACGCGAACCGAAAACTACCGACTGGCATTCCGCCAAGGTCGTTAAACCTACCACCAATCTGCCCATCGAAGAGTTTCTGAAGAATCCGCAACACCTGCGTCCCATCGGACAGCTGCGCCCGCAGGAACATGAGCCTATACGTGTGGTAGAGCAATGGAATGCGGTCAACGTTACCCCGTTGGCAAACGGTGACTATGTGGTGGATTTCGGACAGAACTATGCCGGTGTCTTCGAATTCTCGCTGAAAGGAAAGGCCGGACAGACGCTGCGCCTTCAGACCAGCGAACAGCTGAATCCCGATGGCACGGTGAATGCCCAGGAGTGCTACTGTGGCCCCATTGTGGTGTATGATACCTATACCTTCGGACATGATGACACGGAGACCTGGGGACCTGAACTGATGTATCATGGTTTCCGCTACATGCAGGTGAGTGGACTTACTGAAAAACCCCGTCCCGAGCAGTTCAAGGCTCTGCGCATGAGGGTGTCGTGCGATGCCGTCGGACACTTCGAGACCAGCAACGAACTCATCAACCAGATTCACCGCATATGCCGCAACTCCATCGAGAGTCAGCTGTTCCACGTCTTCACCGACTGCCCGCAGCGCGAGAAGATGGGGTGGCTCGACGTACCCAATCAGATGTATAACTCCATCGCCTTGAACTTTGATTTTCGCAGATTGTGCCACAAGATCGTGCGAGACTGCTTCGATGTACAGGCATACTACGAGGGGGCGAAGCGCGGAAAGGTTCCCTCCACCGTGCCCCATTTCTTCACCGACTGGGACGACGACCCCAACTGGGGTGGTTCGGCCATTCTTCTGCCCTATCGCACTTGGAAGACCTATGGCGACCGCTCGCTGATGGTGCAATGGTACGACGGGATGAAACGACTCATTGACTATTATACATCGATGACTGAGGACGGCCTTATGCCGGGAGCATCGTATAGCCGACTCTCCGATTGGGGACAGGAGTCGAGCGGACTGAAGAATAAGACTTTGCCCGAGTTCACCATCACGTGTACCTATCATTATCTGTTGAAGGTAATGGCAGAGATGGCCCAAGAAACGGGCCACGAAGCCGATGCCCAACGCTTCGATCAACTGGCAGCAAAGACGCGTGCGGCTTTCAATGCAAGGTTCTATAATGACTCCACAGCCATCTATGCGCACGGCAATCAGGCCGAGTTGGCTATGCCTCTTTACTACGGACTGACTGATGAGACTGAAGCACATCGCGTGGCCGACCGTCTGGCCGAGAAAGTCATTAGCGATGGCTATAAAGTGAAGACTGGCGAGTGTGGCTTGAAGCCCGTACTGATGATGCTGGCTCAATACGGACACAATGACATTGTGTGGAAGATGGCTTGCCAGACCGACTATCCTTCTTACGGTTATTGGGTTCAGAAGGGCTGCACCTCTACGCCCGAATTGTGGAGCATGCAGTATTCACAGAACCACTGCATGATGGATCATATCGAAGAGTGGTTCTACACCCATTTGGCCGGAATCCAAAACATAGGCTTAGGTTACGACCACATCCTTCTGCAACCATACGTGCCCGGCGACCTTGATTCACTCTCGGCCTCTGTCAAGACATCTTACGGTTCCATCATCTCTGAATTCAGCAGACAGTCAGATGGCTCCATCCGTTTCCACTTTGTCGTACCGCAAGGTTCAACGGCAACTATCCTGTTACCCGACGGTCGACAATTTGAGCGGGGAGCTGGCGAATACAACTATTAAATAATAATGATTGTGAAACATTTCTTGATTATCATTACCATTCTGTCGGCTTGCATTTGTCAAGCGCAGACACTGCCTGATGCACTCTTTGCACATATTGAGAGCAGCGGCACTTACACTATGCTGGCCGATAAGGACAACCATTTAGGACAAGGCGAAGAGGTCGCAATCTCGACGGACTTCTATATGGCGCGACATGCCGTGAGTAATCAGCAGTGGCGACAGTTCCTCGATGCTACTGAAGGAACGGCTCCAAGTTATTGGGCAGACGGCAAGATTCCCAAAGGTAAGGAGCAACATCCCGTTGTATGGGTGTCTGCCGACGAGGCACAGGCCTATTGCAAGTGGCTGGAGACGCAATATCCTGACTATACCTTCCGACTGCCGACGCAAGGCGAATGGGAGTATACCGCTTGCGGTAGTCAGCGATCTGTCTATCCCTGGGGCAACGATGCTGATGTGACATACCTGGATGGTGTACTCACCTCTCGCTTTAACTTCAATGCCGTCATCGGAGCATATATCCTGCAGAATCCTGAACAAATGGCCACGTTCAACAATCCCAAATCGACACGCTATGGCGAACAGGAACAGGTAAAAAACATCTTTTCTATTAACAGCGAAGGGAATGTGACTGGCTGGATAGACCACGGCAATTATCTGGGTTTCGTCTATACCGACCTCTTTACGGCTATCAACGAGGCGGGCGGCTATACCTGTGCTGTAGATGCCTATCCTGACGGCGTGAGTCCTTGGGGATGCTACAATATGTCAGGCAACTGTTGGGAATGGACTTCGTCTATCGAAGAGGCCACCAACGGTGCCGAAAAGGGACAGGTAGTCAATATCATTAAGGGCGGTTCATGGTATGCCACCAAGGGCAGTTGCAAGGTGTCATATCGTGGTGAGGGCCGCAAAGGTTCAGGCCGCTATGCCACCGTCGGCATTCGTATGGTAGCAGAGAAACGTTCTGCGACCGACATAGATAATATCCAAAATCCTATTCCTCAAACATATCGGCAATACGAACTTTCAGGCCGAAGGGCAAGTGTAAATTCCAAAGGGTTACACATCGCGGATAGACAGAAGTTTTTAGCCAAATAGCACCAATAAGATGATTATTCCCACCCATAAAATCACCGACCATGCTGAGAGCGGCATCAGCATACGGAGGCTGACGCCAGGCATCGTGATGCCAACCGACAGGCCCGCTGTATAGAACAGCAAACAAGAATTAAAGACTCGCTTTTTCGCTAATAAATCTCAAATCTTCTGCCATATCCATCGCAATGTGGCAGATTTTTCGTATCTTCGCAGCAGAAAACGAATCTACAGAGTTATGCAGCAGTATTACGACAAGCTCATTGCGAAGCTACCGAAGTTTGACAACGAAGAGTTCTACGAGGTGCTCGACCGATGCACGGAGATAGAGGTGGTGGAGAAGGGACACCGGCTCATTAATTTCCAGTCGCTCTCGAAAAAGCTGTTCGTTATCATCGAGGGTGCGGTGATGACCGACTTCATCGCCCGCAATGCCGAGAAGCGCACCATCATGTTCCACACCGAGGAGTTCTGCCCCTTCTTCAAGTCCTACGACTCGTTCTTCCTGCATAAGCACTCGTCCTACGAAGTGCGAGCCGTGGAGCGCACCATCGTCGCCGTCATCAACTTCGAGCATTTCTACCAGTACGTGCTCAGCGACCTCGAAGTGCTGCAGTTCTACACCCACGCCACCGAGGAACTGTTTATGATTACCGAGCAGCTGCGCAACAACCAGCTGACACTTACCTCCGAGGAATACCTGGAGTGGCTCTACGACCATTTCCCGTTCATCATGGGACGTTTCCCTGCCCAGAACATCGCCAGTTTCATGGGCATCACCCCCGTTTGGCTATCAAAATTGAAGGCCAAATTGTTTTCTTAAATTAGTTTAAGAGCTTTTCGTTTTAGTCGTCGTACCTTTGCAGCGCAAATAAGAATTATTCACTTAAAACAAAGCAAAGAGTATGAAGACGTATGCACAGAACAACGAAGCATGGAAGCAGGTAAACGCATTGCTTCCTGAAGATTTCAGAATGAGTGAGAACAACCTGCCGACGGAGGAGACGTGGGAGTGGAACGGCAACGTGATGCACGTGGATCGCTATGCCAATCCCGATTCCAAGTACCGTCTGTTCCTGCACCACGGCGTGGGCACCAACGGTCGCCAACTGATGATGATTTTCGGCCACAAGATGGCTGCGCTGGGCTATGAGGTAGTGGCGATGGACAACCTCGGCTACGGCATGACAGAGGTGACGCAGAAGGATGTCACCTACGATAACTGGGTACACGCCTTTGCCGATTTCGTGAACTATGAAACCAAGCGCGACTACAAGAAGCCCGTGCTCTACGGACTCTCTGCCGGTGGCATGATCACCTACCACGCTTCCTGCTACATGGACGAGGTGTATGGCATTATCGGCATGTGCTTCCTGAAGAACGATGACAAGACCGTGGGCGAAGAGACCTCGAAATTCAAGGGCACCTCGTGGATTGTGGTGCCTGCCATGAAGAAACTCGCGAAGACCCCGCTCCGCACGCTGATGGTTCCGATGAAGGACGTGTCGAAGATGGACGCGCTGACCAATCATCCCGAGGCCCTCAAGATTATGATGAATGATCCCGCATCGGGCGGCGCCAGCGTGCAGCTGCAGTTCCTGGCCCAGTACATGACCTACCAGATGCCCATCCCCGTCTCGAAGTACGACAAGTGTCCCATCCTGCTCACCCAGCCCGAGCTCGACCGCTGGACACCACTGAAGCTCAGCGAGATCTCAATGAAAGGCATCAAGGCTCCCTACACCGTGAAGATTCTGAAAGACGGCGGTCATTATCCCATGGAACAGACCGCCCTGCGCCAGCTGACAGACTACGCCGCAGAATTCATCAAGGGGCTGTAGATTTTATCCGTTTTCGCTAATTAAACTCAAACCGTCTGCCATATCCATCGTGGTGTGGCAGAAGTTTCTTTTCTTCGCAGCAGATAAGGAATGTTATAGTCTTGTGACAGCAATCTCGTGCTTCGTCTGTCGGGGCGTGCTGGCCTCGTAGCCGAGGGCCATAGCGGCTGTGGGTAGCTGGCCGTCGGGTATCTGCAGGAGTTGGCGCAGCTCCTCACTCTGGCTGGCAATGGCGGCTACGGCAAGCAGGAACACGCTGCCCAGACCCTCGGACGTGGCGGCAAGCATCATGTTCTCCAGAATGGTGGCGCTGCTGTATTTCTCCATCCCCGGCACCTGCTCGCTGGGCGCGGCCGACACGATGATCAGCGTGGGGGCACCATAGGTCAGGTCGCGTCCGAAGGCGGCCTTCCCGGCCTCGGCCAGTTTGGCAAGGATTTCGGGCTGCTGAACCACCGTGAGGTGCATGGTTTTGTACTGGCCCATACCGACGGGAGCGGCGGCTGCGGCGGCAAGGATTGTCTGCAACTTCTCTTCTTCTACCACCTGGGTGGTGTACTGGCGCACGGAGTGGCGCTGCTGGATGGCTTCTAAAACTTCCATTTCTTTGTCTTTTTATTTGGGTTATCAATTTGGGTGCAAAGTTACGCCTTATTTCCCGCTTATCCGTTATCCGTTGGCGATAAAAAATTATCTAATTTGTACTTTCTGCTGATTTTTGGAGAAATATTCACGGGAAATGATTATCTTTGCCATCGAAATGACATTTTTTATATGGCAAAGAGAACGAATGGGATGACCGACCATCGGCTGGACGATGCTGAGAGTCAGCAGGCCACCATACGGGGCAACTATCGTGCGTGGGGACAGTTCAGCATGGTGCCCGACAGCAGTTGCGGCTCCAACGGTGCGCTGGCCTTGCATCAGCCCTATCGGTTGGTGGAAGGCAGGCTGATGAACGTTGTCGGGGGGCATATCCGCTCTACGGCCAACCTGCAGGAGTACGAGCTGAGGGCTGGCGACACGCTGTTGCTGCCACCCGACTGCATCATCGAACTGCTGGAGATGAGCGACGACACGCGGCTACAGATACTGTCGTACAGCGACGATGCCTTCGCCGTGAAGAACCACGAGGTGATACAGGTGTCGCCACAAGGCGATGAGCACGAGCAGATAGCCCTGCTGGTGCGCCTCGTTTGGCTTGCACTGGGACAAACGCCGGTGATGCAGAGCGTGGTGGAGTACCTGTTCCAGTCGCTGCAGTCGTTGGTAGTCGGCATCAGCGAGCGCGAGACAGGACGTACGCTGGCCGAGGGCGACAGTCGCAAGCGGATGCTCTTCCAGCGTTTCCTGAAACTGGTGAACACCCATTGTGCCAGGGAGCGCAGCCTGACGTTCTATGCCGACGTACTGTGCCTCTCGCCCCACTATCTCTCGACGATGGTCAAGCAGGTGAGCGGCGTCAACGTCACCACGTGGATCAACCGCGCCGTCTGCCTTGAAGCCAAGGTACGTCTGCGCCACACCCATCAGCTCGTCAGTCAGATTTCCGAGGAGCTGAATTTCCCCAACCCCGCCTTCTTCAACAAGTTCTTCAAGCGCGAGACGGGCATGACACCAGGGGATTACCGCGAGAGATAAAAAAAGAAATTGAACAATGAACGAGCAAAACATACTTCAATGTAAGAACCGACAAGAGTTTCGAGCGTGGCTGATGGAACATGCTGAGCAAGAGACGGAGTGCTGGGTGGAGGTGCGTCGTAGTCGGCCTGGCGATGACAGCGCGTTCTGGTATCTCGATGCCGTAGAGGAAGCCCTATGCTTCGGATGGATTGACTCGACACATCGTCTGATTGACGAAACCAAGAAGGGCCGGATGTACGGCGAGTGGAATGACTACGGGAGATTAAACGATAAAAACAAAGAATATGTACAGCTTAAAATATAAGGTAACGACAAGCACCTGCGACAGCGAGGGACGGCTGAAACTCTATTCGGCCCTCCAGATGATGCAAGACTGTTCAGAGATGTGGATAGACTCAGAGCCTGGTGTGAGGAAGTATTTCGCTGAGCAGAACATGGCTCAGCTGCTGGCTTCGCGACAGGTAGAGGTCATCCGAGTGCCGGAATACAAAGAGGAACTGACGGTGACATCGACCGTCTATGGCATGAAGCCGATGTTCGGTTTCCGCAACACCTTCATCTATGATGCTGAAGGGAAACCCTGCTACAGGACTTGGAGCATGGGCGCTTTTGTGGATAAGTCGAACGGCAAACTGAAACGTGTAGATGATGCCACCATTGCCTCGATGACGCTGGAGCCTCAGTTGGAGATGAACTACAAAGATCGTCGTATCATCCTGTCAAAAGAGGGTGGAACAACGCTTGACCCCATCAGTGTGCTTCGTGCCGACATCGACTACAACAAGCACCTGAACAACGCCAACTACATCCGCATAGCGATGGAACTATTGCCTGAAGACTTCGAGGTCAAGGGGCTAAGGGTAGAATATCGTGTACCTGCCAAGTTGGGTGACCAACTCATTCCTACTATGTATCAGATTGATGGTGGT
>JAFPWS010000049.1 GCA_017412705.1 Prevotella sp.
CATCACACCGTATCGAACTCTTCGGCGAAAGCATCCGAAAGATGAAGGCCAAGAAGTAAACAGGGTAAAATAAAAATGACCCCGCCAGTCAGGACTTTAGAGGGGTCAAAATAAAAAAGTTTTCGGGGGTCAACATCGCTTTGCCCTCGGGGGTCAAACACGCTCGGCTTTTCCATGGGCATATAATAAGGTCACTGAAGTCACTTTTGCTGACAAGTCAAATACGCCTTACGAATTATTGCAGATTGTTTTAGGATTAGAGAAGACCTTCCCAGATATGATTGCTGCAGAGAAGGAATCGTTTGAGTTTAATCGTGGTGCTGAATGGTCGTTCAACCGTTTTGCCCTTCAGGTGGCCAAAGACCAGGATATGTCTATCGAGGATATTATGGTCGTCATCGGTGGATTCGGATACGATGTCATTAAGGTCAGAGAGAAATTAATCAGTCACCAGGAATCCGAAGGTGATTTTGATCCTGAACTTCTCAAAAAGAACAAAGCAGAATTAGAGCAACTGAAGGAAATCGACAAGAACAAAGGTTGGTAAAAAACTAAGTGGCTCCAATAGGGGTTCTATTTACCACGTTATGGATTCTGTTTATCATAACATGGATTATATTCATAACAGCCTGATACTCAGGTAGTTAAAATATGAGAATCGCGATTATGATAAATTGGACCTGAAGAACCATCATATTTCTGCGCTCCAGAGGTCATTCTGAAACGCAGAAATTTTCGAGATCGTCGAGGGCTTGCTGAAGTTTGGTTCTGGCTTCGTCAATCGCATTGTTCATATCCTGACGAACCATTTTGCACTTACCACGAATGATAACATCATGTTGCTTGTTGTCGGTACACAAGCTGCGCTCATCGGTGATATCATACGTATCGCCTGGCTGCAGGAGGAAATTGAGATTGAGCTTTCCACGGAAGAAACAGAGAACATCGAGCAAGACAGAGGCATAGACCATGCCACCATTTTCAAACTTCGACAGAATGGCCTGATTCAAGTCCAGGGCCTGAGCTAAGTCTTTCTGTGTAATACCTAACTCCTGACGGATGAGTTTCAGCCGTGGCCCGAGTTCTGCTACTGTTATATGACCTTCCTTCATAAACGTTGACTTTTATATCGTTAGCTCGCCGCACCAAGGCAAAGCTGGTCTTTAGTTAGAAAGCGTGGTGCCAGACGAACTTGCAGTTGTGGTTCGGCAAAACCTTGTGACAACTCCGAATGGCCCACGCGGAAGGATATGTTTTTTAGGACATAATCCGACCTGGGCTCATTCTTCGGTCTGTCACTGTTCTATTGAAATTTTGCCGATTCCAACTGCGACTTCAGAATGCGCTTTCGCATTAGCTAAATTTTTCCACTTTCGTGAATTTTTCGCCTTTGCGGTTGCAAAGATACAGCGAAATTTTCATTTAAACAAAACTTCTGCTCACTTTTTTAGAATTTTTTTGCCCGAAGAGTCGGCTTGCACCTCTTTGATGATGTCGATAAGCTGGGACTGCAGTTCCTGCATGAACTTATCAAGGCTGTAATGGCCTCGCTCAATCTCACGGAGTTTCTTCTCCCAGACCCCAGTCAATTCTGGACTTTTCAGCATCTGGGCATTGATGACATCAATCAGTTCACGACCTGCCTCACAGGAAATGAGTGCCTTTTTATCACGTCGGATATAGCCTCGTTTGAGCAGCGTCTCGATGATGCCCGCACGACTGGACGGACGGCCAATGCCGTTTTCCTTCATCGCCTCGCGCAAGGCTTCGTCGTTGACCAGCTTTCCCGCTGTCTCCATCGCCTGCAACAGTGAGGCCTCCGTATAGCGCTTTGGCGGTGTGGTGGTCTTCTGTTGGAGCGTGGGCTGATGGGCACCCGACTCCCCTACCCTGAATGTTGGCAATGATGCCTCTTCTGGAGAGTCATCTTCATCGTCACGCTGGACGTTGGCATAAACCCCTCGCCAGCCCTGGTTCAGGATAGTACGGCCTGTGGCCTTATACTCTATCGGACCTGTGGTGGCCAACACAGTTGTCTGGGCATACTCGCAGTTGGGATAGAACACAGCACAGAAGCGACGCACAATGAGTTCATAAACCTTGCGCTCGAAGTCGTTGATACTGTTCAACGCACGAGTATCGCCCGTAGGAATGATAGCATGGTGGTCGGTGACCTTCGAGTTGTCGAAGACGCGCTTGCTTTTCGGCAGCTGCTGCCCCACAAGCGGACGCGCTGCATCATAGACCTTGGAAAGGTTCTGGATGATGCCAGGACACTTGGCGTAGATATCGTCGGTCAGGAACTTGGTATCGACACGCGGATAGGTGGTCAGACGCTTCTCATACAAGGACTGGATATTGCGCAGTGTCGTTTCGGCAGAGTAGCCGAACTTACGGTTACAGTCCACCTGCAACGAGGTGAGGTCGTAGAGTTGTGGCGGTTGTTCGCTGCCACGCTTCTGCTGCACATCCTGAATGGTCAACGGGTACTGCTTGGACTGCGCCAGAACGAGACTGCCCACCTGGTCGGTATCGAAGCGCACATGACTGCTACAGGTGAACGGTATGCCACGGTAAAGGGTTGTCAGCAACCAATAGGGTTTTGACTTGAAATTCTCAATCTCCTTGTCACGAGCCACAATCATGGCCAAGGTAGGTGTCTGAACACGCCCGATACTGAGCACCTGTTTGAAGCCGCCATACTTCAATGTGAACAGTCGGGTGGCATTCATTCCCAAGAGCCAGTCGCCCTCGGCACGGGCTAGTCCGGCCTGATAGAGCGGATCGTAGTCGGATTGTGGTTTCAAGTGCTGGAAACCCTGTCGGATGGCTTCGTCGGTCAGTGACGAAATCCAGAGGCGTTTGACGGGGCATTTGACACCTGCCAGTTCCATGACCCAACGCTGGATCAGTTCACCCTCCTGACCCGCATCGCCGCAATTGATAATCTCGGAGGCATGCTTATACAGGTCCTTGACTATCTTGAACTGCTTTTTCACGCCAGGATTGGCAATCACCTCGACGCGATATGTCGGTGGAATCATCGGGAGAACCGACAGATCCCAGCGCTTCCACTGAGGATAATAGCCATCGGGAGGCAACAGTTCACACAAGTGGCCAAAGGTCCACGTTACCTGATAGCCATTACCTTCGTAATAGCCATCCTTCTTCACTCTCGCGCCCAGAATATTCGCAATTGACTGGGCTACACTCGGTTTTTCTGCTATACAAACTATCATAATTCTGAAAATTTTGGCTGCAAAGGAACGGAAAAACGCAGAAGGAGCAGGCACGGTGAAATTCTTTTCCGGTTTTTAACGTTGACACAGAATGTGGGCAAAAGTGTAGATTTCAAGGCTGAAAGTCGTGAAAAGGTTAAGAACCGGAATGAAGTGTTAAGCGGGTGCGGGTTGTGTGGGGTTTGTCGTAGTTTTGCAGCCCGAAAACAACAACGAAATCGAAACAGGTATGAAACAGCGTATTCTACACAGCACACGACACCTTATTATTATAAGTACAGTCGTCATCGCAGCAACCTTCACGGGTTGCAGCAACAACAAACATCCCTTCGTGTTCCACACACCACAGGAGGCCGTCGTGGCCTGCCACGAGGAGTTGGCGAATGTGAAACAGATGAACAGTGCCACCATTGACGAGCTGGCACAGGTGATTAACACCTGGACGGAGCTGCAGGACTCCACAATGAGTATCATGATGCGGGATTCGACAATGACCGTCCACAATGACCTCGCCAACGAGTTCTTTGCCGTGGCCGACAGCTTCAGGATGGAGATTACCGACCTGGCACTGACCCAGAAGCGCTCGATGGGCGACGTGATGAAACTGAAGGTGGCCACGTCGAGCAACCGCAAGGCGGCTCTGGCATCGGAGGAATTCAAGTCGGTGAGACAATACTATATGGACTTCAACCGAAGGATTATCCAGAGTGCTGAGAACTGCAGGAACGACATCAACGCCAAGAAGCCGTTGACGGCAAAGCAGGGAGCCAACTACCGATGGCTACTCATCCAGCCGTTCCTGGCACTGGACAATTACGCCACGGCAGCACTGACAGAACAGCAGATCCAGACACTCACACAGCTGGCTGAAGAACTGCCCAGACTCCTCGCCTATGTTGACGGTAAGGACTATGAGCATTCGCCCAAGGAAGAGACGGACAAACTCTCCACCGTGCTGAGCGAGTATTTCCTGAAGTCGTACCTCAAATCCATCCTCTGACATGGACACTATGGAAAAGACCATCCGCATGGCCGGTGACCTGATAGCCGAGAACTTCGACAGGTTCAGCGAGGAGATTGGCAATACCGCCCTGTTTACAAACGAGCAGGTGACTCTGCAGCGCAATGAAAAGTGCGGTATGGCGACCTTCCACTTGAAGAAGCAGGCGATGATGGAGGACTTCATCGACGAGCTGACGAAGTACCTGGCAGTGGAGGTGCTCTGCGCCTACTGTCAGAACGAGGGGCAAGACTACAAAGCCATCGCCTACAGCAAGCCCTATCAGGAAGAGATGTACGTCATCGTGATGGAGTCGAACCAGCACGGACTGCTGGACGACATCAGCGTTGTGTTCTTCGAGTCGATGGATGCCATGCTAGAGATGCTGGAGAAGCAGTTCCATCAACTGAAAGGCAAGGGTGTCGAGGTGCTCGAAAAGCAGCGCGAAAAAGTGTTTTACGAGAACTTTATCTAAACAGACAAGACAAATATGATAGACGCAAAATTAATCATTGTATTTCTGCTTTCAGCAGTACCATTTATGATTGCTTCGTTCTGGCGGTGCAAGAGACTGCACCGGTTTTATGAAGGGATGAAGCGCAGTGATAACTTCCGCAAGTTCTTCACGCTGATGATGCTGATGGGAATGATTCTCATTCAGTTCGTGGATTTCCACGCATCGACGGAGATTGCGAGGATGATTCAGGACAGCAGTGTGACCAGCACTGAGGCCGCCAAGATGATTGCCATCTATGCGCCCCTGATGACTAGACCGTATGCCACATTGTTGGCAGCAGCCATCAGCCTGTCGTTCTTCTCATTCAAATGGGCCGACTATGTGCTGACCTTCTTGCACGACTATCCAAAACTTTTTCTCGTGGTGGCTGTGGTATCGATGGCCATCCCAGTGGTTTCAGTCCGCTACCTGATTGTAACGGAAATCATGTATATCATTCTCCTTGGCGCTTATCTCTACCCGGATAAGGACGGCAACCAGACTCCGCGCATCAGACTGCAATGGCCTGTGCGGAATCTGTTGGGGAATAAAAGACTATCCATCAACTGAAGTATATGAGCATCATGGAACAAAACAATAGTGACAAGACGCAGATCAGGATCGAGACGGATATCCGTTTCTGGAACCTGCTGCTGCAGGGCATGAAGAAGTCGGAGAAGCTGACCAAGGTGGAAGCTTTCAACGACTTGTTAGAACGTCAGCGCATCGCGCTGCTGACAAGTGACGACGAGTTTATGAAAGGCAACGTGTTGGAGTTCTCCAAAGCCTGGGGCTGGGACAGAGAGACTGTCAACCGGTTCCTTGAAAAGCTTCAGGAGTTTGGCATCGTGACCATCAGCATGGCTGGTAACCGAAAGGCCATCAAGTTGAACTACATCGTTTGAAAACCCAACGGGGAAGGGTGAACACCATAGCGCTTGCGCGTATTGCGGCCCCAATGCCGCAATAGTGGTAGCCTAATCCCACCTTTGCATCGGAATGCCGCAGGTGAGAGGCCACACTTTAAAAATGAGCAAGCTCAGTGGCCGGAATTAGGCTCAGGGTTTCACCCTAAGAACCCCATTAACACAATAATCGAACATGGCAAAAGAACAAAAACAGGTCTGTGACCTGAAATCAGGCAAAAGAATGACTGTCGCACAGAGCAACGAGCATCTGCGCGTAGGCGAATCATCGGCATGGAATGCCAAAAGAGCAGGTAATCTTGACCTCACAAGGTCACATTTGAACTTTGAAGTAGGTAAAGGTGGCGTTATCCTGGAGGTGGATAAGAAGACATCCATTCCACAACGCATCAAGTCCATCCTTGCTGAACGAGGCATCAAAGACCCCAATGCGGGTTTATCAGACGAAGCGCTGGAGAAACCAAGAGTCGGGGTACGAACCCACGCAAACATTATCCTGAATGGCTCGACTGAGACCATGAGGAAACTTGCATTTGGCAATCAGGATGTGAAGTATGAGAAAGATGCAGATAATTCACATGTCACTCGATGCAAGGACATCGAAACATGGGCAGTGGATATGTACAACTTCATAGCCAAAAAGTATGGTGAGGAAAACATTGCTGCATTTGTGGTACATTTGGACGAATCAAACCCACACTGCCATTGCACACTATTACCCATCACCAAGTCCAACAAACTATCATGGGTAGAGGTATTCTCCGGGAAAGATAAATATGAATTCGGACAACGGCTGAGACAACTCCATGATGAACTTGCTGAAGTCAATGACAAGTGGGGACTAAAACGCGGTGATAGTATCTTGGAAACTGGCGCCCAGCATAAGTCGTATCTGCAATGGCTGAAAGAACAGGTGGCTACCAACAAAGAAACCATCAAAGTTCAAGTCCAAACTATACAGGAAAACAAAGAGCAGCTCTACTTAATCAATGCCGCAATCAAAAGGGCAGATACAAAGTTAAAAGGTCTGACCACGATGATCAAGAATCTGGAGACCAAGAAACAACAGATTGACGACCAGATTAAGGCCCTCGATAAGGAGTTGGAAAATGGCAAGGCTTCTAACCGCGAAGAACTGGAAGCTCTCAAGCAGAAACTGAATGTCGAGCGTGAGAAGATTGAAGCCAACATCGCTGACAAGAATGAGAAGCTCAAAGCGGCTACTTCGGAGCTGCAGGAGTTGGCTCAGCGCAAGGCGAAGTTAAAGGAGAACTATGACGAACTACAACGTAAGGTCAACAAGGAACTGCCTACCATTTTCGACAAGGCCTCACACGACATGAGTGTGAGCTTGTGGGAAGAGACGGTAAAGAACTCCAAGGCGGACAAGGCTTCATTTGAAGCGTTCTCGCGTGAGTTGCCACCCGACCTGAGAATGAAGTTTGACCGACTGATGGAGGATTCCGTCATCATGGAATTAGCCGACCGCGGTAACCAGATTGCAGCGACTGCGACAGCCCTCTTTATGGGATTTGTAGACAAAGCTACGAACTATGCCGAGAGCAACGGCGGTGGCGGGGCCAGTCCTGGTTCGGGATGGGGACGCAAGGAGGACGAGGACGAAGAAGCCTACAAGCGTCGCTGTTGTATCATGGGCCGCATGATGATGAGACCTGCGGGACGTAAATTGAAACGATCATAAATAAAAATAAGCACAATGGAACAGAACAAGTTGAAACAGATGAAAGCGAGCGAGGTGCATCGCATCATGGCCACCGTGTTGGCCACAGCTGAAAAGGCAAGTTTCTCACCCTCTGCGGATGTGAACATCCAAGAGGTGGGACAGACAGACCATTGGAAAATGGTGTTCACCAAGAAGAGTACGACTCTCGACGAACTGACCAACCTCCGCAAGGAACTGGGTCAGAACTTCCAGGTGAACGTTGCACCCAAGGACAAGGCTATGCTCCAAATCAGCATCGAGGCACCAAGCAGCGATTTTGCAGCTCTCTTACAAAAGAGTTAAAAGCAGAAATGGAATTTCGCGAGGGTACACGTCTTCGGAAGATGTTGTACCTTCGCGCCATCTTAACACAAAAACGAAATCGGAAATGAAGAAAACAGCTATTTTATTCGCAGCCTGTCTCACAGTGGGAACGGCTGCTGCACAGACCCCGGCTGAAGACTGGG
Source organism: Prevotella sp. (assembly GCA_017412705.1). GTDB lineage: Bacteria > Bacteroidota > Bacteroidia > Bacteroidales > Bacteroidaceae > Prevotella. The sequence continues at coordinate 7,852 of JAFPWS010000049.1, forward strand.
GTTCAAACTGGTTCCTCTCGGTGAAGGGAGGAGTGTCGGCCTTTGTGGGGAAACCTGTGGGGCATGGTGATCTGTTCGACCGTACCACGCCGCTGTTGAATGTGTCAGCTGGTAAGTGGTTCACACCTTACGTCGGTGGCCGATTGGCTTTTCAGGGTCTGCAACTGAAGGATGCCAACATGGTAGCATGCAATTACCAAAACCTGCATGTGGACTTCCTCTACAACCTGAACGCGCATAGTGATGGTATGCAGAAATGGGACATCATCCCCTACGCCGGTTGCGGACTGATTCACAACAGTCAGAACGGGCAGAAGCCTTTCGCCATCTCGTATGGTCTGATAGGCCGCTACCGACTGAACGACCGTCTGCACCTGTCGGGAGAACTCGGAGCCACGACGACCTGGCAGGACTTCGACGGACAGGGTGCATCGAACAAACTCGGTGACCATCTGCTGCAGGCCAGCATCGGTCTGAGCGTCACCATCGGCAAGATCGGTTGGAAGAAAGGTCGTGTTCATGAGACCGAGCAGGACTATCAGAAATGTCAGGCACCAGTTATCGTGATGCAATCCAACAAGGCCTACGAGCGTAACAACTACAGCGGACTCAACTCGCTGCGCAAGCGTCTTGCCAATAAGGATTGGGACGGCATCAGCGACACCACCCACGTGGACAGTCTGGCTGACTCAACCGCTACAGCTGCCAACAAGTACCTCCATGTCATCAAGTCGGGCAAGAAGTACATCGGTGCGCCTATCTACTTCTTCTTTAAGATTGGCACCCATGAGCTGACGGAGAACGCTCAGTTCATCAACATCAAGGAGGTGGCAGAGGTCATCAAGAAGTATGGGCTGCAGGCCAGAATCATCGGTGCTGCCGACAGTGAGACGGGTACGCCGGAGATCAACAATCGTCTGAGCGTGGAGCGAGCCGACTATATCGCGGGACTGCTGAAGGCTCATGGTGTGGACGAGGGGCATATCCAGAAGAAGCACCGAGGAGGTATCGACAGCTACGAGCCGCTGAATGGTAACCGAAACACCTGTGTCGTTCTTTACTTCAAGTAGGCTATGGCAATCAGGAAATACAGTAATCCGCGAGAGCTGGATCTCTCGACGGGGCTTCAGGAGGTCTTGCGCAAGAACGGTATGCAGGCGCATATCAGCATGGCAAAAGACGGTGGTCGTGAACTCATTGTATTGGGTCACGACTCTCCTGTTTTGACCTACAAGCTGAATGAGAAACAGGTAGAGGACCTGATGGGTTGGGGCAGCACCTACGAGAACAAGAAAGCCTACAACACCTTCGCCTCGATTGTGAAGAACGACTTCTATATGCCGCAGAACTTCGTTTCTGCCAGCAATGCCTTCGGTCGTGTGGCCATGGGACTGCACGGCTATCGCATCGGACATGGCGAGTATGGCTATGATGCCAGACCTGCCAGACGGATGCCTTGGTTTGCGCCTTTCAGCCGTCAGGGACGAGGATGGGCTGGCGATTTCGTAGGCTTCGCACCTCGTGGTGATGGATTCCACCTGCGTCGTATCGGTGACCATGCTTATCGCCCGATGGGAGGTGGCCCGATGGTCACGGAACGACCCGACAACCGAGTGAAGCCAGGAGAAATGCTTTCCGGTGGGTATGGGTTCTACTACAAGGGGCAGCAGAAGGAGAATCCCGTCGAAGTGCTCGACAAGATAGCCATTGAACCGAAGATCAAGCCTCTGGAGGCGGCACCCCGTCCACAAGGGCAGGGAATCCCCTACTCTTCTGTCATCACATCGGATGTCTATTTCAGTAATGACAAGTTTCAGGAGGTGTTGAAGTCGCACGGCATCGTCATCGATGCGGACAAGAAGACGCTTACTATCCAGTCGAACCTCTCGAAGGTGGATCTCCAGTATGACCTGAAGCCAGAGGAAATCCAAAAACTGATGGCTAATAAGGTCAGTGGCAAGGGGGGCGTTTCAGTCGATGCCCGACTGGCCATCATCAACGACATTATCGGTAAGGACTTCGACACAAAGCTCACCAAGGACATGCTCGAGACCAAGGAACTGGTATCGCTCGACCTGAAGCCAGAGGTTCGTCAGGAAGTGGAAGCACCTTTCATCGAACAGGAGCGACGGATTGCCGAACAGCAGCGTCTCGCCGAAGCCAGAGCTGAACAGCAAAGGGAGGCAGAGCGCATCGAGCGAGACCCGAATGCCATCAATGGCCGGGAGATTCAGGCTATTCTGGGTAACAAGGGTTGGTTCCAGCCAGTGGCCAATGGCCGTGAGATGGTCGTTGGCGAGATTCGTGTGGATAAGACACTTAATGGTAATTATGTGATGGAGGCAGAGGTCAATGGCCGACTCCTCGCCCACTCTATCTCTGCCAAGGACTATCAGAAGTTCCTCGACCTCGACGATGCCCATCGCCTGAAGATGTTCGATAAGGTATTCTCTGAAGTAGAAATTAAGTCGGCACACGGTGAGAGCCTGTATCAAGACGACTTATACCTTGCGCATGACGGGCAAAGCATCGTCCACCAAGAGGTCGTGGACATCCAGAATGCCACTTCCAACAGGGTGGACGGTGCAGCCCTTTTGGAGTTGAATGAGCGCAAGGGCTTCTACCGCGAGAGAGCACATGGCCGTGAGGTGGAGGTGGGAAATATCCAGGTTGACCCGACAGCAAACGGGAAGTATAAGATGACGGCTGTTATCAATGGACAGACCATCTCGCATGAGATTACCCAGAAACAGTACGACAAGTTCCTCGCTGTGGATGACTACCACCGTATGCAGCTCTTCTCGAAGATATTCAATGAGGTGGATATCAAGACACGTCCTGGAGAGGGTCATAATATCGGTGCTGCGCTGTTGGCGGCTTTGGTCGTTGGTGGTGAAGTGATGCGTGACGGATTGGTCACTCCCCATGAGCCAAGACCAGAGATCTATGAGACCCGTACAGGACCTGTCTATCACAAGGCTGGTGTGGTCAGTCCGGCAGATGTGGCCGCTGCTAACTTCCGCTCAGAGGAAGCTAATCTGGGTATTCCCGGGCCTGATGAAGGTATCAGACGGGGCATGTAGATAATTTATCTTTAATAAATACGATGAATTATTCTTTAATAATTAAGAAGCAATGCAGACTACTGGCTATGGCTGTCCTGATGGGCATGCCTGCCAGTAGTTTGGCACAGGTTGGAGAGGCTAATCCGTTGCAATATGCCGCTATTGCCGAGGGTACATACATGCTGAACAGTACCATCAACAGTCAGACGAAAGGGATGCAGAAAACGGCAGCATTTCAGGGAACTATTGCAGCTGAGTTCACGAAGATGAAGCAGTGGGAAGGTAAATATAATGCCTATCTGAAGACGGCTCGCGGTTATGCGGAAGCCCTGAAAGCTGGTACGACACTCTATGCCGATGGCGTTCAGACCCTACAGCACCTGTATGAGATACAACGGGCTGTCAATGCCAATCCGGCGGGTATCGGTGCCACACTGGCCATGAACGACCTCTATCTGGAGACAGCAAGCGAATTTATCAAGACCTACCGCCTGTTAAAGGTGTCAGTGGCCAAGGGTGGTACAGACAACATGCTGACGGGTGCAGAACGGACGGAAATGCTCTGGCAACTGGCCGACGAGCTGGCCCGACTGAACGCCAAACTGCGTACCCTCGCCATCAGTATTGCCTACCATAACTTCACCGATGTATGGAACCAATATACGGCAGGAATGGTTGACAAGAGCCATGGCGAGATAGCCGCTGATGCCTACGAACGCTGGCGAAGGGCAAGCAACGTGAGTAGAATACTAAGCGAATAGTTATATATATGGTTTTCAGATATATCATTCTTTTTATTATAGTATTACTTTCAGCAGCAAAATCCGCTTTTGCAGGGATAGACCCAGGGCGTGTGGCGGCCATAGAGCTGGCCTCTGACCAAGCGAAAAAGACGCTTAAGTCCCAAGAGAAAGCACAGCTGCTGATGACCACTGGCCATGCCTGGATCAAGGAGGAGGTGGAAGCAACGACGGACTTCCAGCGGGAGTTCAACGACTACCTGGATAAGTTCCATGACGTGCTGTCTATCGCTGCTGAGATCTATGGCATCTACTATGAGGTGACACAGACATCGAAGAATGTGAAGGCCTTGGGCGAGGTATTGTCTGAGAGTCCGTCGAATTCCTTGGCCGTGGCGTTCTCGACCCGCAGGAACGTGGTTTATCGCAATATTGTGCGCACCACGCTCGATGTCATCATGGATATCCGTAAGGTATGTTTCGAGAAGAGCAAGATGACGGAAGAAGAGAAAAACAAGGTGATTTCAAGCATCCGTCCCAAGCTACGCGCCATCAACAAACAGCTACGCCAGCTCACCCTCACGCTTCGTTACACGTCGTTTCTGGACGTATGGAACGAGCTGATGGACCGGGCCTATTACCTGAATCCGGCCACCAAACATGATATCATTACTCGTTGTCGCCGCCAGTGGTGGAACAACGCCAAATCCGTAAGATAATGGAAGAGTCGAAAGAAATACAGAGTATATACAGCATATTCCGCGTCGTTATTTACGTCTCGCTGGTCATTGAGTTTTTCGAGTATGCATGCAACCCCGAGTTGCTCGATTCGTTCGCCGGAGTCCTGACAGACATCCATGAGCGAATGGGACGATGGACGATTTATCAGCCGGGACATCTGGCCTACAGCAAGGTGGCCACATTGTTGCTGGTCATCATCACTTGCATCGGTACACGCAACAAAAAACAGATAGAGTTTGATGCCCGCAAGATGGTGTTTTGGCCTATCTCCATCGGGCTTGTTTTAGTTATAGTATCGGTTTGGTTTTATTACACTAATCTACTGGGTTATAGGTTATTATGGTTTCCTGTAAGTATCTGGCTTTACATGGTCGCTTCCATCGTAGGTACGGTGTGCATCCATGTGGCTCTCGACAACGTATCGAAGTATCTGAAGGAGGGTCTGATGAAGGACCGATTCAACTTCGAGAACGAGAGTTTCGAACAGAACGAGAAGCGCGTCGATACCAAGTACGGCGTGAACATCCCCATGCGTTACTACTATCACGGCAAGTTCCGTCACGGCTGGATCAATATCAACAATCCCTTCCGTGGTACGTTCGTCGTGGGTACGCCTGGATCGGGTAAGACCTTTTCTGTCATTGAGCCGTTCATCCGTCAGCACTCGGCCAAGGGCTTTTCGATGGTGGTTTACGATTACAAGTTCCCTACCCTCGCCCAGAAGCTTTACTATCACTACCGCATCAACAAGGCGAAGGGCAAGACGCCGCCGGGCTGTCAGTTCAACATCATCAACTTCGTGAATGTGGAGTATTCGCGCCGTGTAAACCCCATCCAGCATAAATACATCGACTCGTTGGCCGCTGCCCAGGAGACCGCAGAGACGTTGGTCGATTCGCTGAACAAGGGCAAGAACGAGGGTGGCGGTGGCTCCGACCAGTTCTTCAAGACCTCTGCAGTCAACTTCCTCGCCGCCTGTATCTATTTCTTCGTGAACTACAAGCGTCTGCCCTACGACAAGGACGGCCATGAGTTGGTGCCGGAATACACGGAGGACAAAGAGACGCACCACAAGAAACTGACGGGCCGTGTGTTCGACCATGATGGGAAAGTGGTGATGCCAGCCTACTGGCTGGGCAAGTACAGCGATATGCCGCATGTGCTCTCGTTCCTGAACATCGACTATAAGACCATGTTTGAGATTCTGCAGACCGACCCGGAAATATTCCCGCTGATAGCACCGTTCAAGTCGGCCCTCGACGGTAAGGCCATGGAACAGTTGGAAGGTATGATTGGTACGCTCCGTGTGCAGACCTCGAAGCTGGCCACCAAGGAGGCCTACTGGATATTCCACAAGGATGGCGATGACTTCGACCTGAAGGTGAGCGACCCCAAGAGTCCGTCGTACCTGCTGATTGCCAACGACCCAGAGAAAGAACAGATTGTAGGTGCCCTGAACGCCATGATCCTGAACCGTCTGGTGACGCGAGTGAACAGCGGACAGGGAAAGAACATACCCGTTGACATCTGTGTGGACGAGGTGCCGACGCTCTATTTCCACAAGATTGACCGTCTGATTGGTACGGCGCGAAGCAACAAGGTGGCCGTCATCCTCGGATTCCAGGAGCTGCCACAGCTGGAGGCCGACTACGGCAAGGTGGGTATGCAGAAGATTATCACCACCATCGGTAATGTCGTGTCCGGCTCTGCCCGTTCGAAAGAGACGCTGGAGTGGCTCTCCAACGACATTTTCGGCAAGACGGTGCAGCTGAAGAAGGGTGTTACCATCGACCGTGACCGCACCAGCATCAACCTGAATGAGAACATGGACTCGATGGTTCCAGCCTCCAAAATCTCGGATATGCCCTCTGGCTGGATCTGCGGACAGGTGGCTCGTGACTTCACCCCCACCAAAACTGGCCGTCATGGTTCGATGAACATCCAGAAGTCAGAGGAGTTCCAGACCTCGAAGTTCTATTGCAAGACCAACTTCAATATGGCAGAAATCAAAACCGAGGAAGAGGATTACAAGAACTACCCTCTCCCCATCGCCTACGACTTCAAGTCCGTCGATGCTCGCGAGCGCATCCTATACATGAACTACAACCGCGTCAAAGCCGATGTAGACCAGCTTATCGTTGAAGTTCAGCAGGAGTTCAAAAAGTAAAACGATATTGAAAAAAGAGCCACACGATAGGCCTATTTACAAATAAAGTGGTCGAAATTGACCACTTTATTCATATTAGCAAAGAGCAACTCTTCCGAGTTTATCGATGTCCAACTTAACGCTGATGTTCATTGCCTTGAAGAGTTTGAGAACAGTAGCAAACGTCAGGTTCTTGCCGTTCTCGATTCTGGAGATTTGGGCTTTCTGCACACCAACCATACGACCCAGTTCCTCTTGAGTAAGGTTCTGCTGCTTGCGTGTCTGTCTGATGGCAGCACCAATGGCGTAGAGCTTCAACTCTTCTTCGTAAGCATCACGTTCTGGAGTGCCTACCTTACCAATCAACTGGTCTTTTGATTCTTCTAATGTAATAAACTCCTTATTCATCTTTCTTGTATGATGTGACGATGCAAAATTAGGGAAAAGTTTCGATAAACGGAAACTTTTCACCTTTTTTTTACGAAAAGGGGCAAAAATCGTATTATAATGACTTCTTGATGATATTAGACATACGATGGGCGTAGTTTTTGCCTCTTTTCGGTTGTTTGTGGCCGTTTTATTCGGTCGTTTGTGGCAATTTCGTTCAGTTTTTGTGAGTAATCGCTGATGGAAATTGTACTTACTTCTTTAGAAACTCACTCGGAGTGAGACCGAAGTGCTTCTTGAACATGCGTGTGAAGTGCTGGGGATATTCGAAGCCAAGGAGGTCGGAGGTCTCGCTGATGGTCTTGCCGTCATGCAAAAGAGCGGTGGCTCGTTGCATCACGAAATTACGGATGATAGCAGTAGCTGTCTCACCAGAAGCCTGACGCACAAGGTCGCCGAAATAGTTGGGCGAGAGA
>JAFPWS010000050.1 GCA_017412705.1 Prevotella sp.
TATCCCAGATGGGCACCCAGTCGTCGCTGGTCTCATGGAGTCGCTTCAGGTAGATGTCAGTCACCTTCTGGGCATGGTCGAGGAAGCGCTGTTCCTTGGTAAAGCGGTAGACCATGGTATAGCCGTAGATAGCCCACGACTGACCTCGTGCCCACATTGACGAGTCGGCATAGCCCTGATGGGTGACGCCCTTGATGAAATTGCCTGTCAGTGTGTCGTAGACGGCGACGTGATAACAACTGCCATCCTCGCGGAAGTGATAGCGCATGGTGGTGTCGGCATGGCTGACGGCAATGTCGCGCAACCGCTGACTCCCACCATTCTCACTGGCCCAGAACAGCAGCTCCAGGTTAATCATGTTGTCCATGATGGTGTTGTGACCACCATAGTCCTTGACGTGGCGAGGCCACGAGAGGATGGTACCCACCTTATTATTATATAATGTGGCCAGTGTATCGGCAGCAGCCAGTGCGATGCGCTTGTATTCCTCATTACCCGTAGCCTCGTATCCTTTCAAGAATGAGTTGATGACCAAGAACCCTAAGTCGTGGTCATATACAGGCCGTTCAGCTAAGAAGTTGAGCGACGCGGTATATCCCTCGGCAACCTTTCGGATGCTGTCATCCTTGGTATATGTGTAATCCATCCACAGCACGCCCGGCCAGAAGCCTGAGCACCACTCCTCGGCACTGGCTTTGCGACAGTTCCATACCGTATCTCCCTCCAGAATGTTACGAGGCTCCATGGTGAAGTCGTAACCGCCTTCGACATCGTGCAAAGCATCCAAAGCCTTGCTAACCTGTGATGTGCAATAGTCCAGTGCCTTGTTAACATCAAATGACTCTGCCTTTGGGGCTTGACAGGCCACCAGCCCACAGAGCATCATTCCTAAAACTACCTTTTTCATATCGTTTTATGCATTCTTTATTATTAACTACGATTCATCTTCTTTTATTACTTAAAAAAACAATCTTTTTACGTATCTTTGCACTCTCAAGCGTATTATTAGAAACATTATTATTATATGAAACGACTGATTATAGTTTTATCGTTGGTTATCTGCCCATTGTTGCAAGGCTATGCACAGGACAACTATAAGCTGGCGGGACCCTACGAGGTGGTGGCGCGTGACGGTGAGTACCGGAAGTCGAAAGGCGGTAGCGAGCGTGATATGTGGCAGGCGTGGCAGCGGGTCCAGAAGGGTGACACGGCCACTACATTATATATTATTAATGCTTACGCCAAGACGCTACAGCACTTCGACGGTCATGATGCACCGTTGTGTACCATTCAGGCCTACTGGTTGCTGCGTGCGATGATACTGTCCAAGGCGCATCAGACACCAGAGTGGACAGCGATGGTTCGTCGGGCCATACTGCCTGTTCTTGATAAGTTTGAGGCTGACAGCCCGTATGCCAACGGCAACTGGGGACACATCGTGAACCGCTGTCGCATGGCCGCAGCTATCTTCCTGGAAGACAAAGAGCTCTATCAGCATGCTATTGACACCTATTTATATGCCAACGACAATGGCTCCCTGCCCAATTATGTCAGCGAGACGGGTCAGTGTCAGGAGACTGGGCGCGACCAGGGACATGCCCAGCTTGGACTGGGTGCCATGTGTGAAATTTGCGAGATGGCGTGGGAACAAGGGGATGACCTTTGGGGAGCCTTGGACAACCGCCTGATGAAAGGTATCGAATATACAGCGAAGTACAACCTGGGCTACGACGTGCCCTTCGAGACGTGGACCGACTGCACAGGTCTCTATAACGACTGGACAGAGCCAGGCGCGATGGGACGCGGCAACATTCGCTGCATCTACGATTTGCCTTATCAGCACTATGTGGGACGCAAGGGATTGAAGATGCCTTATACCAAGAAGTTGCTCGATTTGCAGGCCAAGGCCGAGAAACATGGTGAAATCAAGCGCAATCCCGAGGCCGACCAATTCCGCGTAAAGGGCGTGAAGGAGGGTGCCAAGTTGCACAGCATCTATACTTATGCTGCGCCAGAAGGTGCTCCGCTCAAAGCTGACTACGACGTCTACATCCAGCCACGCGGACAAAAGGAGTGGACGAAGATAGATACCTATATGGCGAAAGTCAAGGGAGGCGAGATCAGCTATGCCTTCTTCAACTTTACAGGCGACGTGTTTGTGCGTGTCATCACGAAAAACAAGAAATTTAAGTCAGCATGTATCCGTCCCGACTATCGCGGAACGATTGCCAATGTGCAGAACGACTCGACGGTGCAGTTCTTGTTGTTCCAGCCCGAAAATGTCAGTGTGGAGTTTGACGGGAATATCACCGATAATTTGTTAGTCTTTACCTCGAAGCCAACCATCAGCAAGGAAGAAGCCGAGAAAGCAGCCAAGGCACAGGGCCGTGACTTCCGCTACTATGCCCCCGGCATGTACACGGAAGACATAATCAAGGTGCCGTCGAATACTACGGTCTATCTCGACGGTGGCAGTTATTTCTCCGGCACCTTCGCTGTGGAAGATGCTGAGAACGTTAGCATACTGGGGCGTGGCATTGCTCGTCCGCAGAATGGCTATGAGGGCTGTCATGTATATCGCTCGAAGAATGTGCTGATTGACGGACTCATCGTGAATACCTGTCCTATTGGCGAGTCCTCGCAGGTGACGCTGCACGATGTGCGAAGTATTTCCCATCCCCAGTGGGGCGACGGTCTGAATGTCTTCGGTGGCAGCAGCGATATTCTCTTCGACCGTGTATTCTGTCGTAATAGTGACGACTGTACCACTGTATACGCTACCCGCAAGTTCAGTGCAAGCCGAGAGCAGAACCAAGCAGGCTTGAATTCTGCCGAGGCGCAGCCTGAACTCGACCGACAGGTCAAAGGCTTCAAAGGCAGTGTTCGTAATGTCCGCATGACGAACTCGACGCTGTGGGCCGACGTGGCACACCCCATCTTCATCGGTCTGCATGGTAATCCGCAGGTGGGCGATAGCATCGTGGGACTGAAGTACGACAACATCGACATCATCTGTCAGAACGAGCCGCAGGTGGACTACCAAGGCTGCTTGGCCATCAACTGCGGTGACGGTAACTACGTGAAGGATGTCGTGTTCGACAATATCCGTATCGAACTGCCTGCCCAGGTGGCTCCACAGGGCAGTATCCTGCAGGTGAAAGTGGGCTGGAACCAGAAATACTGCACGGCAGCCGGTGGAGGTGTGGAGAATGTCCTCTTCCGAAACATCCGTTACTACGGTGCGCATCCCAACATGTCGGTCATCATGGGTTATGACGGTCAGCACAAGGTGAAGAACGTCACCTTCGAAGGACTGAAGATAAACGGTAAGAAGATTTACGATGACATGCCAGGCAAGCCCAGGTGGCATCAGACTGCCGACTACGTGCCGATGTTCGTCGGTTCCCATGTAGAAAACCTAATATTCAAGAAATAATGAGAAAGAGCCTGTTTCTTTTGGCATTCCTGCCCCTGCTGTCTATGGCACAGCAGTTGTCGTCACCTGACGGCAAGTACACTATCAGCGTCGACGGCATGACCTATAGTGTGACTTATAATAATAAGGTGATTATCGAGAAGAGCCAGCTGGGCGTCGACATTGACAACCGGCTCTTTGAGTCGGCTCTTGCCGTGCCTCGTGGCGTTCACGAAAACTGGTGCGCCGATTTGCAATTGAAGGGCGAGGAACGCCTGTCAGTAGACACCACATGGACTCCGCTGTATGGTGAGAACACCCGCATTCGCGACCACTACAACCAGTTGGTGCTGCATTATGAGAAGGGCAGCAATGGTCAGGGCACCGTCACTGAAGGCTACGACAAACGCAAGTACTATGCCATGGACATCGTGGTTCGTGCCTACAACGAGGGCATTGCTTTTCGCTACCATTTCCCCGAAACGGCCAATAGCCTCTTCCTGCACATCACGGGAGAGCAGACGTCGTTTGCCATGCCGACAGGGACAATGGCCTGGTATGAGGAATGGGCACAGGGAGCATACGAGAAAAGAAGCCTCACCCCCAGCCCCTCTCCAAAGGGAGAGGGGAGTGAATGGTTTGAGAGTGAACGACCGCTGTTGCTGCTTGTCCCCCCTCCTTCGGAGGGGACGGGGGAGGCCACCTATGTCGCCCTGCTTGAAGCAGCGATGAAAGACTATACCCGAGGCAAGTTCAAGTTGGCAAAAGACAATGTTTTGCAGATAGCCATGTACTCATGTGCCGACATCATCTCGCCCTATGATACTCCATGGCGTGTCATCATGGCGGGCGACCGCGCCGTCGACCTCATCAATCATAAAGACTTGGTGCTGAACCTGAATGAAGAGCGCGCTCAGGAAGACTGGTCGTGGGTACGTCCCGGCAAGGCTTTCCGTAGTGGCAAGTTGGCTAAGGATGCCATTATGAAGAGCATCGATTTCTGTGCAGAGTTTGGTATTCCGTATGTGGAGTTGGATGCTGGCTGGTACGGTCCTGAAGGTAAGGTGGCGAGCGATGCCCGCAAGGTCATCGAGACGCGCGACTTTACCATGCCCGAGGTCTGTGCTTATGCCAAGTCGAAAGGCATTGGCGTGTGGGTATATGTCAACCAGCGTGCCCTCTATCGTCAGCTCGACGAACTGCTTCCGCTCTATCAGCAGTGGGGAATCAGCGGCATCAAGTTCGGCTTTGTGCATATCGGCAACCAACAGTGGAGCACATGGCTGCATGACGCTGTGGAGAAGTGCGCCAAGTATCACATCATGGTTGATATCCACGACGAGTACCGTCCCACGGGTCTCTCCCGCACCTATCCTCATCTACTGACCCAGGAGGGTATTCGTGGCAACGAGGAAATGCCCGACGCCACGCACAACGTGACGCTGCCTTTCACCCGCTACCTCTGCGGCCCTGGCGATTATACGCTGTGCTACTTCAACTCACGGGTGAAGAATACCAAGGGCCATCAGTTGGCGATGGCGGCCGTCTATTACTCTCCCCTGCAGTTCTACTTCTGGTATGATAATCCATATATGAAGGGATGGAACAATGCTGAGTTGAAGTTCTGGAAAGATATTCCTACCGTCTTCGATGAGAGTATCGCCCTCGATGGTCAGCCTGGTGAGTACATCATCCAGGCCCGCCGCAGCGGTCAGGACTGGTTCATGGGCTGCATGACTAATACTGAGGCCCGCACCGTTAGCATCCCCACCGACTTCCTGCCCGCAGGTAAATATGAAGTGGAAATCTATAACGACGACCCCACGCTTGACACCCAGACCAAGGTCAGCACCATGAGGAAAACTATCAAAGTAGGCACCCCCTCCCGTTGGAGGGGGCAGGGGGGAGGCTCCATCACCCTTCAACTCCAACCCAGCGGTGGAGCCGCCCTGCACATAAAACCCGTCATCAAATGAAAAAGATGCTATTAACAGTATTCGCGTTTGCTTCGCTGTCGATGACGGCACAAACGTTATGTCAGCCGTTTGCATTGAAAGATGTAAAACTGCTACACAGTCGCTTTCAGCGTAACATGCAGCGCGACTCGGCATGGATAGCCTCGATTCCCGTAAACCGGCTGTTGCACTCGTTCCGCAATACGGCGGGCGTGTATTCTGCTTTGGAGGGCGGCTATGACGCAGGGCTGAGGCTCGGTGGCTGGGAGTCGCCCGACTGCGACCTGCGCGGGCATATCACCGGTCATCTGCTTTCGGCAATGGCCTATCTGCAGATGAAGGAGAAAGCCGACTCGCTGGTGCAGGGTTTGGCCGAGGTGCAGCGTCAGTATGGTACGGGCTATCTCTCAGCCTTCGGCGAAGGGCTTATAGACCGTAATATCCAAGGCAAGTCGGTTTGGGCACCGTTTTATACGTTGCATAAAATCCTGCAGGGTTTGATAGACCAATACACGATGTGTGGTAATGAGAAGGCATTAGAAGTGGCTAAAGGTATGGGTGACTGGGCATACAACAAACTGAAGCCATTGTCAGAAGAAACCCGTCTGAAGATGATTCGTAACGAGTTCGGTGGCTTCAATGAGGCCATGTATAACCTGTACAGCATCACCCGCGACGATAAATATCTCTGGGTGGCCCGTTTCTTCTATCATAACGACAAGATAGACCCGCTGAAGAGCCTCCCCCTGTCCCCCTCCGAAGAAAGGGGGAAACCGGATCTGGGTACGAATCATGCCAATACGTTTATCCCCAAGCTGTTGGGCGAATGCCGCAACTATGAGCTGTTCGGCCAGGAGGACAGTCGCCATGCTGCCGAGACATTGTTTTGGACGCTGGTCAACGACCACGCCTTTGTAACGGGCGAGGTATCAGACAAGGAACATCTGTTCAAGCCAGAGACACAGTCGAAGCATCTGACGGGCTATGATGGTGAGAGCTGTTGCACCTATAATCTGCTGAAGTTGGCAGACCGTCTGTTCTGCTACGAACCGAATAGCAAGATTGCCGACTACTACGAGCGCGGACTCTACAACCACCTGTTAGGTCAGCAGGACACGCTCTCGTCGATGGTGTGCTACTTCACGCCCCTGATGACGGGCGGTTATCGGCTTTACAGCACTCCTGACAGCAGCTGGTGGTGCTGTGTGGGCTCTGGTTTCGAGACCAACGCCAAGTTCCAGGCAGGCATCTATTATAGAAGCCTCACCCCCGGCCCCTTTCCAAAGGGAGAGGGGAGTAAAGTCCTGTATGTAAATCTCTTTATTCCGTCTGAACTGAATTGGGACGGTACGATTGTCCGTCAAGAGACATCATTCCCTGAGTCAAACAAGACCGTCATCACGGCTTCATCGAAGGTAAATATGAAAGTCAGATACCCGTATTGGGCAACATACATGAAGGTGAATGGCAAGAAAGTGAAGGCTGGAGCCGATGGCTATGTGTTGGTTAAGAACGTCAAAAAGTCAGAAATAGAATTTGGCATGAATCTGCACGAGGAGGCTACCAAGGACGACCCCACGCGTGTCGCCCTACTCTATGGGCCCATTGTTCTCGGCGGTCGCCTGACAGATGTGGAAAAGCCCTTCAGCGACCCCACGAAGCATAACGACTATTACACTTTCGACTACGGCAAGCACCCTGATGTTAAGTTGGGTGATGTCAAACACCTCGGCGGTCTCCGCTTTGCGAATAGCGACGGCACACCGATTCAGCCCTTCTACGACCTCCAGCACTGCCGCTATGTGGTATATTGGATTAAGAGCCTCCCGACAAGCGGGAGGCGGCTATAATGCAGAGGGCAAATTTAATGCCGTTCCAGATAACGGGGCAGGAACAACTCTTACACGAACTGGCGGACGTGCGCCTCGCTCATCTTCGTGCCGCCTTGTTCGATAGCGAGGCGACCTTTGGGCGACTTGGCACTGAAAGTTACCTTGTATTCCTGTCCATTGAGCTTGGCAGTCAGTCGCATGGCTCTGTTGCCCATCTCCTCCCATTGTGCATCCTCCACATGTACACCCTGCAAGATGAAGCTGAACACATGCGGATTGTAGCCGTGCAGCCCCGACAGCAGATCGGGTGACATCTCGGCGAAGTGGCGCTCGATAACGTCCTGCCAATAATCGCTAACTCCGTATTGCGTAGCGTATTGGCGGAAGTTCAGAATAGTGTCCACGCACTGGCGGATGATGCTATCGGGCTTGTCGATGTTAGACATTCGGGCAAAGCTGATCATGTCATCATGGCTGATAGCGGTGCGCTTGCCGTTCATGCTGAGATAGTGGTATTCGTCGAGCTTGTTGTTTGGGTTGAAGCATGAGAAGGTGAGGTCGAAGGCTGGGGTGATATGCCACTGTCCGCTTGGCTCCATCATAAACTCGAAGTTGCGTATATGGGCGTCCACATTGCAGGTCAGGATGTTGAAGATGGCCCTGCGGTATGTCTCTTCGCGCTCCTTATAGGGTAGTCCCAACCTAATACACACTTCCATCAGCTGTTCGTAGGAAGTGGCTTCGGGATTCATCGCTGCCAACGAGAGGGTATGCACTTTATGTTGTCCCCGACGGTCGTAACGTTCCGTCAGGAAATGACGCTCTCCGTCTATCTCTATCAACTCAGAAGGCATCATCGTAATGCCGGCCTCTCGGGCCATGTCGGCATATACCATCTCCACCGTTGTCAGCGGATAATACTTGCTCTCGGCGAACTTCAGAAGATAGTAGGTGAAGCCCTCTGGCAGCATGACCTGTCCGCTGCGTATCTCACCTGTCTCACGGTTGATGGCGATGACGGCCTTCGAGTGGTTGCCGACAGGGGCGCGATGTCCAGTCCGCCCTTCAGGAAGTCGGGATGATAACTGAACACAGCTCGCTTGCGCCGCTCTTCCCAAAAGAGGCTGCCCACCTCTTTGCCCCAGAGCATTACGCGTACAATATTATTTTGCATGTCTCACTCTTTTACGTTTTCCTTGTTGTATCTTCTCTAACTCGTATGGCGAAATGGGTATCTCTGGCAATACATCATCCAGTCCCTGCATAAAGTCGATGGCTCGCAGCAGTTCAATGAAGGTAGCCATCGTGATGTTATGCAGCTGGCCGTTCTCAAACTTCCGGATGGTTACGATGTTGACTCCCGACTTGTCGGATACCTCCCGCTGCGTCATGTCCGTACCGATGCGGTAGTCCTTGAAGCGTTTGCCCAGCATCGACACAATCTCAATGGTGTACATTTGCGATATGTTCATACTGCAAAGGTAAACATAATTTCGCTTATATGCAAATATATTAGGTAAAAGATAATAAATTTACGGTTAAAATTAACAAAGAAAAGGGTTTTAAGTATTATTCCCTGCCGATTCGTATTAAATATAAAAGGTAAGAGATGCGAAAGACCTATTTGTTATTTATTGCTTTTTCTTTATTATTGAACACCGCAGGAGCTCATTGCGTGCCACACTCATACCTTCAGGTGAGAGAGAGTGTGTGGTGCCCAGACAATGGTGACGGGACATACACTAATCCCGTGTTGTATGCCGACTATAGCGACCCTGACGTGTGTGCTGTTGGTGAAGACTACTATCTGACGGCAAGTTCCTTTAATTGTATTCCTGGGTTACCTATTCTGCATTCTAAGGACTTGGTAAACTGGACGATTATCGGCCATGCCCTACAGGAATTGGAGCCAAAGGAGGTCTTCGACAAGCCACAGCACGGCAAGGGGGTGTGGGCACCGTCCATCCGCTATCATAATGGCGAATTCTATATCTACTGGGGCGACCCTGACTTGGGAATCTTTATGGTCAAGACGAAAGACCCTGCGGGAGCGTGGGAGAAGCCCGTCTGCATCATCCCTGGCAAGGGCATGATAGACCCCTGTCCGCTGTGGGATGATGACGAGCGTTGCTATCTCGTTAACGGCTGGGCCAACAGTCGCTGTGGTTTCAATTCCGTGCTGACGGTTCGTGAACTTTCCAAAGATGGCACCAAGCAGATTGGTCAGCCGCGCATCGTCTTCGACGGCGGTCAGGTGAACCACACCTCAGAAGGTCCTAAGTTCTACAAGCGCGACGGCTACTACTGGATTATGAATCCTGCTGGTGGCGTAGCGATGGGGTGGCAGTTGGCCATGCGGTCGAAGTCGCCCTACGGTCCCTACGAATGGAAGCGGGTGATGTGGCAGGGTAAGACCGACATCAACGGCCCGCATCAAGGGGCATGGGTTCATACCGCTTTCGGTGAAGACTGGTTCCTGCACTTCAACGACAAAGGTGCATACGGGCGAGTGGTCTACTTGCAGCCTGTCGACTGGTCATCAGGTTGGCCCATGATGGGAAATCATGGTGAACCCTATACCAAATATCGCAAGCCAAAGTCTTCCTCCAATACCATCGTCAATCCGCAGGAGAGTGACGAGTTCAACGACGGCATCTTGGGTAAACAGTGGCAGTGGCACGCCAACTATCATCAGTTCTACGGCATGCCAACCGCTGACGGCACCATGCGTCTTTACACTTATGATCTCCCCTCCCTTGGGGAGGGGCAGGGGGTAGGCTCTTTATGGGATGCCCCTAACCTGCTGCTACAGAAGGCTACGGCTCCCCGTTTCACCGCTACGGCCAAGGTGCGCTTTGCCTCAAAAGAGGATAACCAATATGGTGGTGTGGTGATGATGGGTCGCGACTACAGCGCATTGGTCATCTATCGACAAGGCGACACGTTCCTGCTCCAGCGTCACACCTGCATGGGAGCCGACGAGGGTAAGACGGAGACGGAGCAGTCACTCGCCACGCTACCGCCTACCGACCGCGACACCATCCCTTATTCGCCTGCCATCTATTTAGACTTGTACCTGCGTATGACCGTCAACGACGGCCTTTGTACCTTTAGCTACAGCACCGACGGCAAGCGTTTTAAGGACGCGGGTGAATCCTTCAAGATGCGCGAGGGCAAGTGGATTGGTGCCAAGTTCGGCTTCGTGGCCGAGTGCCGCAACCATAAGGACTCACGCGGCTGGTTAGATGTTGACTGGATGAGAATTACCAAATAATAGAAGAATGATGAAGAAAATAATCCTTTGTGTCTTTGTTTCTTTGTGTTCTGTAATGATATCGCAGGCACAGACCATTACGATAGAGAACACAACCAGTCTGCAACGTTCGGAACTGGTGGCTGTCAGTGCCGATGAGCTGGGTATAAAGAGCGGCACCGATGTCGTGGTGCGCGACGTGTCCAACATAGAACGCCCTACCCAGTGGACGTATGACGGCAAGCTGTTGATGGAGGTGCATGCGCGTCCTCACAGCAAGGCCGTGTTTACCCTGCAGTCAGGAACCCCTGCTGCATTCCGCTCGTGGGTGGATGGCAGACAGTATCCTGAGCGTCTCGACGACATCGCTTTCGAGAACGACCGCATAGGCTTCCGCATCTATGGTCCGGCCTTACAGCGCAAGGGCGAGAAAGGCTACGGCTACGACCTGTGGGTGAAGCGTACCACAGAGCTCGTCCTTGGTGAACTCTACCGCAACGACCCGCGCCTGTCGTTCCATCTGGACTATGGCAAGGGCGTCGACTGCTTTGCCGTAGGTCCTACGTTAGGTTGCGGCACGCCAGCCATGTTACAGCATGGAGAGATACGCTTCCCATGGTGCTACGAGACGTACAAGATACTGGACAAGGGACCGCTGCGCTTCACCGTACAGATAGATTTCCCCACAACGGACGACGGCATCACCGAGCATCGCATCCTGTCTATTGACAAGGGTTCGAACTTTGTCGAGAGCACCGTATGGTTCGACGGTTTGAAACAGCCCACCGACGTGCTGGCTGGCTTCCCTATCCGCCCGGCAGGGGCAGAGACGCTGGTCAAGGGCGGTGGCTACATCCAGTATGCCGACCCCACCATCGAGCCGGACCGCTATCAGTCGCAGGTATATGTCGCCTTGCTGTTCCCCGACCAGCAGGTTGACATCGACGTCGTGCAGCAGCATGGCGTGGGCATCCTTCGAGGCTACACCTCCAATCAGCGTTTCCATTATTATATCGGTGCCGCCTGGAGCGAGTTCGACGTGCGCTCGCAGCAGGAGTGGCAGTCGCGCATCGACGGATTCATGCAAGCCCGACAGGCTCCTTTACAAGTGGTTGTTGTTAAGTAAAGTCGCAGCATCGTTCGTATTGACAGAAAACATTCATTAAAAGATATTGTTATGGCAAACATTTTTTCATTAGAGGGCAAGAATGCCTGGATTACGGGTGCCTCTTATGGCATTGGTTTCAACATTGCAAAGGCTTTTGTGGCCGCAGGTATCAAAACCATCATCTTCAACGACCGCAACGAGGAGGCTCTGGAGCGCGGACTTCAGAACTACAAGGAGGCTGGTATTGAGAATGTCAAGGGCTATGTGTGCGACGTTACTGACGAAGCTGGCGTGAAGGCTGTCGTCGAGCAGATTCACCAAGAGGTGGGCAACATCGACATCCTCGTCAACAATGCCGGCATCATCAAGCGCATCCCCATGCACGAGATGAAACGCGAGGAGTTCCAGCAGGTCATCGATATCGACCTTGTGGGTCCGTTCATCTGCGCCTCAGCTGTCATCCCTGAGATGATGGAGCGTCGTGAGGGTAAGATCATCAACATCTGCTCGATGATGTCAGAGCTGGGTCGTGAGACCGTCTCTGCCTACGCTGCCGCCAAGGGTGGCCTGAAGATGCTGACCCGCAACATCTGTTCGGAGTATGGTGAGTACAACATCCAGTGCAACGGTATTGGTCCGGGCTACATCGCCACCCCGCAGACCGCTCCCCTCCGTGAGCGTCAGCCCGACGGCAGCCGTCATCCGTTCGACAGCTTTATCTGCGCCAAGACTCCTGCAGGTCGTTGGCTCGATCCTTCAGAGTTGGGAGGTCCGGCCGTGTTCTTGGCATCGAAGGCTTCTGATGCCGTCAACGGTCATATCCTCTATGTAGACGGTGGCATCCTGGCCTACATCGGCAAGCAGCCCTGATTTGGCTATTAGTTAACAGCTAATTGCTAACTGCAAAATGAAAGTGACTATGGAAAAGAAAAATAATGTTTGGGCGGCGTTGCCCGTCCTGTTCGGCTTCTTCGTGATGGGCTTCTGCGACATCGTGGGCATTTCTTCTGACTATGCCGCGTCGGCCTTTGGCTGGAGCCAGACCATGGCGGGACTGATTCCCTCCGTGGTGTTCGTGTGGTTCTTCCTGTTGGGTGTACCCGTCGGTCTGATGATGAACCGCATCGGGCGCAAGAACACGGTGCTGCTGTCGATGCTCGTGACTGTCATCGGCATGGCGCTACCCCTCATCCACTACGACAGCGCGATGACCCTTCTGGCCTACGCCCTGCTGGGTATCGGCAATGCCATCCTGCAGGTGTCAGTCAATCCGCTGCTGCAGAACGTCATTACCGATGAGAAGCTGCTCACTTCGAGCCTGACAGCCGGTCAAGTGGTCAAGGCTATCTCGTCCTTTGTCGGACCCTTCATCGTGCTGGCTGCCGTCAACTGGTTAGGCGGTGGCGACGAGGGCAAGTGGTATCTGTGCTTCCCGCTGATGGGAGCCATCACACTGGTGTCGGGCCTATGGCTCTTGTTGACCCCCATCCCGCGTGAGGCCACCGTTCCCGACGGATCTTCGTCAGGTATCGGCAAGACATTAGGATTGTTAGGTGACAAGACCATCCTGCTGCTCTTCTTCGGCATCTTCTTCGCCGTGGGTACTGACGTATCGACCAACTTCCTCTCCTCGAAAGTCATGATAACGCGCTTCGACTACTCGAAGGAGGCTGCCGGCATGGCTCCGCAGGTGTATTTCGTCTGCCGCACCATCGGCGCCTTCATCGGCATGTTCCTCATGACAAAGATGTCGGAGGTCCGCTATTTCCGCCTGAACATCGTCGCCTGTCTGCTGTTTGCCGTGGTGCTGGCCCTGGTCAGCCACGAGTGGCTCGACTTCATCTGCATCGGCGGCATCGGCTTCTGCTGTTCGTGCGTGTTCCCCATTGTCTATGGTCTGGCCTTGAAGAGCCGTCCCGACAAGGGCAACGAGATCAGCGGTCTGATGATTATGGCCGTGGCTGGCGGTACGGTGTCGTTCCTCGTAGGTGCTGCCAACGAGCAGGCGGGCATCATGGGCGGCGCACTGGTCATCGCACTGGAGATAGCCTATCTGACCTATTGTGCCTTTTTCGTAAAAAAAGCCTGAGCACATTGCGTAGTAGTGTCACCTCATCCGTATTATAGATAACAAACATAAAGTAAAAATTAGCTTCATATAGTTTATGTTAGTAATGTAGTTAGTAGTTTTCAGATTAGGTTAGTATTTTTTAAGGTAAAAGCCGGATGCGTGAAGCACCCGGTTTTTTTGTCGCTTACCAATTCCAGTCTTCTACCTCGCCATCGTAGACAATAGGACCTGTCCAGCCATGATGCCGACAGGCGTAGATGACATCCTCTTGCTGTTGGGGGTTGATCAGGCGCTCGCCTTTTCGCATCTCGAAGTAGCGCTTCCTGCCCCATATCAGTTGGAGCAGCAGGCGAATACGGTGCTCCTTGTACCGAGGCATCTCTTGATAAAGCTGGGTCATGCCACGCTTCATCATGACGCGCTCCTTCTTGCGGAACAGCGCGCACTGCTCGCCACCATTCTGCGGATTACGTGGGTTAACGCCTGTATATGCAGGCAGTGTGGTATCGACATACAGACCTACCAGCCAGCGCAGGCACTCCTCGTGCAGCGGACATTGGTCGTTGAAACATACCAGGTAGTGGCCGGCCTTTTCGCGAAACGCTTTTTCTTCTTCTTTAGTCAAAACAGGTTTTGTCGTATTCATCCCTGCAAAGATACGAATAAGCGAGCGCAATACAAAACAAAAACCAATTTTTTTGTTTTTATTGCCGAGCGAAAGTATCTTCGAGTCTTGCCTCAAAGGTACGAAATATTTTCCAATTAAAAAATCTATTAAAAATAGGTATTAACGTCACTTCATGACTTATATTGCTTTATATCAGAAGGTTAAGTGCTGACGGTAACAATTGTATAACATCAGTATAACGTCATTATTCAATGGCGAATCGTCTTTCTATAGCTCTTAAAAGGTTTATTTCCAATGGTTTATGGTTCATTTTGTCTTAGGTAGATATATAGTTTCCAATAAGGAAACTGTTAGTTTCTCGGTAGGAAACTGCCAGTTTCCTACCGAGAAACTATGTCACAGGCCGAGGCTGAACGGCCTTCAGGCCGAGCGTGAAAAGGTGTTAGGCCGAACCTGAACGGGCATGAGAACTAGGCTGAAACGATAGAAATGACGTTAAAATGATGTTAGCATGACGATAATAATGGCTTAACGTCATGAGTTAAATCAGTGTATGTTAGTGGCTTAAGTGATAAAATGACGATAAAATCTAATTTTGATGATGATTTAATGATAAAATTTTTGGATAACAAGAAATTTTTTAATAACTTTGCAGAAAACAATGTATGACGATGGATACAAGAGTAACGATTATCAAGAACTACCGTAACAGGGAGACGCTGCGACTCGATGGGTTGCAGGCTGTGGCAGAAGCCATCCGCACGGGTGAATATCAGGAAGAGGTGAGCGAGTTTCGTCGGGAGTTCCCGCTGATGACGCTGGCCAGCCGCAAGAGCGACGGGACGTTGAACGGCTATGTGAAATGGCCCAAGGAGCTGCCTCGCATCTGCTTTGCACTGGAGCAGGAGAACCGCAAGGGCGAGCGTGTTGTCAGAGGCTACAACGGACTGGTGCTGCTGGAGGTGAACAACCTGACCGGCCACGATGAGGCCAGTGCCGTGCGTCGCGGTGCTGCCGAGATGCCCCAGACGCTGATGGCCTTTGTGGGTGCCGACGGACAATCCGTGAAGATTATCTGTCGGGGCGAGCTGTTTCCTGGCCAGGGATTCCGTCTTCCCTCAGGGGATGGCGATATGGGGCTGTTCCATGAGAATCTGTATGAGCGCGCCCGCATGATATATAATGGTCAGTTAGGTGTGACGGTAGAGAAGCTGGAGCCCCTGCCTCAGCGCATCTGCTATATGAGCTACGACCCCCAGCTGGTCTTCAACCCGTTGGCGACAGCCATCTATGCCAAGGCCGAGAAGGCCACCGACGCGCTGAACCGCCAGCCTTCAACGCTCGAACAGACCGACGACGAGCTAGGCTACGACCGCTATCGCAGTCTGCATACCGTGTTCGAGTTCAACCTGTCGAAGGCCTGTGACGACACGGAGGGTATTGCCGATGCTGACGAACGCCTGCATGCCCGCCTCGTCCGGTTGGCCCAATATTGTCAGGAGACGGGGCTTGCCATGGGGCCCGCCATGCGTCAGGCCCTGATGCACTCTGCCTTCTGGAAAGATGGCGAGCTGGTGAAGAAAGTCTTCGAGAATGCCTATCGTGACGAACATGTCAGGAAATACATGGAGCGCAAAGGCCTCCGGCGCCAGAAGAACATACCGCCGGAGACGCTGCTGACGATGAAGGTCAACATCTTCCTCAATACCCACTACGAGCTGCGTAAGAACGTGATGCGAGGGGTGGCGGAGTATCGTGTGAGGACGGGCGTCGGCTTCTCGTTCCAGGACCTGACGGAAGAGGCCCGCAACTCCATCACCATGCGCGCCCTGGAACAGGGCATTCGCTGTTGGGACAAGGACATCCGCCGCTATGTCAACTCTGACGACATACAGCGCTACGACCCCATGAACGACTATCTCGACCACCTGCCACGGTGGGACGGCAAGGACCGCGTAACGGAGCTTGCCGGACGAGTGCCTACGGAGTGGGCGGAATGGACCTACCTGTTCCATATCTGGATGCGCTCGATGGTGGCCATGTGGCTGGGCAAGGGTCAGCTCACGGGCAATGCCCTCGTACCGCTGTTGATAGGCCGGCAGGGCTGTGGCAAGTCCAGCTTCTGTCGCATCCTGCTGCCTCGCGACCTGTTGGACTACTACAACGACCGCATCAACTTCAAGAACGAGCAAGACCTGAACCTGGGGCTTACCTCGTTCGGCCTCATCAACCTCGACGAGTTCGACCGCGTCACCCAGCGCCAGCAAATCGTCTTGAAGTACCTCGTGTCGACTGCCGACCTGAAATACCGTCCGCCCTACGGCAAGGCCTATACCACCAACCGGCGCTACGCCTCGTTCATTGGTACTACCAACGAGCAGACACCCCTCGTCGACCCCAGCGGCAGCCGTCGGTTCGTGTGTGTCAGTATTGACGGCGACATCGACTTCCAGACACCCGTCAAGCACGACCAGCTATATGCCCAGCTGCTCCACGAAATCAATCATGGCGAGCGCTACTGGCTGACGAAGGACGAGGAGCACAACCTGATGGAGCACAACCTGCAATACCAGCGTCTGAACGGATTGGGCGAGATGATGCTGTCGCTCATCCAGAAGCCCCGACCAGATGACGAGGGTGTGTGGATGTCGCTGAAAACCCTCTCAGCCCTGATGAAGAAGCACTTCCGAGGCTACAAGGAGGATGACGCCACCTTCCGCAAGATGGGCAGCTACCTGAACCGTCCTGAATACAAGTTCAAGAGCAGGCACAGCCAAGAGGGCGTCCTATACTGGGTGAAGCTCAAGTAGGCAGGCAACACGGAAGCAAGTGGCTGCCTCGCTCAGAAAAATCCAAATATATTTGGATATTTGCCAAATATTTTCTACTTTTGTCGTTGAAAACGGTTAATTAGCTGTAATGAGACGAACAAGGACAGGGATTTTTGCATGTTTATTGCTGATGGGGCAGTTGCTCTTTGCGGCCACTATTGGTGAGGAGCGCATCGTCAGCCTGACGCTGAACGACGGGCTGACGGGCGAGACAGCCCATTGCGTGATGACCGACCACAATGGCATGACATGGATAGCGACGAACAGCGGCATCAACGTCTATAATGGCAAGTCGATGGACAGCTTCCGTATAGAGAACGAGCGGGGGCGCTATGTGTCGGTGGAGAGCCTGTGCGAGGTGGGGAACTCAGGCATCTATGCCGCCACGTTAGAGGGACTTTACCGCTTGCCGCATGGTTCTGGCCGCTTTGAGCGCGTACTTCCCGAAATACAACAATGCAGCAGCCTGTTAGCTGTTGGCGACACGCTCTATATCGGCGGCCAGCAGGGACTGATGGCCTACGACGGCCGACAGCTGAAGCACGTCGATGTCAGTCCGAGCGGCAAGGGCTTGGATAACATCGTGCGCCAGTACGTCTTGGGTGACGACGGGCTGGTATGGTTCCTCAGCCGCTTCGACCTGAACAGCTACAATCCTCGCAGCGGAAAGATGACCCCCTACCCTCTGGGGCGGCAGCTCATCCTGACACAGTTTGCTCCTATCGGTGACGGTTTATATATAATAGGTACGCGAGGTAACGGACTCTTTACCTTCGACATCCATACCAATGAGATGAAGCCAGTGGAAGGCGTGGGCAATATCGTCATGTCGGTGCAGCGTGCTGCCGACGGCAGCATCTGTGTGGCGACCGACGGAGCGGGGGCGTATCGATTAAGCCTCACCCCTAACCCCTCTCCCAAAGAGAGGGGAACAATAAGGTTAGAGGTGAGGGAGCACTTCGACACCGAGGGCGACGTTTCGCACCGGCTGATGAGCAATGGTGTCTACTGCTACTACCGCGATGCAAACGGTGTCAACTGGTTTGGCTTCGTGCGCCACGGGCTGGCCTATACCTACTATAGCGGTGACGTGTTCCGCGTGTTCAGCCTCCCCCCAGCCCCCTCCCGTAGGAGTGGGAGCACTGAGAGGGCTTTCACCACGGAGGGCATGAATGTGCGCACCTTCTGTCGGCATGGCGACGATGCGCTCATCGGTACGCAGAACGGCTTTCACTATGTCAACACGCAGACCGGCCAGCATCGCTACTACTCGCCACAGGAGCTGGGCGGCGGACATATCGTCACCACCATTGTCTGGTGGGAGGGCCGCTTCTATGTCGGCACCTTCGACGGCGGTCTGCACGTCTTCGACCCACAGACGTTGCAGCTCAGCCCTCAGACATTCTCCCCACTGCTTGACGACACCTCGATAGGCGACCTGAAGACTGGTCCTGACGGACGGCTGTGGATAGGCTGTGGACACGGGCTGATGATTGTCGGCGACGGCAAGCTGCAAGAGCACTTCACCGAACAGAACTCCCACATCGTGGGCGGACTCATCCTAAGCATTGCCTTCGACCGTAGTGGCAATGCCTGGTTGACGGGAGCTACAGGCTGCTCGCTCTACAGCGTGCGCAGCCATGACATCGTGGATACCAACTTTCCCAAAGGTTTCTTCAACCGCGAGACGTGGATGAAGGCCTATAACGGCCACGACGGTCTGGTGTTTATGCGCACAGGACCGCAGACCTTCTACACGAACGAGCAGATGACCGACTTCGGCGAGTTGCAGTTGCCTATCCGGTTTAACGACAAGTGGTGTCGCAATATGGTGGACGACATGCACAGTTACTATGTGTTGGCCTCCGAGCGCGGTGTGTTCCGCTTCAGCTACGACTTGAAGGAGATGCAGCATTTCGGCTACGGCGAGGGGTTGCGCGGCGACTTCATCAACGACATGGGTGTAGATACTGATGGACACCTGTGGGTGGCCACCTCGCAGGGACTGTTCATGAGCGACCAGAAAGACATGGCGGCATGGCGGTCCTCCAACCGCTTCAAGATTATGCTGCTGAACATCCGCCGAGGCAGCGACCTGTTGCCTATGACTGAGTACTATCAGGCCAACACGGAGCACCGTCTGCGCACCACCTGGAACCTGACCTCCGAACCGTTGCAGATGGAGCCGTTGCTGATGGACTACTCGAAGCAGACAGGCCGCTTGTATGAATACCGAATAGGTGGCGGCGACTGGCAACAGGTCAGCGACGGTCAGTTTATCGACCTGCGCCATTTGGATTTAGGCCAGAACCGGTTTGAGGTGCGGCTGGCCGGTGCCGAGGGTACGGCCTCGGTCTACACCGTTACGGTGGTACCGTCGTTTTGGGCGTGGTTCGAGTTAGTGCTGCTGATTGTGGCCGGCGTGCTGCTCATCCTGTGGTGGCGCTACAGAAAAAATACGAAGATGCTGTTGGCTGAACGTGACGAGATTGAGGATGCACTTATTGAAAGTGAAGAGTTAAGAGCGAAGAGTGAAGAGTTGTTGGAAGAACCAACGGAGAAGTACCAGAAGGTGAAGATAGACGAAGCGGAGTGTGCCGACATTGTCGAGCGCATGAAAGCCTACATCGAGCGCGAGGGGGTCTACACCAATCAGGACCTGAAGATGAAAGACTTGGCCGACGTGCTCCACCTGTCGGCACCCAAGCTCAGCCAGGTGTTCAACCTCTACTTGGGACAGAACTACTACGACTTCATCAACCAGTACCGCCTTGCGGAGTTCAAGCGCCTGATAGCCGAGGGAGAAATCAAGCGCTACACCATCACCGCACTCTCCGAGCAGTGCGGATTCAAGAAGTCGAACTTCTTCTCCACCTTCCGCAAGGTAGAGGGCTTGACTCCCGTCGAATACCTCAAGAAAATGGGAGTGAAAGCCACCTAAACGGCATTTCTAATTTAGATGGACTGAAACGAAATGCACTGATAATGAGATAGTTGAATCATTTGGACTACTGACTAAACCAGTTGGCTGCAAACAAGGACGAAAAACTTGTTTGCAGTTTTTTTTTGCTCTATCTTTGCGGTATCAAATCTAATTTAAAACAATTTGCGTATGGATACTATCGAAGCTAAAAACCGACAGATTATCGGTGAGACTTACCAAAAGGTACGTCAGGAAATTTTCTCCATCTTCCGTCAGGCATGTATTGACGTGGACACGTGCGAGGACTTGGTTCAGGATGTGTTCATGAAGATAATGGGACTGGACGTCATCCTTGAAGACCAGTTGAAGGGTATGGCCGTGACCATCGCCTACCAAAAGCGTGTCGACTACCTGCGCCGTCGCGCATGCATAAATAAGGTACACGACAAGCTGGGTTGGATGATGGAGCGCAGCTACACCAACACAGAGGCAGAGGTGAACGACATCTTGCAGGTGGAGTTGAAGGCTATCAGCTGTATGTCGGACATGGACAGCAAGATTTACCAGATGACGCGTTTCGAGGAGATGACCGCCGACGAGATTGTATTGGAGACCGGTCTCACGAAACGTGCTGTAGAAAGTCGTATCTACCGCACCCGCAATCTGGTGCGCAACAATGTACGCGAGGCAATGGGCTTTTGAGTTCACAATTCATAGTTTACAGTTCATAGTTTTACGTGTGTTACGCGTAAAACAGGTGAATGGAGCGTATCACAAGAAAACAATCAAATTCACGTTATTATTAATAAAAACCTATCATTTTATGGATCAAACAAAGAAATGGTTTGTTGCACTGTGTCTGATGATGACCGCTACGGTGGCTTGGGCGCAGGGTACTGTCACCGTCACAGGACAGGTGACCGACCAGCAGAATGAACCGCTGATTGGCGTGACGGTCATGGTTGACGGTCAGACCTCGGGCGGTACTGTGACTGACTTTGACGGTAACTACAGCATCAAGGTAGCCCCCAAGGCTACGCTGAAGTTCTCGTACATCGGCTACAGCGACCAGAAGATTGCCGTGGGTGGCAAGACCACCATCAACGTGCAGATGAAGGAAGACGCCGAACTGCTTGAAGAGGTGGTCGTCGTCGGCTTCGGTACTACGAAGAAGGAGTCGCTGACGGGTGCTGTCACCGTAGTCGACGCCAAGGCCTTCGAGGGCAAGGGTTCGTTGTCGAGCCCGCTGGAAGCCCTGCAGGGTCAGGTAGCCGGTGTGATGATTACCCGTTCGAGCTCGGCTCCTGGTGAAGAAGGCTGGGACATGAAGCTCCGTGGCTCTGTATCAAAGAACTCTGGCGGCCCGCTGGTCATCATCGACGGTGTGGCCGGTGATATGGGTTCGGTGAACTCTGCCGACATCGAGAGCATCAACTTCCTGAAGGACGGCTCGGCAGCCATCTACGGTTCGCGTGCTGCCGACGGTGTGGTTATCATCACCACCAAGAAAGGTAAGGAAGGCAAGGTGAAGATTAACTATTCTGGTTCGCTGACCATCAAGAAACCTGGCTTGCAGCCAGAGCTGATGTCGCTCACCGAGTGGGCCGACGGCTTGATGACCACCTTGGAGAACGACCAGAACACCTCGAGTGTGTGGTACACCTACGCCCAGTTAGCCAAGCAGTACCAGGGCCGTTATATCGACCTGTCGACAAGTGCCAATCCCTTCGGTTCGGCAGCCTTTACGGATGTCGCCGATTTCGTGTTCTCTGATGTCGACTGGCTGGGCGGCCTCTTCGGCAACGCCTATAACCAGGAGCACAACCTGAGCGTGAGCGGTGGTACCAATAAGAACTCGTACCGCATCTCGTTAGGTTACAACTACGACGGTTCGAACCTGAAGTACGGCAACAACTCGAACAAGCGCTTCAACGTGCGCTTCAACGATACCTATAAGTTCACCGACAAGCTGAGCCTGCAGTCGAGCATCGCCTACTACCGCAAGCAGCAGGTGGCGCCTACTCGCATTGCTGCCGCACTGACCACCACCACGCCGCAGCCCGGTCTGCCGATGGCTGCCCTCAACGGCAAGGCATACGCCTGGGGTACCTGGGGCTCACCTGTAGCCAAGGTGGAGGACGGCGGTGACAAGACCACTGCTGTCAGTCGCATCGACATCAGCGAGACGCTGAACTACGACATCACCAACTGGCTGACGGCCAACGTCAACCTGGGCTATAATACCAGCGACAAGATGGTCGACGAGGTGCAGAACCCCATCAACTTCTATAACATCACAGGTGAGCGCGTCACACTGACCGATCCCACTCAGGCTAAGTCGTACTACGAGCAGATGTCAGAGCGTATTGACAACTATGCTTTCACAGCCTACGTCAACGGTCACAAGACCTTCTGGAACGACCATAACTTCTCACTGACCCTCGGCACGCAGTACGAATTCAAGGAGCTGAAGCGCTTCGGCGTGAAGGCTACAGACATCCTGGAAGGTCTGGAGGTGGTCAACGGTACGGGTGACATTACGCTTGACGACGTCAGCAAGTACCAGAACAGCATCCTCTCCTACTTCGGACGCTTCAACTACGACTACTTAGGCCGCTACCTCGTGGAGTTCAACGGTCGTTACGACGGCAGTTCAAAATTCCTGCCTGAGAACCGCTGGGACTTCTTCTGGGGTGTCAGTGCCGGTTGGCGTCTGACCGAGGAGCCGTTCATGAAGAACGTGAAGTGGCTCTCGAACCTGAAGCTGCGCGGCAGCTATGCCGAGGTGGGTAACCAGAGCGGCATCGGCAACTACGACGGCATACAGCTCTACAACGTACAATCCAACACCGGTGCCTACTTAGGTTCAGGCCTGGCCTCGTATATCGCCACTAACGGCACCTTCGCCTCGAAGACCCGTTCATGGGAGCGCATCAAGAACTACAACGTCGCCATCGACTTCGGGCTGAAGCTGGCTCCCGGCCACAACCTGAACGGTACGGTGGAGTACTTCCTGAAGAAGAACGACAACATGCTGGTCAGCATCACGCTGCCTGGCACCTTAGGCGACTCTGCACCGTCGGCCAACAAGGGTAAGTTCAAAGACTACGGCTGGGAAGGCCAGCTGAACTATACCGGCCGCATCGGTCAGGTGGACATTCACGCCGGCGGCACCTTCACCTTCGCACGTAACAAACTGACAGAATATGAAGGCACGACGGTGAAGTCATCTGGCTACACCTCGAACATGGTAGGCTATGGCATCTCGTCGCTCTTCGGACTGCGCTATGCCGGCAAGATTCAGAACGAGGAGCAGCTGGCAGCCTATACAGCACTCTACTACGAGAACAACGGCATCGGCATGCCGTCGAACCTCCGTGTCGGCGACAATATGTACTGCGATGAGAACGGCGACGGCCGTCTGGACGAGAACGACTACATCTTCCTCGGCTCCAGCGAACCCGAAATCTCGTACTCGTTCAACTTCGGTGCCTCATGGAAGGGTATCGACGTCAACGTGGTGTTCCAGGGTGCTGCCAACCGCTTCATCTACCGTGGTAACGACACTAACTGGACCGTCCCCTTCCGTGGACTCTATGTCAACAGTCTGAAGTCGAGCATCGGCAACACGTGGAGCGAGAGCAACCCCGATGCCTACTATGCACCGTACACCAACGACTCGAACATCAACCAGTACAACTATCAGGCCTCGTCGCTGACGGCTCAGGACGGTCGCTACCTCCGCCTGAAGAACATCACCGTCGGCTACACCTTCCCCAAGAAGTGGCTGCAATATACCCGCATCATCGACTCGCTGCGCATCTACTTCACTGGTGCAGACCTCTGGGAGACAACGAAGATTGAAGACGGATGGGATCCCGAGTCGAAGATCTCGAAGAGCGGTACCTCGCTCTATCCCTTCACGCGTAACTACACCTTCGGACTGAACGTAACGTTCTAATAAACAATTGATAATTGAAAATTGATAATTATGATTACCACAAGCATAAAGAAAATCATCTGCAGCTGTCTCGTATGTTGCGGTATTACCGCAACCCTCACCAGCTGTCTGAACCTCGACCCGAAGGACTCGCTGGGCGACAACCTGGTATGGGACAAGGCTGACAACTTCCAGCTCTTCGCCAACCAGTTCTATGGCTGGACACGCGACTTAGGCAGCGGCACAGACTACCAGAACGGTGTCAGCGACGGTGTACACTCCGACTACCGTTCCGACCTCATCTGCACCAGCGCAGTGAACACCTATAGTCAGGGCACGAATGCCATCCCCGAGAAGGACGGCAACTTCACCCGCCTGTATAAGAACATCTACTATACCAATCTGCTGTTGAAGAACGCAGAGGGCTTTGCCAACCAGGCTGCCATTGCCACCCCAATGGGTGAGGCCTACTGGTTCCGCGCCTACCTGCACTTCGAACTGGTGCAAATCTATGGTGACGCACAGATTCTGACCGAGCCGTTGGATATCGACAACCAGCAGCTCTACGGCTCGCGCAACGACCGCTACGAGGTTGTCAGCCAGTGCATCAGCGACCTGCAGAAGGCTACCAACCTGCTACCAGAGACCGCCAGCGAGGAAGGACGCCTGTGCAAGGATGCCGCCTACGCCCTGCTGAGCCGCGTAGCCCTCTACGAAGGCACATGGCAGAAGTTCCACAACAGCAACAGCTCTCGTGCCAGTGAACTGCTGACCATCGCCAAGAATGCCGCCAAGCAAGTCATCGACAACGGACACTACAGTTTGTTCTACAATGCCAGCCTCGTCAATAGCGGCATCAGCAACATCAACCAGAGCTATCGCTACATGTTCTCTCTGGAGGACGTGCAGACTAATCCTGCAGGTTTGCTGAAGAAGGACAACAAGGAGTATATCTTGTCTCATCGTCATCGCGAGACTGACAGGATGACGCTCAACGTGACCCACGCCATGGTGGCCAACGTGTGCTACATCACCCGCAAGATGGCGAACATGTATCTGTGCACGGACGGTCTGCCTGTTGACAAGAGCCCGCTGTTCCAAGGCTACACGCAGGCTGCCAGCGAGTTCCAGAACCGTGATGCCCGTATGGACAACACCATGCTGTGGCACGGCGAGAAGTACTGGAACAACGACGGTAAGTGGCGCACCTCATGGACCGACGACGACCTGAACAGCAGTCTGACCACCAATGCCCGCTCGAACTCAGGCTATCAGAGCCAGAAGTGGGGTGTGGAGTGCCAGGTGGCCGACTACTACGAGTCGATGGACTATCCCGTCATCCGCTATGCCGAGGTGTTGCTGAACTATGCCGAAGCTGCCTACGAGCTGAGTGAGGGCATCACTGACAGCGACCTCGACCTCTCGCTGAACCTCGTCCGTCGTCGCATCAACCCCTCCATGCCGAAGCTCTCCAACAGCTTTGTCAGCAGCAACGGCCTCTCCATGCGCGACGAGATTCGCCGTGAGCGTACCGTGGAGTTGTTCCTCGAAGGTTTCCGCATTGACGACCTGAAGCGTTGGAAGACTGCAGAGACCGAGATGCCGCAGGACCAGTTAGGCGTGAAGATGACCGGCACATGGTTTGAGAGCAACTGGGCTGCACAGGCCCGCTCGCTCAACAGCGACGGCTGCATCCTGATGTACGGTGGCCGTACTTGGGCTCAGAAGAACTACCTCTATCCACTGCCACAGGATCAGCGTCAGTTGAATCCGCAACTGGGACAGAACCCCGGATGGGAGTAATGGCTTCGAGATGTCGAAATAACGCAATGTTGAAATAACGAAATAACGAAACAATTATGAATACCAAGATCAATAAGATATTTGCAGCAGGATTGGTTGTCTGTGGTGTTGCCGCAGCCTTCACTTCCTGTAGCAAGGACGACAACCGCATCCCTAACGTGACGGATGCCTATTGCCCCAGCGCCATCGAGATGCAAGTTCCTGCTGACATGCAGAAGTTGATTTATACTGATAATACAGGTGCCGACGTGCTGCCACTGGTGGTAGGCGAGAGCGTACAGCTGGACTATACGCTGGAACCGGAGGATGCTACGTTCAGCAGCGTCGTATGGTCATCGAGCGATGAGAATGTGGCCACCGTTGCCGACGGCATGGTGCTGGCACTGAGCGAGAAAGGACTGGGCTACACCATGGTCACCGTGGCTCCAACAGGTATGTATGCCGGCTCCGGCGTGCTGAGCACGCTGAAAGTGAAGGTGGTGTCCCACTTGCAGCTGGCCAGCAGCATCACGCTGTCGGCAGCAGAAACCGAGGTCTATGAGGGCGAGCAGATTGCGCTCGACTACGAGATAGAGCCCGAGGCTACCACCTATCGTACTCTGGAGTGGTCGTCGAGCGACCAGAGCGTAGCTACCGTCGACAGCAAGGGTGTGGTGACAGGTGTCAGCACGGGAGGAACTGCCACTACGAAGCAGGTCACCATCACGGGTAAGGCTATGGACGGCTCTGGCGTGTCGGCCAGCATCGTCATCACCGTGAAGCGTCTGGTACAGCCACAGAGCATCACACTCGACCAGACCTATTCTATGGATAACGGCTATGCCTTCGCACTCAACGAGCAGGGCGTCAACCTGAGCTTCTCCACCGTACCGGCAGAGAGCACGAAGAGCCTCATCGAGTGGTCGTCGAGCGACGAGAGTATTGCCACTGTGGAAGCCGGTTATGTCAGCTTCAAGGGCTTCGGCGAGGTGACCATCACCGCAACCTGTCCTGAGACGGGCAACCAGAGCAGCATCAAGCTGAACATCCCTGCTGGTCTGCTGCGCGAGACCTTCCACAACCCGAACCACTACAGTATCTATAATGCTGCACAGTCGGGCAACGGCACCAGCTCCAGCCACGAGTGGCACGACGGCTACCTGACCATCACCACCTATAAGGTGAATGCTACTACGGAGCGCGCTGACCTGAAGTGGTGGGATACGCCAGCCACCCTGCATGCAGGCAACTATCCCATCATCGCTATCAAGATTGATGACGTGAAAGACCTCTACAAGGCCGACGGTGTCACCGCACGCAACCTGAACTTCGACGTCGTCGGTAAGTCAGAGAGTGGTGCCGACTTCAAGGCCCTGGGTAATGGTAACAATAAGTACACGGGCGACCTGAAGTGCTCCGACGGCTCGCATGTCTTCATCTACGACCTCTCGACGCTGTCCTTCGGCACGGGCGGAGTGGCTCCCACCAATGAGAGCATCTCGTTCAACACCTTCCAGCTGAAGTATGCCGACATCAAGACCATCGACCATCAGATTACGTACAACCTCTACTGGTTCCAGACGTTCAAGAGCGTTGACGACGTGAAGAAATACGTGACCGATGTCGACGGACTGACCTACGAAGTGATTAAATAAGTTCGAAATAACGAAATAACGAAAAAGTTATGAAAAAGATTAAGAATATACTGTTGGTTGGCTTGGTAAGCTGCGGCGTTGCCGCAGCCACCAGCTGCCAGAAGAATGACTACGGCACGGTGGACCTCTCGGGATATACCCCCGAGCCAGAGGTGACGCTCGTCTACAACCACCCCTGCGCACTCTATAGCGCCGCCGACTTCCAGCGTGTAAAGGCCGCCATCGCCGCCGGTACGCTGAACAGCGCCCAGCAGGAGGAGTATGCTGCCCTGCAAGCCAGTCCTTATGTGATGGGTGACTATGGAGTGACTGTTCACGCCCATCGTCAGATTGTGCGTGGTAATCCTGCCGGTACCGACGAGGGTGTGCAGAACTATGGCGATGCCATGAAGGATGCCGCTGCTGCCTATCAGTTTGGGCTGCTTTGGCAGTTGACTGGCAATACGACGTATGCAGAGAAGGGTGTGAAGATCCTGAAGGGCTGGGTGGCTACCTGTGAAGAGGTGACCAGCAACGACAACGACTTCTATCTTGCCGCCGGCGCCCAGGGCTTCACCTTTGCACTGGCCGGCGAGGAGCTGCGCGACTACAGCGGCTGGTCGGAATCGGAGTTTACCGAGTTCAAGAACTGGATAATGAACGTCTTCGGCGACAAGAACTATAAGTTCCTGCAGCTGCATGGTTCGTCGAACTGCGGCTCGCCCAAGCACTACATGTCCAACTGGGATATGGTGAACCTCTGCTCCTACTTCCAGATTGGCATCCTGACGGAGAACGACGACATCATCCAGTATGTCACCAACTATTTCACCCGCACGGGCGACGGCTTAGGTGCGCTGCCCAACGTGGTGCAGGCAGTCTACGACTTCACCCTGCCCGACGGCACTGTGGAGAAGATAGCCCAGGCCCAGGAGTCGGGCCGTGACCAGGGTCACGCCACCATGGCACTCGTCGTTGCCGCGCAGCTGGCACAGTCGGCATGGGCACTCTATGAGGACAACCCCGACTACACCGACCTCGACTTCTTCTCCTCGAACGACTACGCCCTGCGCAAGATGGCTGAGTACAACGCCATGGCCAACCTGAAGAGCGGCACGCATGCCGACATCACCATCGTAGGTGGAACAGGCGTACAAGGCGGTAGTTTCCTCTACCCCGTGTCGCAGATACCGTTCACCCCCGTGGGACAGTGGTGCTCCAACCCGAGCCATGAGGCAGGAAAGATGCAGCAGGCCTTTGGCGAGGAGGCTCGCGGACAGTTGCGTCCGGGCTTCGAAATCCTCTACAAGCACTATGGCAGCGGCGAAAATAGCTATTTCCTCAAGAAGTATGCCGAAGTGCAACGTCCCGAGTGCGGTGCAGGCGATGACCGTTACGGCTCAAACTCCGGTGCTTTCGACCAGATAGGCTGGGGCACGCTGATGCTGTACCAATAAGATATTCCATTACGCAAATGGTGTTGCGGGGGGAATAGTCGTGAGGCTGTCCTCCCGCTTTTTAGTTTTTACCCTCTGCAATATCTTCTGCCATTCTATTCAGCATCAAACATTGCTCACGGGATATGGTCTTACGCTCCATATGGTATTCCCAAGGGCTTATCGGCAACAGGCGACCTTCAGAGCAGGTGGTGAAGGATTCGCCCGTCGGTTTGTACAACGGAGGGAAGCCGTTCTCTCGGAGCAGGATGATGGAGTAGCCCCTGTCCATGGCCTCGCGCATCACCGCCTTCTCGCGGGTCGCTATGGCTGCGCTAACCAAAACACCGCCAGCCTCGCCACAGGCCAGCCACTGTTCGCGATATTCAGCATATTTCTTGTCGCTGTAGCCGCCATGGACGATGACGGCCATCTTCTGCGGGATATCAAGGAGGAAACGGTTGCCCACCATCTGGCAACTATGGCCTGCGACAACAGCCTGATGGATGACAGTGAAGAGATCGGGGCGCAGACGCTTAACGGCAAGACGGCGGGGGTTGTCGTCAAGGTAGCGCTTCCAGTTGTCCAGTTGCCCTTCGCGGAGGAGAATCTTGTCGTTGTAGCCAGGCTCGAAGAGGCTTCTACCTGCTGAAGAACCAGCAGGAACAGGGGCTGCCCCCGTTCCTGGCGTGGTTCCCGTTCCCGGTAGTTCTGCCCCCGTTCCCGGCGGTTCTGCCCCCGTTCCCGGCGGTTTTTCGCCGGGTCCTTCTATCCGCCACCAAGCCTTGGTGCAGCCCACCTTAAATCCCCATATCACCTGCCCCAGATGCTTCTTTTCTGGCATATTCTCCTTTACCCTGACTATCATGTGGATATGGTCAGGCATGATACACACCTTCCAGACTTCCACCATGGGGTAGTGCTCACCTATCTTCCGTGTCTCTTCGTCGCGAATAGCCTTCCCTAACTTCGTCAGCTCCACCTGGGCTGCCTCGGTTCTTTGCAGTTCTGCCCCCGTTCCCAGCGGTTCTTCGCCGGGCATACAAAGCCTTCCCAGCAGCGGCTTCCTCCCTTCCACTACCAGCGTCAGCATATACGTCCCTTTTTCACGATAATCATGCCAAGGTGAGCGCCGCTTCATATGGTGCTTGGTCTCAGAGACCTTCACTCCCGCTGCTTCTGCTTCCGTTCTGCTTCTGGTCATACTCCCTTCGTTTCTCCCTGCAAAAATACAACAAAGTAATGAGTTGTGCAAGCAAATTTTCCTTTTCTTTGCGTAAATCTATATTTATCTCCGTATCACAAGGAAAATATTAATCTAAAAGTTATTATGATGATGAAACAAAAATTACTCAAAACAATTGTGCTCGCCCTGGCCGTGCTGGGGGGAGCAAGTAGTGCGTGGGCGGTTAGAGACACTGAGAAGCCCATCTATTGCCCAGTCAACGACGGGTCGTATGACTATGTTCTGGAGGCATTCAATGCAATTAAAGACAATGCTGCTACAGAGTTGGAGATTCAGATTTGGGGCACGAGACCAAAGTTGGGAACTGAAAATAATTCGCGCATCAACATCCCCGCTGGCAAGACGCTGAGCATCACACCTATGGTCGACGGCATTATCCTGACTTCAGGTAGTCATAACCGTAGCAACATCTGGTTTCTGAACGCTCAGGACAATGCTACTTTCAATATTGGCAGTGCTGACCATGCCATGACTATTGAGGGCTATGGTTTCAATGACAACAACACCCAGATGAATGCCGTCTGCGCCAACGAGAAGAAAGGTGTAATGAACATCACAAATGTCACCTTCCAGAAGTTTCGCTTCGGTACCAACAATTCGACATATGGCTACGTCTATGCCAATAAGGTGGCTTCTACCAGTAGCACGGAGGGCTACGTGACGATGACCGACGTCACCATTACCAACTGCCAGACGGCCAACGATGCCTTCATCAACAGCATAAATACCAATAACGATGCCATCTGCTTAAAAGGCAACTTCACTATCAACCACAAAGACAGCAACACTGAGCCTGTGTTCTCTCTGATGGGACGTATTAAACTGGGCGATAAGTCCAGTGACGCCGTATACAGTGGTTTCACGGCTCCTAATCTGATAACAATTGTTTGGGCTAAGAGTTCTCCTGCAATTGGAGATAATGTCATTGTAAAGGTTCCCGAAAGTCAGAAGACAGGCATTTTCGATGTGACCAATGAAGGCTACGGTCTGGTTCGTTCTGGTAACGGCGGCGATATGAAGCTCACCCAGGCCTATACGCTCAGTGTCTCTGAGGCTGGTGCTGCTACGCTGGTTTTGCCGTTTGAGTCGACTATTCCTACAGGGGCTACGTGCTATGACTTGACTTATTCAAGTGGTGATAATATTAATGTCACAAGTGTAACAACTACATTGGCTAAAGACGAAGCCGTGCTGGTGATAGCTAATGAGGGTTCTTATAAGTTTGTCTCTACCGCCACATCCGGTGACTTGGCTACAGGTAGTGGCCAGACTTCAGCCAATGGTGTCTTGATAGGCAACTATGATGCTAATTACGTCGTTCCTACTGACGGCTACATCCTAACCAACCATAGTGGTACGGTGGCGTTCCGCAAAGTGGCAGAAGGTAATACCAATAAAATTGGTGCAAACCGTGCCTATATGAGTGTCACATATTCTTCTGGCGGTTCTAACAACGCTCCTGCTTATTATTCTATCATATTCCCTGGCGATGGCGATAATGGTACAACAGCGATAATGGCAGTGGATGTGGAGAAGCCTCTTGTTGATGACGGTGAGATTTATAACCTTCAGGGTGTCCGTATGACGGGCAGCAACCTGCCGAAGGGTATCTACGTGAAGAATGGTAAAAAGTTCGTGATTAAGTGAGAGAAGTATCGAGCTTACTCGAATTCTTCCGAACGTGAACGAACTCGAGTGAAACTCAAGTTTGTAATTAAATAATATAAGGAGTACAGAATTATGAAGAAAACATATATGAAGCCCGCAACAAGAGTTGTAGCTTTAAAAAGACCTTCTCTGTTATCAGGCAGTGGTCAAGTCGGCACGACAAGTGTCCGCATGCAATGGAATGAGAGTGCCAATAATGATGAAGAAGGACTGTAAGAATTACGCATTCTCAAGAATAAATCTGAAAAAGGCAGCACCCACTGTGAGGATGCTGCCTTTAATTTTCCTGTTTGCGTAAAGCGGTGGCCCTGTTCGTATCACAAAGAAAACATTTTTAATTCATTAATACATTATTATTATGCTAAAACGATTTTACTCATTAACTTTAGTGTTGCTGTGCACCCTGATGACAGCTTGGGCTTCTGAAGTAACTGTTAGCCCGACACTGGACGTAAACTTCCGTACGGCCTCAGGCAACACCGCCTGGAACTCAGGCTATCCCAAGAGTGCTGCCGAGGATGGTAACAACGACTTCGAGCTGACCTATGCGGCAGGTCTCTTTGCCCTGCAGAAGTACACGGTGGCTGACTTGCAGAACGCCAGCAAACTGGTGATTACGCTGACTGTGGGCAGCAAAAGCGGTGTGGATGCCGTGAAGATGTGGCCCTTTGCCAACAACACGTGGACGGCAGAGACGGGTGTCGACGACATCATTCCTTTAGTGACCACCGCTGTTGGCGTAGCTCCACGTGCTACTGAGGGCACGGTCAATACGCCTGCTATCAGTGGTAAAAAGGTGTCGGGCAGTGACCCTGCTCAGGCTACCTTTACCATCAGTGGGGATGCTCTGGCTGCCATCAAGGCCAATGCTACCAGCGACGGAACATTTACCCTGTTGCTGACCAACAACGACCTGCTGAACTCGAACAACAAGCGTTCGTACCTCTCTAATAATACAGCCAATGCAGAGACCAGCCGTCCTCAACTGGTGGCCACCATTGAGACCCCTTCGGTGGTCAACAAGACCACGGGTGTGAGCTATGGCACGCTGGCCGAGGCTTTCGCTGCTGCAGTAACCGCAGGAACGGACGCAGAGCTGGAGGTAAGCGACGACCAGACACTGACAGGCCGTCTGACGTGGAACAAGGCTGCTACTCTGACCATCACCCCGACGAAGGACATCACCATCAAGGGACACAAGAACGGCATGTGGTTCCTGAACAATGCTAAGAAGAGTGGCGACAACGTGGGTGTGCTGAATATCGGTGGAGGCAACTACACCATCACACTCGATGGCCAGAACAATGAGTTTGGCTACGACGTGACGAAATATGAGGAGAACGGAACCATCGCACTGACCAACGTGGTGTTCCAGAACTTCAACCTGAATAACGCAGGCCACCTGGTAGGCTCAAAGGCCAGCGAGGGTCAGATGATTCTCGACAAGGTGACCTTCAAGAATTGTACGAATCCTGCTGATGCCTACATCTACAAGGCTCGCGTCACCAACGACCGCGTGGTGCTGAAGGGCTATCTGAACATCGACAGCGACTGTCCCGGAACAGCTATCTATGCGGCTTCAGAAACGAAGACCAGTGGTACGACGGGCCGTATCAAGATTGATGACGACGAGTTCACGGCCTCCAACACCATCACCATCGAATGGCCTGGCACAAAGGCTGAGGGCATTGTGGTAGTTATCGGTTCAAAGGCTGCCAATGCTTCAAAGTTTAAACTGACCGATACCGACTGGCGTCTGGAACGCAAGTCCAGCAACGGCGACCTCATCATGAAGCCCGCAAAGAGCGACTTAGGTCCTTGGCTGGATTTCGTACAGGGCAGCTATACCCATCCCGGACTGTTGCACACCAGTGCAGACATTGATGCTGTAAAGGCTCGACTCACAGCCAACGAAGCTTTGGCAACGGCAGCCTATAGTCGTTTGGAGACTCAGAGCGGTGGCACGGCAGCTGGTGCAGTGGAATACCTGAAGCGTATGGATAAGAAATGGGAGTCAACATATAGTGACTATGCCAACTTCTCACGTGCCGTCACCGATGCCAAGCTGGCTTACAATCTGGCTTTGCGCTATCAGTTGAAGAACAGTACGGCATCTGCCGATGCTGCTGTGAAGATTCTGAACGACTGGGCAAAGAATTGTAAGGGTATTCTGCGTATTGACGATGGTTCGTACGTCAATAATGTGCCCGACCCCAACGAGTATCTTATCACTATTCAGGCTTATCAGTTCGCCAATGCTGCCGAACTGCTGCGCGACTACAGCGGTTGGCAGGCTGACGACTTCACAGCCTTCAAGACCTGGATGCGCAACACTTTTGGCGAACTGGCCTATCGCTTCCTGAATAACCATCACGGCCAGAGCAACAAGCTGCACTACTGGTTGAACTGGGACTTGGCCTGTCTGAACGCCATGCTCTCTGTGGGTATCCTCTGCGACGACAAGGCAATGGTTGACTATGCACTGGCTTATCCCACCAGCGGTGAGGGTACTGGCAACGTGAATAATGCCATTGTTGCTACCCACCAGGATCCCGACTCTGACGAGACGCTTGCACAGTGCCAGGAGTCAGGTCGCGACCAGGGTCACGCCACACTCGACGTCACTCTGTTGGGTGTACTCTGCTTAACCACTCAGAATAGTGGGGCGAATATCGACCTCTGGACAGCATACAAAGCACTGGAGATGGCCGAGTATGTGGGTAAGTACAACCTGAAGAACACTGATGGTAGCTACGTTTATGCTGCTGACAAGGTGCCCTTCACCACGTATAACAACGGCGAAGTAGAACATACCGCCCTCTCTGAGGATGCCCGCGGTACGGAGCGTCCCTGCTGGGAACTCTTCCATGCCTATGCCAAGAAGAACTCGAAGGCCGATGCTTACACAGAGGCTTGGGTGAAGTACTGGCGTGCAAAGAACACCTACGGTGAAGGCGAGTCTGCCGCTAACGACGAGCTGGGCTTTGGTTCGCTGATGTTTGGTGCTGAGGTTTCGACCACAGGTATCCAGACACTCCAGAAGAACCAGTCAGTTCAGGATGGTGTTTACTATAATCTGCAGGGCCAGCGTGTAGACAACCCCACCAAGGGTCTCTACATTGTCAACGGCAAAAAGGTTATCATCAAATAAACTCAGCCTTAATTCAATGAATCGGGAGGCAGGCTACAGATGGCTTGTCTCCCGATTTATTGGATAAAGTTATAATAATGGGTGAAGCATTGCCGGAGTTAGGGGAAACATAAAGTATGAGTAAAAAGGGAGGGTGGAGCGTATCACAAAGAAAACCTGAAATAGTATAAATAAAAAAGATATGCTTATGAAACAGTCAACTTACTTAAAAAGCCTTTTGGCTTTCCTGCTCCTGACGGTAGGAGCAAGTTTCGCTTTTGCAGAGGACTGGACGCTCGACAGTGAGTCATACGGTCGTACTAATCTTAACGAAAGCACATATAGCTGGAACAGCGGATGGCCTAGATCTCCGAGCAGCACAAATAACACGTTTAATGCCAATGTAAGAAAGACGGGTATGTTTGTGGTGCAAAAGTACACGGTCAACAATCTAGCCGCTGTCAAGTCACTGACACTGAAACTGACAGGTCCCACTAATGGAGGCACCGATGCCTTGGCAATATGGTCTTACGGTTCTACAAACCCATGGCCTTCAAGTTCTAATGTTGCTGAAGTGGCGTCCGCCGTGAATACAATAGTTGGTGTTTCTCTTAACACCACAACTGGTTCTGTCAACACACCCCTTGTAGACGGAGGCAGCAATAAAACCACTGAGACCAACTACATGACTGCTACATTTACCATTAGTGGCGATAAGCTGACAACATTGAAGAACTCAGCTAATGGTAACTCCTTCTATCTGCTTATCACCAATAAGACCAGTGAGATAACAACGAGTGATGCTGAACGTAAATTCTACAGCAGCGGACATGAGACAACTAGCTATCGCCCGACGCTGACCGTAACTTACGACAAGGTTGGCGTGACATACGGCGACGGCACCAAGACCAACTATAGCTCTTTCGAGGCAGCCAGAAGTGCAGTTGCCACTGCCGCACAAGATGCCACCATCGTCGTGATGGAAGACCAGAATATCACCTCACGTGTGAATGCCATCACTGGAAAAACTATCAACATTGTCGCAGGTGTTGATGGCGTAACACTAACCAATACCGCTTCTAACACGCTGTCGTTCTTGGCCAATGCGAGCAATGCCGGTACCATTAACGTGGGCAGTTCCGACCATACCCTGATTATCAAGAATAGCGCAACAACCACTAACAGTGTAGTGGAAGTTTCTGGTACGGGTGATGCAGCGGCAAATGCCATTATTAACATAGAGAATGTCACCTTCAAGGATATTACTAAGACGGCAAAAGCAGAGAATCCAGATGTTAATGGTCTGATTAAGACAAATAACTCCGCTCCAAAGGTTTCGTTGAAGAATGTCACTTTCGACGGATGCAGTGTTGCTGGTACTGATGAAGGCATTGTTTTATGTAATGCCAATGGAATGGTGACACTGAGTGGAGGATTGACATTTAATAATTGTACTGGGCACAATTTCAGGGTCAAGGGCCGTATGGAGGAGAACAGCTTCACGCCTTCGCAGGTGATGACCATCTACAGCGACGGCATCGCCCTCGGCTCGTCGGCAGTCATCAAGATGACACCAGCCAATACTGCCTATTATACGCTGGTCAACGAAGACCGCTGCCTCATTGGCAAAGGCAATACCAGCAACGAAGAACTCGTAGTCAGCGAAGCCTATACACTGAGTGTACCATCCACAAACGCCACGACCCTGATTTTGCCTTTCGCAACAACGATTCCCGAGGGTGTTACAGCCTATACCTTGGCCTATACTGATGGGGCTGCA
The DNA here is from genome assembly GCA_017412705.1 of Prevotella sp. Taxonomy (GTDB): domain Bacteria; phylum Bacteroidota; class Bacteroidia; order Bacteroidales; family Bacteroidaceae; genus Prevotella. The sequence continues at coordinate 36,633 of JAFPWS010000050.1, forward strand.
TCTGTAAAGGCTACTCAGGTTGAAACTACTCTACCGGTCAATACTCCAGTATATATTAGTGCTACAGGTTCTGAAGCAGGAACAAAGTATAAGTTCAATGCCAGCACACGTGCAACTTCAGCGACTGCGTCAAATACCAATGTTGAAGAAACTGCAAGAACAAGCGGTGCCTTGACGGGTGTGTATTCGTCGACAAATATATCATCTGGATATGTGCTTAGTGGAGCAAGTTTTGCAAAGGTGACTGAGTCCACTGCCGTTGACGCGTACAAAGCCTATCTCACCGCAACGGAGACAGCACCTACGCCTCTTACAGTTAACACCTCAGGTGTTGAGTATACGATTACTCCCAATGTCGCTGAGAATGGCACCCTATCTGTATCCCCCACTGCCGCAGGTGCAGGCGAGACTATTACGGTGACGGCAACTCCTAATGATTCTTATACGTTGACGGCACTCAAATATAACGATGGTAGTGACCATGATATTTCGATAGAGACAACACCATATACATTTGAGATGCCCGCTGCTAATGTAACTGTATCAGCAACATTTACAGCTCCTACAACTCAGTACATGCTGACCATCGGCGAAATGACCAATGGTAAAATTCAGATTTCTGAAGCAGATGCTGCAACGACCAAGTATGATGCGAATACAGAATTGACACTGACAGCTGTGTCAACAAACGATAGCTATGAGTTTGACAAGTGGACATCAGACGGAACAACAGAACTTACAGCAAACGAAGACAACATTATTTCCATCAACGGAAGCACAATGAATGTGAAGATGACAAAAGACTTCACTGTTGTTGCCACGTTCAAGGAAAAATCTACAAGTCCAACGACATACGCCATCACAAAGGCTGATGCTACAAATGGAAGCTTCACGGTGAATGTGAGTGACGCAGAGGTAACTGAAGCTGCTTCGGACGCAACAGTTACAATTACAGTTACTCCAAACACTGGCTATGAAGTGAATACAGTCACTGTCGTTAAGACTGATGAAACAACAACCTCAGTTACAGTAAATGGTGAAGGAAACTCTCGTTCTTTCACTATGCCGGCCTATGCAGTAACTGTAACTGTGACATTCAAGCAGATAAAGTATACCATATTAAAGACAGAAACTACAAATGGTAGTTTTACTGTCAATGTAGGCGAAGACGAGGTTACGTCAGCAGTTGAAGGAGCGACGGTAACTATTTCTGCTATTCCCGCAGAAGGCTATGAGTTGGCTACACTAACTTATACGCCAGAAGGTGAAAATGCTCTAGATATCAAAGAATCAAAGCAATTTACGATGCCCGCTAAGGCAGTAACTATTACAGCTACCTTTACAGCACTACCACCTTCAGCCTACCTAGTATATGACGTGACCAACAGCAAGGGCTATGCCACGCTGAACGCTGCCGTAGATGCCCTGAGCGGGGCAACCAGTGACGTGGAGCTGGAGGTGAACGAAGACCAGACACTGACAGGCCGACTGACCTGGAACAAGGCATACACGCTGACCATCACTCCGACGAAGGACATCACCA
>JAFPWS010000051.1 GCA_017412705.1 Prevotella sp.
ACACAAAACTACAAAAAAGCCCCTGAATAGCAATCGCATTCAGGGGTCAATTTTATTTTGCCGCAGAGGGTCATTCATATTTTGCCCGTGAGGGTCAACATCGCTTGCCCTCGGGGGTCAAACACGCTCGGCTTTTCCAAAGAGCAATTAGGAGTTGTTAACACAGAAAAAGCCCTCAAAATGAGAGCTTTAGTAATAGTTTATCCAAATTGCTCTAAGTTGTTAATAATCAATCACTTACCCACGCAAAAGTGTGTAAATATATTTCCCAGCACTTCGCTTGGCATGATTCTACCTTGGCCGGTGATGTCGGCGAGGTCGTCGAGTATGAGTCTTAAATCCTCAGAGATAAGATCACCGCTAAGGCCGGTCTCTAATCCTGATAGCACACGTGACAGATTCTCGTGGGCTTTGACAAGTGATAGGTATTGACGTGCTGAGGAAACTATTATATCTTGCTCTGAGAGTTCTGGTATGTTGGCTGATTCAAAGATAGTTTGTTCTAACTTGTCGATGTTTATTCCCAGCTTGGCAGAGATCTCTACAACTGGGATGTCTTTTTGTTCAGGAATAGCTGGATGAAACTGCTGTTTCGAGGAATTAATATCAATCTTGTTTCTTATGATAACCAGTGATTTACCTTTTGTTTGTTCAAGGATTTCTTCAAGCTCTTCTTTCGTGGGATTCGTGTCTAAAATCCATAGTATAATCTGCGCTTTCTTTATTGCTGCATAGGTACGGGTGATACCTATCTGTTCCACTTCGTCTGTGGTTTGGCGGATGCCTGCGGTATCAATGAATCTGAAGGTGACACCATTGATGTCAGTTGTGTCCTCTATGGTATCGCGGGTAGTGCCGTGAACAGATGATACTATCGCGCGGTCATCACGGACAAGTTTGTTTAACAGGGTTGATTTTCCAACATTCGTCTTGCCCACTATCGCCACAGGAATACCATTCTTTAGAGCTTGACCAGTCTCGAAAGAGTGGGCGAGAGCAGTGACGCGATTGTTGATTTTATTAGCTATAGAGATGAGCTCGCCTCGGTCGGCAAATGCCAGGTCTTCATGATCGGAAAAGTCGAGTTCCAACTCCAACAAAGAGGTCAGCTTGAGAAGCTGTTCGCGAAGCTGTGTGAGTTCAGAAGAGAAATGTCCTCGCAACTGACTCATGGCCAGCTGGTGGGTAGACTGGTTGGTGGAGGCAATGAGGTCGGCTACTGCTTCAGCCTGCGAGAGGTCCATCTTACCATTGAGGTAGGCGCGCATAGTGAACTCGCCTGGTCCTGCCATGCGACAGCCCTTCTGTAGCAGCAACGCTAATACCTTATTTAATATATAGCGCGAGCCATGACAGGATATTTCTACGGCATCCTCGCCAGTATAGCTGTGTGGTGCGCGGAAGATGCTGACCATGACTTCGTCGATGACCTCCTTAGCAGGAGTGAGCGTTGTGATATGAGTGTAATGAATGGTGTTGGCTGCAACAGCATCGCAGCGCACCGCACATAGTGAGCTGACGATAGGGAAGGCTTCAGGACCGCTGACGCGGATGATTCCCAAAGCACCTCCTGGGGCTGTGGCCAAAGCGCATATTGTGTCGGAAGTCATGGAACGAAAGATGTGAATGTCAGATGCGGTCGAGTACTTTCTCGATAAGGGTGTCGATAGAGTTTTTGTACTCTGTGTTCATTTTCTTGGCGTAGCGGTTGGCGATGACCATGCAGCAGGTCATGGCGCGATGGCCTAATAATGAAGAGAGACCAGCGAGCGCGGATGACTCCATCTCGAAGTTGCAAATCTTCATGCCTTCGTATTCGAACGACTCTATCTTCTGATTCTGCTCAGGATCGGCAATGTCGGCACGCAACTGACGTCCCTGCGGACCATAGAAACCGCCACAGGCTACGGTGTAGCCACGCACCATATCGTCGCCAGCAATCTGCTCAATCAGGTCGGCATCAGCCACAGCAACGTATGGTGCACCCTTGATGGAATCCCACTGCATGTGCTCCTTGAAAGCCTTCTCCATGGGGATGTCGCAAACGACATTGCGCCCGGCATAGTAGTTCAGCAGGCCATCGAAGCCGATGCTTTTGACAGAAGCTACGAAACAGCCTGTCGGCGTGAAGGGCTGCAGGCCTCCACAAGTGCCGATACGCACCATCGTCAGCGTGGTGTGCTCGTCGCGCTCAGTACGGGTGGTGTAGTCGATGTTGGCCAGCGTGTCGAGCTCGTTAGCTACGATGTCGATGTTGTCGCAGCCGATGCCATGAGACTGGCAGGTGATGCGCTTGCCTTTATAGGTGCCGGTAATGGTATGGAATTCGCGGTTGGAAACCTCACACTCGCGGGTGTCAAAATGGTCGGCAACGGTATTTACGCGTGCAGGGTCGCCTACGAGAATGACCTTGTCTGCCAGCTGTTCTGCCTTCAAATGGAGGTGGAAGCAAGAGCCGTCGTTGTTGATAATCAGCTCTGATTCGGGGAAATATCTTTTTTCCATCGTATTATTTGGTTTTAGTTAAATATAGATTCTCCGCATTGCGGATGGTTTTCTCCAATGTGCGTATCTGAACATATAGCTCATGCTGTTTCTGTTCGCTGGCCAGTATCTCTGGGCGAAGCTCGTCGCGCTCGTCGCTGTTGGCAGTGACGTAGTAGTCGCGGGCACGCTCAAGGGTGCTGAGTAGTTGTTGGTAGCGATTGTTGAGTGCCACAAGCTGCTGATAGCGTTTTGCGTTGTCAGGAGCTTTAAAGTCTGTATGTCGGGTATATGTGACTTCATCGTTGACAACAAAGGAGAACTGCTTAATAGACTTATGTTCGCCTTTGCGATTAGTGACTTCTCTGAGTCGTTGGAGGGCAGCAGCGTGCGCTGTCTCATCACCCCAGGTATCGGCAATGCGATCAATGCGAGCGTAGGTGGCGATATCTTCTGGTGCCAACCCTGTAGTGTTGTATTTCTGACGCGTCTGCGAGGGTTCGAAGATGTAGATGCACACCTTGTCGTCAGGTTGGTTGCGATCAGTAGCAAACCATCCGAGGTTAGCGTATTCGTCAATTACGTACATATAGTCGTTGGCCTCAGAGTTAAAGGGCATGCCAATGTTGGCAGGACGCAAAAACTGGTTTTCCTCAGCGTCATAGCGAGTGGCGTAGATGTCGTAGCCACCCAGTCCGTCTTCGCCCTCGGCTGCAAAGTAAAGTGTCTGTCCGTCGCCCATCATGAAGGGGTAGTTGATGCGTCGGAAGTCGTCGTCATCGTTGATGCCTTTCAGCGTTGTGGGGCGCGTCCAGCGGTTGTCCACATTCTCGCAACTGTATAGCTTGATGGTGCTGTCAGTATGTTCCTGTGACAGATAGCATCGAGTGCCTAACTCGTTGACGTAGACATGGGCGTTAGGTTGCTGTTGGGTGTGAAAGAAGTCCTGATAGCGTGCCACGCGGCCTATCTCTGGCGACAATTTGTAATACTGCAGGAAGTGCTGTTTGTCGACCACCATGCTGTCAATGAACATGATGCGCTGTGTGTTGGCTGTCATCTTCTCCAGCTTGGCCTTGTGTGCCTGTTGCTCTGGCGTCAACTGGGGTGCCTTGCGCTTCTGAGCCATGGATGGCAGTGCAAGGAACAAAAGGAATCCTATGAGCAGTCGATACGTCTTCATTCAGATAACAAAGATACGAAAAAGTAATGAATAAAGGCCCAATGGCCAATGACAATTAATGATATTTAATATTCGGTAAGCTTGTCGTCGGCCTCCAATGCACGCCAAATGGTATAGCGTGCCTCTGGGTTCAGACGTTCCATGTGGGCGAAGAGCTCTCGTGCTGTTGTGCGATGGGTGTCGTGTTCGTAGGGACACTGCTTGAGTTGTTTCTCATAGTGATGCTCCTCTGCATACTGGCGAATGTCTTCCTCATGGCATAGTCCCAAGGGTCGGATGATGGTAAGGGGCATCTTACGCATGTGCAGCTTGATGGGCATGGTGGAGAAATGGCCTTGGAAGGTGAGGTTCATCAGGGCAGTATGGATGATGTCGTCCTGATGGTGGCCAAGGGCTATCTTGGTGCACCCTATCTTCTGTGCGAGGTTGAAGAGCTGCTTTCGTCGTTGCCATGAGCAAAGGAAGCAGGCTGGCTTTTTTGAACGCGGCGGAAAACCGTCTGGAACAGTGGCGAAGCGGGTGGTGATGATATGAAGGGGGACCTCATGCTCGTCGCAGAAACGCTGCAGATAGCTGGTGTCCGTTTCGTATTGGATATTAGCCATGCGGACATGAATGGCAGAAACGGTGAAGTGGGGGACATGCACCTTAGAACGACGGGCGAGGAACTCTAACAGACAGAGGGAATCCTTGCCACCTGACAATCCGACGAGGATGTGGTCACCCTCGTCGATCAGCTGGTATTGCCCCAGCGCCTTGTTAAAAGTCTTCCAGAGCCGTTCGTCGAGCGTCATTTCATGAAGACTAAGTAGACGGCACAAATAATCAGCAGGAAAGCCAAGATATGGTTCCAGTGCAGGTGGGTGCCTTGGAACATGATGTTGGCAATTATGCAGAAGACGGCCAGTGAGATGCACTCCTGGATGACCTTCAGCTGAATGAGGTTGAAAGGGCCGCCGTTCTCGACGAATCCCAAACGGTTGGCGGGTACCTGACAACAATACTCAAAGAAGGCAATGCCCCATGAAAATACTATGACACCTATGAGGGGCCAGTGGTTCGAGCCACCGTTCTCCTGTAATTTTAAATGCCCATACCAAGCCAACGTCATGAAGACGTTGCTTAGTATGAGCAATATGATGGTATAAAGACCGTTCATTACTTCTTCTGCAGATATTCATCCATGTGCTGTGCAGCACTGCGACCGTCACCCATGGCGAGAATAACAGTAGCACCACCACGCACGATGTCACCACCGGCAAATATCTCGTTACGGGCCGACTGCATGCCCTCGTTGACCACGATGGTGTTCTTGCGTCCCAGCTCCAAACCTTCGATACTCTTAGGTACCAGCGGGTTAGGTGATACACCTACAGCGACAATCACCTGATCGACATCGAGTGTAACAGTCTTACCCTCAACAGGAACAGGACTGCGACGGCCTGATGCATCTGGCTCGCCAAGTTCCATCACCTGTAGCACGGCCTGCTTAACAGCACCTTGCTCATCAGCAATATACTCGATAGGATTATGAAGGGTGAGGAACTTGATGCCCTCTTCCTTAGCATGCTTTACCTCCTCGAGACGGGCAGGCATTTCAACCTCAGAACGGCGGTATACCAATGTGACGTCAGCCCCCAGACGCTTGGCTGTACGACAAGAGTCCATAGCGGTGTTACCACCACCTACAACGAGCACGTTCTTACCCAGGTTGATAGGCGTGTCAGTAGTAGGATTGGCAGCATCCATGAGGTTGACGCGTGTGAGGTATTCGTTAGAAGACATGATGTTGATGGCATTCTCGCCAGGAATTCCCATGAAGTTGGGCAGACCGGCACCAGAACCCACAAAGATTCCCTTGAATCCTTGATTCTCAAGCTGTTCAACGCTGATGGTCTTACCCACAATGACATCGGTCTGGAAATGGACACCCATCTTGGCAAGGTTCTCAATCTCGACATCTACAATCTTGTTGGGCAGACGGAACTCAGGAATACCATACTTCAGCACACCGCCAATCTCGTGCAGGGCCTCGAAGACATAGACATCGTAACCCTTCTTCACCATATCGCCAGCGAAGCTCAGACCTGCAGGACCTGAACCAACGACGGCAATCTTGATGCCGTTTGCAGGTGCAATCTCAGGCAGCGAGATATTGCCACTCTCGCGTTCGAAGTCGGCAGCGAAACGCTCCAGATAGCCGATGGCCACAGCAGGCTCGTTCATCTTCAAGTGGATACACTTGCTCTCGCACTGTTTCTCCTGCGGACAAACACGACCACAGACAGCGGGTAGGGCAGAGGTGTTCTTCAGCACCTTGGCAGCAGCCAGGAACTGACCACGCTCGATGTTCTTAATGAACGATGGAATATTAATGTTTACAGGACAGCCTTCTACACAACTAGGCTTAGCACAGTCGAGACAGCGCTTGGCCTCTGTCATGGCCATCTCCTTGGTCAGGCCGATGTTGACCTCCTCAGTGCGCGTCGTGGCACGGTAGACGGGGTCAAGCTCGGGCATCTTGACACGCTCGATGGCTGTGCGCTCCTTGGGTTTCATGCTCTTGCGGAGCTCATCGCGCCATGCGGCATTGCGGTCGGTAAGAACCTCGATGGTATCGTTAGTGGGGTCGTCGTCCATGACGATATCTGTTGTCGTTTTTGCGACGACAGTATCGTCGCTTACTGAACAGAGGTGTTCTGCGTAGTGAGCCAATTCTTCCTGTTCCTCGCGCTTGAAGGTGTTCATGCGCTTGAACATCTCGTCCCAGTCGACAAGGGCACCATCGAACTCAGGTCCGTCGATGCAGACGAACTTAGTCTTTCCACCGATGGTCAAGCGACAGGCACCACACATACCCGTACCATCAACCATGATGGTGTTGAGCGATACCTCGCAGGGAATATTATGCTTCTGGGCAGTGAGGTTTGAGAACTTCATCATGATGGGAGGACCGATGGCAAAAATCTGGTCGACGTGCTCCTGTTCTATAAACTTCTCGATACCAATGGTAACAACACCTTTCTCTCCATAGCTACCGTCGTCAGTCATGATGATGACCTCGTCAGACGACTCGCGCACCTTGTCTTCAAGAATGATAAGGTCTTTAGAACGACCTGCCATGACGGAGAGTACACGATTGCCTTTGGCTTTCAACGCCTGGATGATGGGCAGCATGGGAGCAACACCGAGTCCACCACCAGCACAAACCACGGTACCATAGTTCTCGATGCGGGTTGGGTTACCCAGCGGACCCACGATGTCGGCAACATAGTCGCCCTCGTTAAGTGCACACAGTTTCTTTGATGAGAGGCCTACCATCTGGACTACCAGTGTGATAGTGCCTTTCTCAATGTCTGCACCAGCGATAGTTAGCGGCATACGCTCACCTTTCTTATCAACACGTACGATGACGAAGTTGCCTGCCTTGCGGCTCTTGGCAATCAGCGGCGCCTCGATTTCGAAGAGAAAAACTTTCTCCGAAAACTGTTCTTTCCTTACAATTTTATTCATATTTCCTTTGTTTAGTTTCAATTTTGTGTGCAAAGGTACGAATAAGTGAGCAAAATGCCAAATTTTGAGGCAGAAAAAGGGCAAGAGAAATGTTCTTTCCCTTGCCCAATGATAATGCTTCGAATGAAATGTCTTATCCGATGTAGGCGAGAATCATATCTACCACCTCATCTTCTGTCTTTCCTTCCATGTTGAAGACGATGTCGTAGTTACGGGTATCATAACGAGAAGTACCCGTATATTTCTTCACATAGTTCTCACGCATCTGGTCAACCTTCTTGATGACCTTCTCAGCCTCCTCATGGTTCAGATTCTGCTTGCCCATGATGCGCTGGATACGATGCTCAAGGGGAGCCTGGATGAAGATGCTCAGGTGGTTGGGGTGGTTGGCGAATACGCTGAAACCAGAACGTCCGGCTATGATGCAAGATTCCTCGGCAGCAACGTTCTCAAGGATTTCTTTCTCAACCTTGAACATATCACTACTGGTAACCAGATAACCATCTGAACTTACCATGCGCTCATAGTACCACATCTCATTCATGTTTTGACCCATGAAGGCTGCTGCATTGATGAACTCACGCCACCAGTTGCCCTTACCACTCTTTACCTTCTCAATTTGCTCAGTGTCGAGGTTGAACTTTGCTTTCAGTTCGTTGATGAGTGCCTTGTCATAGAAGGGGACATTCAGCTTCTCTGCCAACTTTCTGCCGATGGTACGACCACCACTGCCCAATTCACGATTAATCGTGATGACATACTTCTGATTTTTGTTCATATTGATAGTTTTTAGTATGAAATAATGTTTCGTTTGTTGGGTATTTGCTTGCAAATTTACGAAAACTATATCAAAATACAAAGAAAAACCTGTAAAATTTAATTTCTTTATAGTATTTATGACTTAGTCAATCGTCTCAAAGCCAGTGTAAGGCACGAGAGCAGCAGGTATCTTGATGCCCTGTTCTGTCTGGTTATTCTCCAGCAGGGCAGCCACTATGCGTGGCAGCGCCAAAGCAGAGCCGTTCAACGTATGGCAGAGCTCGGTCTTCTTGTTGTCAGCACGGCGATAGCGGCATTTCAGACGATTGGCCTGATAGGTGTCGAAGTTGCTGACAGAAGATACTTCAAGCCAACGGCCCTGGGCCTCAGAATAGACTTCGAAATCATAGCAGATGCTACTGGTGAACGACTGGTCGCCACCACAAAGCAGCAGGATACGATAGGGCAGTTCGAGCTTCTTCAGCAGACCCTCTACATGCTCCAACATCTCCTTATGACTCTCCTTCGAGTGCTCAGGCTTGTCTATGCGGACAATCTCAATCTTTGAAAACTCGTGCAGACGGTTCAAACCACGGACGTCCTTGCCATAAGAGCCAGCCTCACGACGGAAGCATTCTGTATAGGCGCAATTCTTGATAGGCAACTGGGCCTCATCGAGGATGACGTCGCGATAGATGTTCGTAACAGGAACCTCTGCAGTAGGAATGAGATAGAAGTCGTCGACCTCGCAGTGGTACATCTGACCTTCCTTGTCTGGCAGCTGGCCTGTGCCATAGCCTGAGGCGGCATTGACAACCGTAGGAGGCATAATCTCCGTATATCCGCTCTTGCGAGCCTCGTCGAGGAAGAAATTGATGAGGGCACGCTGCAGGCGAGCACCTTTGCCGATGTAGACAGGGAATCCAGCACCAGTAATCTTCACACCCAGGTCGAAGTCAATGAGGTTGTATTTCTTAGCCAGCTCCCAATGGGGCAGGGGATTGGCGATGCCCAGCGAGGGGTTGACGTCCCAGTTGCCAACAGTATCAGCGTCGGTACATGCTTTCAGGTTCGACTTCACCACATGGTTGTCTTCTGCTGCAGCACCTTCAGGAACCTCGTCATAGGGAATATTGGGAATCTGGCACAATAGGCGAGTCATCTCCTCCTGCGACTGATTCATCGTATCTTCCAGCTGTTTGTTGGTCTCCTTCATCTGAGACACTTGAGACTTGATGGCCTCGGCTTCGTCTTTTTTGCCTTCCTTCATCAGACCGCCAATCTGAGCAGCCATTTTCTTGGCTTCCGACAGGTTCTTGTCCAGTTGCTGCTGGGCCTCACGACGCTTCTTGTCAACAGCCAGCACTTCGTCGATAGCTTCCTTAGCGCCTTTAAAGTGTTTCTTCTCCAGTCCGCGAATCACGCGGTCAGTCTCCTCTGTAATGAGTTTAAGTGTAAGCATAATTTCTTGTTTTTAGAATTTTGCTTGCAAAATTACAAAAAAGAAATGAGAAAGGTGCGATTTCCATTAGAAAATCGCACCAATCCGTCAGTTTAGTTATGATTTGTGTTTCTTTGTTCCTTAATTATTATACGATACCCTGTGACATCATGGCGCTTGCTACCTTCATGAAGCCGGCAACGTTGGCACCCTTCACGTAGTTGATGTAGCCATCAGCCTGTGTACCATATTTCACGCAGTTCTCGTGAATATCATTCATGATGCGCTTCAGGTAGTTGTCAACCTCTTCTGCAGTCCAAGACAGACGCTCTGAGTTCTGTGACATTTCAAGACCTGATACTGATACACCACCAGCGTTAGAGGCCTTACCAGGAGCATAGAGAATCTTGGCATCCTGGAAGATCTTGATAGCCTCAGGCAGTGAAGGCATGTTGGCACCCTCAGCAACAGCAATCACACCGTTGTCGATTAGGGCCTGAGCCTGCTCGCCGTTGATCTCGTTCTGGGTAGCGCAAGGCAGAGCAATATCGGCTTTCTCGTTCCAGGGGCGCTCACCAGCGTGATATACTGCGTTAGGATACTCCTCAGCATATTCCTTGATACGTCCGCGCTCCACGTTCTTCAGCTCCTTCACATACTCGAGCTTCTCCTGTGTGATACCATCGGGATCGTAGATGTAGCCGTCAGAATCAGACAGCGTCATGGGGATAGCGCCGAGCTGGATGCACTTCTCGGTAGCATACTGAGCCACGTTACCTGAACCAGAAATAAGCACCTTCTTACCCTTGATGTCGATGTTGCGGGTAGCAAGCATGGAGGTCAGGAAATATACGCAACCATAACCAGTAGCCTCAGGACGAATCAGTGAACCACCAAAGGGGATGCCTTTACCGGTGAGCACACCCTGGAACTGGTGAGTGAGTTTTTTGTACTGGCCATAGAGGTAACCAACCTCACGACCACCAACACCGATGTCACCAGCGGGAACGTCCTCGTCAGGACCAATGACGCGATACAGTTCATTCATGAATGCCTGGCAGAAACGCATTACCTCAGCGTCGCTCTTGCCACGGGGAGAGAAGTCTGAGCCACCCTTGGCACCACCCATAGGCAGTGTGGTCAGAGAGTTCTTGAAGGTCTGCTCGAAAGCGAGGAACTTCAAGATACCCAGGTTAACGCTCTTGTGATAGCGGAGACCGCCTTTGTACGGACCAATGGCGTTGTTGTGCTGGATACGGTAACCCATATTGGTCTGAACCTTACCCTGATCGTCAACCCATGTAATACGGAACTCACAAACACGATCGGGAATGCAAAGGCGCTCAATCAGATTGGCCTTCTCAAACTCGGGGTGCTTGTTGTACTCTTCTTCGATGGTGGGAAGAACTTGACTGACGGCCTGGATGTACTCCGGCTCGTTGGGGAAGCGTTGCTTCAGATTCTCTACAACTTGTGCTGCGTTCATAATCTTTTTCCTTTTTAGTTGTTATACTTATTGAAAATTACTTTCTTGTTTAAAAAGAACCCCTATCAATTAGGTGTATCTTTGTTTCTGGTTGCAAAATTAAAGCAAAAACCAATAAAAACCAAACAAATTGAAAGAAAAATCACGCAAACGCTTACGTTTTGCTATTTAATTGATGTATATCAAGTCTTGGTGTCGGTTTTATACAAAAAATATGTGCACGTGAACAAATCACGCGCACATACCTTATTTTATATATAAGAGGGAGATAGGATTACTCGCCCTTCTCCATCTTAGCCTTCAGTTCAGCCAGAACGTCAATGTCGCCTAATGTGGTGCTGGCAGCTACGTTCTCAATCTTTGGAGCTTCGTCCTTCTTAGGAGCACGGGTTTTCTTGGCAGCAGCCTTCTCCTCACGCTTCGGATCCTCGAAGGTACGGCTGTGAGAGAGGATGATACGCTTAGAGTCCTTGTTGAACTCGATAACCTTGAAGGGAAGGGTCTCACCCTGAGCGGCCTGAGAACCATCTTCCTTAACGAGGTGCTTAGGAGTAGCGAAGCCCTCAACGTCCTCGTCCAACTGAACAACAGCACCCTTCTCCATCAGCTCGACAATCTTGCCTTCGTGGATAGAACCAACGGTATACTTACCTTCGAATACATCCCAAGGATTATCCTCGAGCTGCTTGTGGCCAAGACTCAGACGACGGTTCTCCTTGTCGATGTCAAGAACGATAACGTCAATCTGTGCACCAACCTGAGTGAACTCAGAGGGATGCTTAACCTTCTTGGTCCAAGAGAGGTCGCTGATGTGAATCAGTCCGTCAACACCTTCCTCGAGCTCAACAAATACACCGAAGTTGGTGAAATTGCGAACCTTGGCGGTGTGCTTGCTGCCAACGGGATACTTAACCTCGATAGCCTCCCAAGGATCTTCCTTCAGCTGCTTGATGCCGAGAGACATCTTGCGCTCGTCGCGGTCCAAGGTAATGATGACAGCCTCAACCTCGTCGCCAACCTTCAGGAACTCCTGAGCTGAACGGAGGTGCTGGCTCCATGACATCTCGCTGACGTGAATCAGACCCTCAACACCAGGCTGAATCTCAACGAATGCACCATAGTCTGCAATAACGACTACCTTGCCCTTTACGTGGTCGCCCACCTTAAGGTTAGCATCCAGAGCATCCCAAGGATGAGGAGTGAGCTGCTTCAGACCCAGAGCAATACGCTTCTTCTCCTCATCGAAATCGAGGATAACGACGTTAATCTTCTGGTCGAGCTCAACAACCTTGTGGGGATCGTCTACGCGGCCCCAAGAGAGGTCTGTAATGTGAATCAGTCCGTCAACACCACCCAGGTCTACGAATACACCGTAGCTGGTAATGTTCTTAACGGTACCTTCCAGAATCTGACCCTTCTCGAGCTTAGACATAATCTCCTGCTTCTGAGCTTCGAGCTCAGCCTCGATGAGAGCCTTGTGTGATACAACTACGTTGCGGAACTCCTGATTGATCTTCACAATCTTGAACTCCATGGTCTTGTCTACGAACTGATCGTAGTCGCGTATGGGATGAACGTCAATCTGTGAACCGGGCAGGAAGGCCTCGATGCCGAATACGTCGACAATCATACCACCCTTTGTGCGGCACTTGATGTAACCATTGATAACCTCCTGACTCTCCAGGGCTGCGTTGACACGCTCCCAAGACTTCGACATACGAGCCTTCTTGTGTGACAGGACGAGCTGACCCTTCTTGTCCTCAGCGTTTTCTACGTATACCTCTACGATATCACCGGCTTTCAGGTCGGGGTTGTAGCGGAATTCGCTGGCGGGGATAATACCGTCGCTCTTGTAGCCGATGTTAACGACTACCTCTTTCTTGTCGACGCTGATAACCTTACCGTCAACAACCTGATGCTCGCTGACCTTGTTAAGGGTTTCGTCGTACGCCTTGTCAAGTTCTTCCTTGCTGACATTGGCGGTCGTGCCATTCTCGTACTGTTCCCAGTCGAAGTCCTGTAATGGCTGGACGTTCTTTGTTAATTCTGACATAATTTTAATAAAAGTTTTGTTTGTAATTAATAAAGTTAGACTTTATGTTTATTCGCGCCTGCGCCCATATATGCGCAAAAGCGGCTGCAAAGGTAAGCATTTTTTTGCTTACAACCAAATAATTGCCTTATTATTTTATTTTTAGCAAAAAAGTGAGAGATTTATTTTGTTGTTTCATGGAAAATACGTACTTTTGCAGCCGAATAAAGCAAAACAGTGACAATGAAGAGCCTTCATCTGATTAGCAACCTGATTATTATTCGACTGCGTAAAGTAGTCGGAAGTGATGGGGCATGCTAATAATATTAAGGTATAGACAAATAAATACAAACGACGCGAGCCTTTCTCACTTCCGAGTGCGAGGGGCTCGTTTCGTTTAAAAGGGCATCGAAAATCGTATATCGTAACATCACAATAAACAACAATTAAAGATTAGACAAGACAATGACTGACAGACTTTACATTTTTGACACGACACTTCGTGACGGCGAACAGGTGCCTGGATGCCAGCTCAACACGATTGAGAAGATTCAGGTGGCTAAGGCACTCGAACAACTGGGCGTCGACGTCATTGAGGCAGGATTCCCTGTTTCAAGTCCCGGTGACTTCAATTCCGTAATAGAGATTTCAAAGGCCGTCACGTGGCCTACTATCTGTGCGCTGACACGTGCCGTGCAGCACGACATCGACGTAGCTGTCGAGGCTCTGCAGTATGCCAAGCACAAGCGCATCCACACAGGTATAGGTACCAGCGACGAGCACATCAAGTACAAGTTCAACACAACCCGTGAGGACATCATCGAGCGAGCCGTGTGGGCCGTCAAGTATGCCCGTCAGTTTGTTGACGAGGTTGAGTTCTACGCCGAGGACGCCGGACGTACCGACAACGAGTATCTGGCTCAGGTCGTCGAGGCTGTCATCAAGGCTGGTGCTACCGTAGTCAACATACCAGACACAACGGGCTACTGTCTGCCCCTCGAGTTTGGCGATAAAATCAAGTACCTGAAGGAGCATGTCGACAATATCGACAAGGCCATCATCTCCACCCATTGCCATAACGACCTCGGCATGGCTACGGCTAACACGCTTGAAGGTGTGCTGAACGGAGCGCGTCAGGTAGAGGTGACCATCAATGGTATCGGTGAGCGTGCCGGCAATACGTCGCTCGAAGAGATTGCCATGATTCTGAAGTGCCACAAGAATATCCGCATCGAGACCAATATCAACACCACGAAAATCTATCCTACGAGCCGCATGGTGTCGAGCCTGATGAACATGCCCGTCCAACCGAACAAGGCCATCGTGGGACGTAACGCTTTTGCCCACTCCTCAGGCATCCATCAGGACGGTGTGCTGAAGAATGTGCATACCTATGAAATCATTAACCCGAAGGATGTCGGTATTGACGACAACTCGATAGTGCTCACAGCCCGCTCCGGTCGTGCGGCATTGAAGTACCGTCTGGCCGCTAATGGGGTAGAACTGTCTGAGGAGAAGTTGGACAAGGTCTACGAGAACTTCCTCCAGCTGGCTGACCAGAAGAAGGAGGTGAACGATGCCGACGTGCTGATGTTGGCAGGTGCTGATATGGCCGACGCTCATGCCGTAAGGCTTGATTTCCTGCAGGTGACGACGGGTAAGGGCGTCAAGAGCGTTGCCTCCATCGGACTCGACATCTCTGGCCAGAAATTCGAGGCTGCTGCATCAGGAAACGGTCCTGTCGATGCAGCCATCAAGGCACTGAAGAAGATCATCATGAAGCAGATGACGCTGAAGGAGTTTACCATTCAGGCTATCTCTAAGGGAAGCGACGACGTGGGTAAGGTTCACATGCAGGTGGAGTACGACGGTAGCCTGTACTATGGCTTTGGCGCTAACACGGACATTGTGACGGCCTCAGTAGAAGCATACATCGATTGTATTAACAAGTTTAGGGTTTAGAGTTATTATGAATACGCTTTTTGATAAGATATGGGATAAGCACGTGGTGCAGCAGGTAGAGGACGGACCCACGCAGCTGTATATCGACCGTCTGTACTGCCACGAGGTGACATCGCCCCAGGCATTCGACGGCATGAGGGCTCGCGGATTGAAGTGCTTCCGTCCGAAGCAGATATTCTGCATGCCTGACCACAATACGCCTACCCACGATCAGGACAAACCCATCGAGGATCCTGTGTCGAAGAAGCAGGTGGACACGCTGGCTAAGAATGCCGAAGAGTTCGGATTGACGCACTACGGCATGATGTCGAAAGATAACGGCATCATCCACGTGGTAGGTCCTGAGAAGGGTCTCTCGCTCCCAGGAATGACCATCGTCTGCGGCGACTCTCACACGTCTACTCATGGTGCGATGGGTGCTGTGGCTTTCGGTATCGGCACCAGCGAGGTTGAGATGGTAATGGCCTCGCAATGTATTCTGCAGCAGAAGCCGAAGTCGATGCGTATATCGATCAACGGTGTGCTGGGCAAGGGTGTTACGGCCAAGGATGTGGCGCTCTACCTGATGTCGAAACTTACCACAAGTGGTGCTACGGGTTACTTTGTGGAGTATGCCGGCTCTACCGTTAAGGCTATGAGTATGGAGGGGAGATTGACGCTCTGTAACCTGTCGATAGAGATGGGTGCCCGCGGAGGTTTTGTGGCTCCTGATGCCACCACGTTTAATTATCTGAAAGGTCGCGAGTATGCGCCAAAGGGCGAGGCGTGGGACAAGGCTGTGGCATATTGGAAGACGCTGAAGAGCGGTACTGATGCTGTGTTCGATAAAGAGCTGACTTTCAATGCTGCCGACATCGAGCCTCGCGTAACCTATGGCACCAATCCCGGTATGGGTATTGGCATTACGGAAGCGATACCGGCCACAGCGGAAGAGGCCCGTTCACCCCGGCAAGGCTTTGAAAAAGCGCTCGGCTACATGGGCTTCAAGCCTGGCGAGAAGCTGTTGGGAAAACCCGTCGACTACGTTTTCCTCGGGGCTTGTACCAATGGCCGCATTGAGGACTTCCGTGCCTTTGCTTCTATTGCTAAAGGACGCAAGAAGTCTGATAATGTCGTGGCCTGGCTGGTACCTGGCTCGTGGGCTGTCGACAAGCAGATTCGTGAAGAAGGACTCGACAAGCTTCTTCAGGCATCAGGTTTCGAGATTCGTCAGCCAGGATGCTCGGCCTGCTTGGCGATGAACGATGATAAGGTGCCTGCCGGCAAGCTCTGCGTGTCGACTTCGAATCGTAACTTCGAGGGACGTCAGGGCCCGGGTTCGCGTACCATCCTCGCCTCACCCTTAGTAGCCGCCGCAGCAGCAGTAACAGGAGTAATAACCGACCCAAGAGAGCTATTATGAAACAGAAATTCAACGTTATAACAAGCACCTGCGTTCCTCTGCCGTTAGAGAACGTAGATACCGACCAGATTATCCCTGCCCGCTTCCTAAAGGCGACGACAAGGGAAGAGAAGTTTTTTGGTGACAACCTGTTTCGCGACTGGCGATACAACGCTGACGGGACAGTCAATGAGCATTTCGTGCTCAACGACCCCACCTACTCAGGTTGCATCCTCGTGGCAGGCAAGAACTTTGGCAGCGGAAGCAGTCGCGAGCATGCCGCATGGGCCATTGCAGGCTACGGCTTCCGCGTGGTCATCAGTTCGTTCTTTGCCGATATCCATAAGAACAACGAGCTGAACAACTTCGTGCTGCCTGTAGTGGTCAGCGAAGACTTCCTGAAAGAGCTTTTCGACTGCATCCAGAACGACCCCAGGACGCTGGTCGAGGTTGACTTGCCCCGCCAGACGGTGACCAACAAGGCCACGAGCCACTCCGAGCAGTTTGAGATTAACGGCTACAAGAAACATTGTCTGATGAACGGTCTCGATGACATAGACTTTCTGGTAGAGAACCACGACAAAACATGCTTATGGGAACAGCACAACAAGTAAACAGCTACAAGCGCATCGCACCCTTCATCGAGATTATGGACTCGACGTTGCGCGACGGTGAACAGACCAATGGCGTCTCGTTCCTGCCCCATGAGAAGCTGGTCATGGCCCGCAAGCTGCTCTACGACGTCAACGTAGACCGCATTGAGGTGGCTTCAGCCCGTGTCTCTGAGGGCGAACGCGAGGCTGTTAGCAAGATATGCGCCTTCGCGGAGAAGACAGGTCTTCTGGAACGCGTCGAAGTGCTGGGCTTCGTCGATGGCGGCATGAGCATCGACTGGATAGCCGAATGCGGCGGTCGTGTCATCAACCTGTTGGCCAAGGGCTCGCAGAAGCATTGCACCCACCAGCTGCACAAGACCCCCGAGGAGCACATTGCCGACATCAAGCGAGAGTTGGCGTATGCCGCCCGGCGCGGTATCAGCGTCAACCTCTATCTGGAGGACTGGTCGAACGGCATGAAGGATTCCCTAGAGTACGTCTACCAGCTGATGGATGCGCTGACTGCCGACAGCCAGCCGCCGACAGCCGTCAAGCGTTTCATGCTGCCCGACACCTTGGGCGTGATGAATCCTCTTCAGGTGGTGGAGTACTTCCGTAAGATGGTGAAACGCTATCCGCAGGTGCACTTCGACTTCCACGCTCACAACGACTACGACCTGGCTGTGTCCAATTCGCTGGCAGCCGTGTTGAGTGGCGCCAAGGGGTTGCACGTGACGGTTAACGGGCTGGGGGAGCGGTGCGGCAATGCACCGATGGCCTCTGTGCAGGCTATTTTGAAAGACCAGTTCCATGCCAAGACCAATCTGGTGGAGAGCCAGCTGAACGACCTCTCGCGGATGGTCGAGAGCTTCAGCGGCATCAACGTCGCCCCCAACCAGCCGATAGTGGGCGAGAATGTGTTTACGCAGGTTGCCGGTGTGCATGCCGACGGCGACTCCAAGGACCAGCTCTACTATAACGAGCTGATGCCCGAGCGCTTTGGCCGCAAGCGTGAATATGCCCTGGGCAAGCAGAGCGGACGAGCCAACATTGCCAAGAACCTGGAGGAACTGGGCCTGGAACTGACGCCGGAACAGACGCGCCGCGTGACTGAACGAATCACCGAGCTGGGTGACAAGAAGGAGATAGTCACCCAGGACGACCTGCCTTACATTGTCAGCGACGTGCTGAAACATAGCGCCTCGGAGGATAAGGTGAAACTCATCAGCTACGTGGTCTCAACGGCCTACGGCCTGAAGCCCGGAGCCAATGTGCGGGTGGAGATTAACGGACAGCAGTACGAGGCGGGTGCTACGGGCGACGGTCAGTACGACGCCTTCGTCAAAGCCCTGCGCTTCATCTACAAGAAGTACCTTGGCCGCACGTTCCCCATCCTGGCCAACTATCAGGTTACCATCCCCCCCGGCGGACGCACGGATGCCCTGGTGCAGACGGTCATTTCGTGGCACTATAAGGATGGGCTGCTGCGCACCCGTGGCCTGGACGCCGACCAGACGGAAGCGGCCATCAAGGCAACGTTCAAGATGCTGAACATAGTAGAGAACGAAACAACAAAAACAGACGATTAAAACAAAACAATAACGATATGAAACTGAGAATTGCCGTATTGCCAGGTGATGGCATAGGACCGGAGATCATGAAGCAAGGTGTCGCAGTGATGGATGCAATAGCAGCCAAGTTCGGACACGAGTTTGAATACAAAGAGGCGATGGTGGGAGCCTGCGCCATCGAAGCCTGCGGCGACCCGTATCCCGCATCCACCCATGAGGTGTGCATGAAGGCCGATGCCGTGCTCTTTGCCGCTGTGGGCGATTTGAAATACGACAACAATCCCACGCTGCCCGTTCGTCCCGAGACGGGCTTGCTGGCTATGCGCAAGCAGCTGGGACTGTTTGCCAACGTGCGTCCCGTTGTCACCTTCGACTGCCTGTTGCACAAGTCACCCCTGAAGGACGAACTGCTGCGGGGTGCCGACTTTGTCGTGCTGCGCGAGCTGACGGGAGGCATGTATTTCGGCGAGAAGTATCAGGACAACGACAAGGCCTACGATACCGACGTCTACACCCGTCCCGAAATAGAGCGTATCCTGAAGCTGGCCTTCGAGATGGCTCTGCAGCGCAAGCGACACCTTACGGTCGTTGACAAGGCCAACGTGCTGGCATCGAGTCGTTTGTGGCGTCAGATTGCACAAGAGATTGAACCTCAATATCCAGACGTAAAGACAGACTACATGTTCATCGACAACGCTTCGATGCGCGTGCTGACCGAGCCTCGCTTCTTTGACGTTATCGTGACGGAGAACACCTTCGGCGATATCCTGACCGACGAGACCTCGTGCATCACAGGCTCCATGGGCTTGCAGCCCTCTGCGTCGCTGGGCGAGCACACGCCGCTCTTCGAACCCGTTCATGGCTCGTGGCCGCAGGCGGCAGGTCAGAACCTGGCTAACCCGTTGGCGCAGATTCTCTCGGCAGCCATGCTCCTCGAGCATTTCGGACTGAACAAGGAAGGTGCCCTGGTGCGTGATGCCGTCAACGCATCGCTCTATGCCAACGTCCGCACCCCCGAGATTCAGGCAGAGGGAGGCGAAAAGTACGGAACAAAAGAAGTAGGACAATGGGTAGTAGACTATATCAAAAAGGCATAGCCCTTTGGCTGCTGGCCGTTGGCTTTTGGCTTTCTCCGCTGACGGCTCATGGACAGGCGCCAGACGGCGCCGCTCCCAACTGGCGCGACACGCTGAACATGCTGAACAGGCAGATTAGCGAGTCGCCTTGGTCTACCGACCTGCACCTCCGCAAGGCTGCGGCCAACCTGGAGTTGAAGCAGTGGCAGTATGCCGTCGACGAGTACGCCCTTGTCCTGCAAAAGGACTCGCGCAACCCCGCCGCCCTGTTCTACCGGGCCTATGCCAACACGCATCTGCGTCGCTTCGACCTGGCCCGCAACGACCTGAACGACCTGCTGACCTTCCTGCCCCGACACTTTGAGGCCCGTCTCTCGCTGGCTGTCGTGCTGCAGCAGTTGGGCAAGAAGCAGGAAGCCCTCGACCAGCTGAACCAGACCATCGAGATGCATGCCGACTCCGCCGTAGCCTACGCCGCCCGGGCCAATCTGGAGCGCCAGATGAAGCAGGACGAGGCCGCGTTGTATGACTGGGAATGCGCAGAGAAGCTGGCTCCCCGCGACCCAACCTATGTCGTCTCCCATGTCGACCTGCTGCTGGTGCTGGAGCGTCGTCAGGAAGCCCGTCGGGTGCTCGATGCGGCCGTCAGTCGGGGCATTCCCAAGGGTATGTTGCGCGAATGGTACGACAAGACGAAACGCTAAACATATTGCATTTCCATGAAGAAAAAGAAGAAAACCCTGACCAAACGCCGGTACGTGCTGCTGTTTTTCGCCATTGTCGCCCTGCTGGCCGTGGCTCGCATGCTCACTCCGTCTTCCACCCTCAATCCTCAACTCTCAGCCTTCAACCTTCCACCTTCCACCACGCCCCATCGCATCTGGAGCGTCCCCAACTACAAGGCAGCCTTCCCCGATAGTCAGAGCGTGCAGATAGTGGCTGCAGAACGCTGGGGCGTGCGACCCGTCCGGAACCGCGAGGACGCCGAGAAGCGCAAGAAGGAGCTGGTGTACGTCGGCGAGAGCCCCTACTACCATGTTGACCGTCTGAACAGCAGCATCCCCTATCTCGTGCCACGTGCCGCCGTCCTGTTGCAGGACATCGGCCGGTCATTCTACGACAGCCTCTACGTCAAGGGCGTTCCCATGAACCAGCTCATCGTCACCAGCGTACTGCGCTCCATGGACGACGTGGCCAAGCTGCAGCGCCACAACCAGAACGCCACAGACCGTTCGTGCCACCTCTTCGGAACCACCTTCGACATCTGCTACAACCGCTATCATCCCGTCGCCCGGCCCGTTCGCGACGACACGCTCAAGTGGGTGCTCTCCGAGGTGCTTCGCGACAAGCGTCAGGAAGGGCGCTGCTATATCAAGTACGAGGTCAAGCAAGGCTGCTTCCACCTTACGGTAAGGTAAGGCGCGGTGTGCAGCGGCACGGGGTGGAACACGTCTACAAGTCGTGGTAGACGTCGCTGCAATGTTAGTAAAAATGTGATACATCATGAAAATTTTCTCTATGAGGTTTTATCGGCAGGAAACGGGTAGTTACATGCCGAGTAACGCCTGCTTTGTCGGCATGTAACCCCTGCTTACTCGTAATGTAAAGGCTGCTCGTATTACGACTGAAGGGCCTTCAGTAGTAACATGATTCCCCTTCTCAATCTCTTTTCCAAAAACATATAACCATATAACCCAATCCCCTTCAAACCACGGTGGCGAAAGGGTTTCAGGCGGGTTATATGTTCTTTGGAGATATAACCCACATGTAACCCACATATAACCT
>JAFPWS010000052.1 GCA_017412705.1 Prevotella sp.
CACCGCCTTGGGGTAGTACTTGCCGTAGCCGGGCGAGTTGGCGTTATCGTTCTTGCGGATGTTGACCTCGAACTGGGGACTTTTTACTTGTGCCATAGTTTTTTGTTAAGTGTTAAGTGTTAATGGTTAAGGGTTATGGTTCTCTCGGTGACGCGGAGTTTGTCGGCATGTAACTACCGGTTTCTCGGTAGGAAACTACCAGTTTGTCGGTAGGAAACCCTTGCTTTGTCGGTACCTAACTTCAGCTCGGGCCGCCGCTCCCTCGTTGTCAGTGCAAAGATACGACATCTTTTGTCGGCACCTGCGCTCGTTGGCGTTCCTTCGCCCTCCTTGGGGAACAATTTCTACGGTTCGCAGAGATATTCGATGATGAGTTCGACCTCCTGGCGGGTGTAGTGCTGGGCCTTGGGGGGATTGCCGAGGGCACGGAGCCGCTCACGCAGCTCGCCGTTGTAGTTGATGCGGTAGTTCAGGTTCTTCAGCGCACCCTTCTTGGTCTTGGCGTGGGGGAAGTACAGCATGGCCAGCTCGGCCTTGCCGTAGCTGCGGATTTCAAACGACTGCACCGGCGGCAGCTCCTGCCGGAGAAGACGGAGAATCTCTTTGATAGCTTTTTCTGTCATAGGTGAAATGGTTATTTAAGTTGCCCTTCAAAATAGGAAGTCTACGAGGTCAATCTTGGCCGCTTTCTGCCTGGCAGAGGCATGGTCTTCCAAGAAAGTACTGACCGTGATGTCAAGGTGACAGGCCCGACGGGCTTGGTCAGCCAGCTCACAGCAGAACAGGTAGTTGTCCATCTCCGCGTCAGTGCGGGGAAACAGCGTGACATGGTGGCCTTGCAGAGGCTCCAACAGTTCGGCGTTAAAGAATACAGGAGAGACGTATGCCATCCAGAGGCTCTGAGGGTAAAGCTCGGAAAGGACTACTGCCGATGGCTCGGACTCAACGATGCAAACAGGAGAGGATGGGACGCCAACGCTGACGTCAACATCAGGCTTCAACAGGTGCAGGCCGAAAAGACAGTGGCTGGCCATCACATAGCGGGCGAGGTCAGGACAGCGCGACTTGAGCATTTGTGTTACCCAGCTGTCACCGATATGCCCGTCGTGAAGACGGCCCTGGCGGTCAATCATCCAATAGATGGTCTTGCCACTGCGGCTCTTGCCTAAGCGATAACGTTCCGCAGCACGGTGCATGGCCTTCTCCGTGAAGCCATAGCGGCTGGTCAGCTGCAGGCACAGCTCGGAGTCGTCAGCACGGCAGGTTTCCACCATAGGGCGGCGGTGAGGCTCCTTCAGGCCTAACTGCCTGCGCAGGTTCTTGAACGTATCGGGGAATGCTTCTTCGAATTTCACGACAAAGGAGTGTCAGGTGATGGGGATATCCCCGTGCGAGTTGCCCGGTGAAGGGCGCTTCAACCTGCCCCACATACTACCTTCTCTCTCGTAGAGAGAAGTACGTATGGGGCTTGAAGCCTTCACCTCGGCAGGGATGTCAGAAGGGTGCTGCATCATTGTTGTCGAATGGGAGCTCCTGTTGTTCGGGACTGACGGGGTGCCGGGTACGCAGCAGATAGATTTTCCTGCCGTTGAGTGCGCTGACGGACTGCATGACGACACCTTCGGAAACAGCCTTGGACAGCTGCTCGTTGGCGATACGGTCGGTAGTGATGTTCGCCTCCATGCCAATCTTGGTGCGCAGCGCCTCTTCCTCGTACTCCCGGCCCGGCTCCATACAAGCCTTGAAGAGCGCAGGAAGGTCAAAGATCGTCCGGCGGTTCTCCTTGCCCAGCACATACTTCGGGTTAAACGGAGGCAGCGTCTTGCCGCTGCCCTCGCGCTGACGCTGGTCGGACAGCTTCTTCTGGGCCTGGAACATGGCTTCCTTCAGCTGTTCCTCCGTGCAACGATAGGGGATACCCTCGTCACCGACGGCAAACTTCAGCGTGTCGAGAATATCATACTTGCGGGTGTCGGTCTGGCCCCACGTAAAGATACGCTCCGAGGACTTCTCACACTGGTAGACCTCGAAGGCCTTGTTCTTCAGCTCGGTACCTATCCAGCCACGCAGGTTGCGGTCCTCCGCCGACTTGTTCTGGTGAAGGATACACACCATGCAGCAGCGCACCTCTGACGCCAGGCGCATCAGCCGCTCGATACAGTCCTGTGCCACCACACCGTCGTTGATGTCGGCCACCAGGTCACGGATGCCATCGAGCACCACCAGGTCGGGATGATACCGGCGCACCGCCGCCTCAAGCATGGACAACCGCTGGTCATAGCCGTCCTGCCGGACATTGAAGATGTCGAACAGTCCCATCGGGAACTGGCTCTCAGGGATTCCTGTCATCGGTATGACGCGACTCTTCAGGATGTCTTGCGTCGACTCCTCGCTCTGTTCGGTGTCATACCAGAGGACGTGCAGCCTTTTGGGCTCGATCCGTTCGACGGAGAGCACGGGACTGTGGAAGCTGAGTGCCATGAGGATGCTGCTGACAAAGGTCTTGCCACTCTTGGCCTTGCCGGTGAGTGCTACCAGCTCGCCACGAGGGAAGCAGGGTTTGTGGAACAGGCGGAAGAGGAAGTCCATCCTCGGCAGTTCCTTGTCAGGCGTGATGCGCCTGTCCTCCAGACGGCGGAGCATCATCTCCGTCTCGGCAGCCCGCAGCAGTTCCTGCGGTGTCATGGCTGCCTGTTTGACAGCCTGGCCGAGTAGTTTGAAATTGTCTTGGTTCATACTGAGTTATTGATAACGGTGGCAAAGATAAGGAGAAAACAATAAAGCTTACTTCCGACATGTCGGAAGCAGTGTTAAATAAATTTTGTTCAATTAATGATTATTTAGAAAAATGAAACATTCAGATCCGTTCCTGATTGCAATGGGAAAACTGCTCAGTGACTATGCCTCACTGGCTGGTTGTACCTATGCTGAGGTCTGCAGTGAGCTGTCCATCAGTCCGCAGACCTATTCCGGGGTCTGAAAAGGACAAGTGGCTAACTTTGCTTACTACCGTAAGATATTTCTTTACATCCATGGTGAGCTGTATCATTCATGGCAGCGCCAAAAGATGCAGGAAGACTTCATGAAGTTGTTTTTGCGAGACTAAAAAGTTCTTTGCTAATGAGAAAGTAGATCGCCTTTTTAAGAAGAAAACTTGGAAGTTTGCGGAAAAGTAGTTATCTTTGCAACTCGATATTATAAAGAAAGACAAGAGAAACGATATAATCATATAATTCAAATATGACACACCTGTCAGATAAGGAGCATAAGGCTCAGATGGAGGATATGAAGTCATTTGACGAGCAGATGCCTTGCGTAGGAATCTTCTGGTATGACCCGGCGGACAAGACGCTGTTTGGTGTGCGGAAGAAGGAACTGACGCCACAAATGGTAGAGGAGGCGGCGGAAAAGGGTAAGCCCTTCATCAACTATCCGCAGCTGCACCGGCAGGTGTGGACTAAGGAATATTTCCGGGCACAGGCTAAGCACACGGCTACAAAGTTCAAGGGTGACTATACCCAGGTGCCCCGCGGACGTGTGGCGTGGACCATTGACAAGTTCATTGTGCTCGTAGGGAACTGGGCGGAGCCCATCCAGGACGAACTCACAGAGTTGCTGGAGCAGGAGTTCTCGCTGCCATACTTCGAGTTCGTATATGACGAGCACTGGGACCTCGGTCACGGCTGGAGCGGTGACATGCCCAAATAAACGTGGATTAATTCGTAGATTTTGTTAAAAAAAAACCTTTAAATACCCATTGTCATCCTGTAAGTGCAGGTAGCACTTTCAAGCTGTTCTGCACGCCCTACTACCACTGGAAGGATATGAGGAAATACTATTTGAATTAAGTTGGCCGAGTATGGAGAAGGACAGCAGGATAAAGCTGTATGTCCTAAAAGGAAACGCTGGTGCTGGTGTTGCAAGTGTAGATTAACCTTGACCTTAACCTTAACGCTAACCTTTTTGAAGCAAATAAATATAAAAAAACAAGCAGAATACGATAAGTTCCCCAACTTTTTCGTATCTTTGCACCAATCTATAAATATTTATATGGTAGCAACATCTTCAAAAGAATCAGTCGATAGTCAGCATGAGGCAATTCTCAGCAGTGCAGGAGGCTTTACAGCCTTCAGTTTCGGGGGGTATAATATACGTTTCAAGGCTCCTTACAGTCTGGAGCGATATACTGATGTTGTGAAGTGGCAAAATGGATATTTGGTTGTTATGGCCAAATACCGCCATAATGCAGAACCAGAAGAAGAATACATCGATCTCAAGCCTATTTTGGATGGGCTTTATATAGAGTCTGATGTCTTTTTAAAACCAATTAAAAGCGTACGTATTGCTTATGCCTGATATTAAAAGTATTGCCGACAAGGCTGATATAATTATCAACGGTTATTCCTTCACTCGTGAGAAGGATGGCATCCATGTCCTCAATCTAAACTGCCCAGACAAGGCTGTTGTGCTCAGTGAGGATTGCGAAGTATTAGAGACAACAATGGATGATATCGAACTTTCTATTGTGAGCAGGTACTTACAGAGTAACTTAAAGTACATGGAGGATTGAACAATGCCAAAGTACTATGACTTCAAGGTTGCGGGTTATTACTTGTATTTTACTTCTTTCTGTGTAGTTGAGTGTATGCACGTCCATGCTAGTGACAGCAAACTCACTGAGGCAGGATCGGCTAAGTTCTTCGTCAAGAGTAATGGTGATACGGTGCTTCAGAATCGGGGCATCCTCAATGACCGTGAGATAGCAAAAATCTCAGACTTTATTAAGGATCACTATCAGGAGATGTATCTCCGCTGGTCACAGTACAGCGAAAAAGGGTATTACGAAAAGTAGTATGGTGCATGATGGCATCGCCATACTCTGCTTACAGAGAATCTGAAAGGCTAAAAAGTTCCTTACTAATGAGAAAGTAAACCATTTTTTTCCTGTTCTGTTCACTTTCAGTAGCGGTACAGGTGACCGTAGTTTATAATTATGTACCAACATTTCTTCAAACGATTTATTGATTTCTGGATATCCCTGTTGGCATTGCTGATTCTGTGCATTCCGTTGCTCATTATCTCGATATGCCTTTATATAGCAAATAGCAAAGGAAACCCTTCCCTTGAGGGAGGGGGTTGGGGTAGGCTTCTGTTTCTTCAGGAGCGCCCAGGCAAGGACGGGAAGATCTTTAAGATTATCAAGTTCAAGACGATGACGGATGAGCGGGATGCAGAAGGGAATTTGTTGCCTGATGCTGAGCGGCTTACCGAAGTGGGTAGGTTTGTACGCTCGACGAGTATCGACGAACTGCCACAGCTTATCAACGTTGTGAAGGGCGATATGGCACTGATAGGACCAAGACCTTTGTTAGTGGAATACCTACCGCTATATAGCAAGGAACAGGCTCGCCGCCATGAGGTACGTCCAGGCATTACCGGCTGGGCCCAGGTCCATGGTCGCAATGCCATCAGCTGGACAGAGAAGTTCAAGTTGGATGTATGGTATGTAGACCATATCAGCCTGATGACTGATATCAGGGTTATCTGGTTGACTATCCAGAAGGTGTTGCAACGCGATGGCATCAGTCAGGAAGGTAATGCCACGATGGAGATGTTTGATGGTACGAACTAAAGATGCTATTCTGATAAGCAAATATGATTTATCAATGATTCGAAGCGCTTTAATCATAGTACCTCATCCCGACGATGAGATTAATGTGGCGGGAGGCCTATTTGAGACATTACAAGCTAATGGGATTTATACCTCTGTAGTCATTTGTACTAATGGAGATCATGTACCTGAATATACAGCAAAAAGGTATAGAGAGGCACAAAAAGCGCAAAGAATATTCAAGTATCAAGAATTGATTTTTTTGGGTTATGGAGATGGTTATAGAGGTACTCATATTTACGATAGTAAAGAGGGTGATGCTGTAAACTGTGACGAGACCTGGTGCAGAGTGAAGGTAAAAGGCAAGTACGGCAAGAAATACATCTGGTGTATGGTAAACAAGGAAGCCAAGGTTGCAGTTTACTTTTACGATGACGGAAGCCGTGGTCGCAAGGTGCTCCGTGATTTCCTTGGCGAGACTAAGATTGATGCCCTCCAGTCGGATGGATTCAATGTTTATATGTATCTGGACAACGAGCTGGTAAATGTAGATCATCTGTGTTGCTTTGCTCATGCCAGAGCTAAATTCCAATATGCATTTGAACAAGGTAAAGATGCAGATGCCGAATACTTTATCAGGTTAATAGGATGGCTGTATGATCAGGAAGAACAATACCGATTAAGACATCTTACTCCAGAGCAGATACGAAAGGAACGGCAAGGAGAAAAAACAGCAAAAGTCATCAGCCAGATACGGCAGCGGTTAGACAAACTTTTAGCTGACGGAAATGGCATGAGAGGAGACCTGATGCAGAAGGCACTTAACTATCTGAACAGTTTCTGGAACCAGCTCATCCTTTATCTGAAAGATGGCCGTTATAACATAGATAACTCACTTGCAGAACGCACGCTTCGCCCTATGACAGTAGAGCGCAAAAACTCGCTGACTTTTGGTAGTCATGCAGGTGCCAAAGTATCGGTTATCTACCACACGTTTATCGAGACGTGTAAGATGTGTGGAGTATCCACATTGGAATATTTTAAGGAATTCTTCAAGGCTGCGATTAAGCGAGTACAGTTCCAAATGAATTTGAGAAATGTCGAGCGTGAGCAGCTTCGGATTTTATCCAAGGCTGCGATTAAGCGAGTACAGTTCCAAATGAATTTGAGAAATGTCGAGCGTGAGCAGCTTCGGATTTTATCCAAGGCAATTATGCAGGGAAGAACAGATTATGAGAACATGTTGCCAATGACTATTGGCATTAAAAAATAATAAAAGTTTAATTTAATCTAGACGCTTCAGGTGGCCAAAGCTGCCCATAACGGCTGTTTTCAAGCCTGAACGTCAAAATTGACAGTTTACCATTCGGAGAGAATAATCGAAAAAACTCTTTCATTTGTTTGGAGCGAGACTGCTTTTTTTGTAATTTTGCCGTCGGTAAGTGCATAAAGGAAGAAAAGTATGAAGATAGCCAACCCAATATACGATATTGTATTCAAGTATTTGATGGAGGATGAGCGTATCGCCCGAACCATTCTCTCCGCCCTCTTGAAGGTGGACGTGGTAGCCGTAGAGGTTCGCCCCCATGAGTATAGCGATGACACCCGCGACACGTTGTCGGTATTCCGCATAGACTTCGGTGCGACTATTCGCGATGACAGTGGGAAAGAGAAGCTTATTCTCATCGAGTTACAGAAGACGTGGCTTGAGACGGAGACGCTAAGGTTCCGCCAATACCTTGGTGTACACTATTCCAATCCCAAAAACATGCTGAATGATGGCAATGCCCTGCCGATGGTGGCTGTGTATCTGCTCGGCCATAAAGTAGGCAATGTTGAAGAGCCGGTGCTTTATGTGAACCACCAGTCGCTCGACTACGACGGTAATGTGGTGACGGTCGGCCTTCCTGATCCTTTTGTTGACAGTCTGACCCACAACAGCATTATCGTGCAGATTCCCCGCCTGCACGGGCGTATTAACAATCGTCTGGATATGGTGTTGAGCATTTTCGACCAGACGCGCAAGGATGAGGAAGACGGGCGTCTGCTAAGTATTGACGACCGTGCCTATAAAGGTGATGCCGACATGGAGCATATTCTTCACCGACTGACAATGGCAGCAGCCGATACAGATATGCGACATCGGATGAATGTGGAGGATGAGTATTTCAGTGCTATTGAGAAGCGAGATACGGAAATTCTTTTCCGTGATCATAAGATTGCCGAACAGAAAACTCAGCTTGCCGAGCAGAAGTCTCAGCTTGCCGAGCAGAAAACTCAGCTTGCCGAGCAGAAGTCTCAACTTGCCGAGCAGAAGTCTCAGCTTGCCGAGCAGAAGACTCAGCTTGCCGAGCAGGAGGATATGCTGCGAAATATGATTAAACTTCTGCTTGATGCAGGCAAGTCCATCAGTGAAATTGCCAAGAGTTTAGACAAGGACCCTGAAGTAGTAAAGCGACTTTCGATTTAGAAAATAATCGTTTTTATTGTCAGGCCATATCCCTATGGGGGGATATAGCTTATAAAGGCTGCTAAGGCCTATTTGGAGAGAGGACTGAAAGTATTCCGTGGAAGATTTGGCCATGCTTTCCATCTTGGAATCTCCGCCTTCTATGGAGGAGCGAGTAGCCTTGTCGGCCTTTTATCAGGAGAAATACTCACTGTAGAAGCAAATTGACGTATTAACTACTATTATTCTTGATCATATTAAGAGATGAGCGCGTTTTATACCATTATTATTCCTCATTATAATATCCCAGATTTGCTGAGGCGCAGTTTGGCATCCATCCCGCATCGGGAAGATGTTCAGGTTATTGTTATTGATGATCACAGTAATGACGCATCTCTTTCTGAACTGAGAGAATTACAGACTGCTTTCCCGGCAGTTCAGTTCTTCTACTTAGATAAAAACATGGGGGCTGGTCATGCCAGGAACGTTGGCATCCGCTATGCAGCAGGTGAATATTTGTTGTTTTTAGATGCAGATGATTACTTTAATGACTGCATCAATGCCTTCCTGGATGACTATAAAGACGAAGAGGCCGATATAGTATTCTTCAATGCAGACGCAGTAGACCCGATAACCCTGAAGCCTTCAGACAGGGCAAATAAGCTGAATTTGTTAATAGACGACTATTTCAGCAGGAAAGCTTCTGATAGTATATCATTACGCTATCTTCATAGTGGACCATGTTGCAAGATGGTGCGGAAAGATCTGATTGATTGTTTTGGAATCAGTTTTGATGAGATACCTGCGGTAGAAGATGTGATATTCTCGTATCTTGTTGGTTACTATGCTAAAACAATCAAGGTAGATGATAGGAAAGTCTACTGTATAACGTATAGATCGGATAGTCTCTCAAATACATACACATCAGCTACACTCTTGATATTAACAGAGGTGATGGGCAAGAAGAATCGTTTCATGATAGACCAACAGATACCAATCTTCGACGAGGATCTTCTGATTCCATTTCGAAAGGCTCTGAAAAGCAAGAAATGGTCTTTGCTTAACCATTGCTTTTTGAAAGCACGTGAATATGGATTTTCCAAATCTTACATCCTGTACAAAATGGTTAGGATGTCTATTAGATGCAGAATTAAAAATTTCCAAATGACATGCATCGGAAGGTGCAAAAAATGATAGAGGGAAAAGGATTTGCTTGAAAGTCACCGGCATTGCTAGAAAATATGGATTCTCAAAATGGTATATTCTGTATTTAATTGCCAAAAAGTCTGTACAATGCAGAATCGGCAGGTACTTCTCATAATATGAAAAAACAAAACTATCATCTTTTATCTCCTTCTATCTCCAAGGCAAGCAGAGCTTGCGAAAGTTAAGTGGTTTTATCCTATGAATAAAATGGATATTGTAGCTTGTACAGACAAGTGGTTTGTCATGCCAACGGGCGTGATGATGCAGTCGGTATGTGTGAACAATCCGGAGGTGGACATCGTGTTCCATATCATTGTTGATGATAATGTGACAGAGAAAGGGATGCGTGATTTGGAAGAAACAGTTACGGTATTTGAAGGAAAGTCTATCACGTTTTATCATGTTGACGTGACGAAATTCCCCTGCTTCCCCAATGTCAAAATGGGGTCGCATGTCACACAGGCTGCATATTATCGACTTATGTTATCAGAGATTTTGCCTAAGAGTATTCACAAAGTCTTGTATTTGGATGGTGATATCATCGTAAGGCATTCCCTGCTACCATTGTGGAATATAGACATGAAAGAACGCCCTGTAGGTGTTGTGGTTTATCCTTACGAAGTGTTTCCGGATTTATACGATCGCTTAAATATTCCTTCCCAGTTAGGGTATTTTAATTCTGGTGTGATGCTTATTGATCTTCAATATTGGCGAAAGCATGAAGTGGTGAAAGATTTTGTGCGTATTTTACAAGAATATGCCGAGAAACTTCGATTTTGGGATCAAGATGTCTTAAATGTTGCTTTCTCAGAAAACAAGGTCATTCTTCCCATGAAATACAATATGACCTCTGGCTTCTTAAAGAAGGGGAAGAATCCACTATGGAATAATTGCAAATACAAAAAAGATGTGGAGGAGGCTCGCCGGGACCCCGTCATTGTCCATTATACAGATAAGAAACCATGGGATGCCTATCATAGACACCCTGACCACCCTTTCCGGAGCACGTTTTATCACTATCAGGATCAAACAAGATGGATGGGGATGAAGACAGACAGGCGCCCCTTTAAAATCCGCGTCATTAACTTCGTGGCAGATTTGTTGAGAAAGCATGGCTTGAAGTCTCCACTTCCGCCTTCGTATGATTATATTGACATTGCACCAATAGATTAGCAATCCAGGTTGAGAAGGAAATATATGCGAGACCGAAAAAGCATAATAAGGGCAATTGTGAGACGGACACGTCATTGGTGGCACTGTTTGGCTAATACAATTTATTCGCTGAGATTTGCAAGGAAAGATGTTTTGCTTGTAAATGCTTCGATGGACTGGCATAAAGACAGAGTGGTTCATCGAAATTTCGGGGATGATCTCAACTATTACATGTTAAAGAAACTCACTGGTAAGCAAATCTTCAATTATCCTCAATTATGGAATGTCAGAAGATTCCCAATATATATGTGTATCGGGTCTATTTTGAATTTGTACTTTATGAGTCAGAAAAATAGTATAGTTTGGGGAAGCGGAGCCAGAGATGCTGGTTTACCGATGAATGGTTTTCCGAAGAAAATTTGTGCTGTACGAGGGAAATTGACGAGAGCGTATTTACAAAAACAAGGAATAGATTGTCCTGAAGTATATGGCGACCCAGCATTATTACTTCCTTTTTTGTATCGGCCCGTCAGAAAGAAGAAGCACAGACTTGGAATCATACTTCATTTTAGAGATAAGGGGAATAAGCTGATTTGTCGAATGGTTGAGAAGGCTGGGGTGAAAGCAGAAGTCATTGATATAGTAAATTATGACCGATGGGAGGGTGTCATTGATAGAATAATCGAATGTGAATGTATTGCATCAAGTTCCTTGCATGGATTGATAGTTGCAGATGCCTATAAAATACCCAATGTCTGGATTCGGTTTGGAGACGATACATTTGAGGGGGAATTTAAGTATTTAGACTATTTCTCTGGTGTTGGACGTACGACAAAAGAACCCCTAAGGATTACAAATTCAACTA
Source organism: Prevotella sp. (assembly GCA_017412705.1). GTDB lineage: Bacteria > Bacteroidota > Bacteroidia > Bacteroidales > Bacteroidaceae > Prevotella. Next base: position 11,284 of record JAFPWS010000052.1, read on the forward strand.
CTATAGGGAAAGTGCTTGAACAGTGCGCTCATTATGCTCCCATAGATTATGATGCAACACTTCTTATCCGATCCTGTCCTTTCGAAATCACCGATTCTTTTTCGTGAAGTTTTAAATCCTATACAAAAACAAGCTATGGACATCGATAAAAAACATCATCTGTTGTTAGACTGTTCCTACATTAGGGATATTCCATCAAATACAGAGAGCTTGCATATTTATGCAGGACGATTGTTACAAGGGTTGCGCTTAAGTACGATCTTTGATGTAACAGCTCTTGTCTGCAAAGGGATGGAAAACTACATTGACAGTCTTGCTGGCTATTGCGTTGATAAAATAGTTGTTGACATACAAGATACGGTGACGCACAGTATTGCCTTAGACCGACTTTTAGCTCTTATACCATTTGAGCAAGAGCTACGGGCAAGGAGCATCGACGTGGTCGTCACACCATGTCACGTACTAGGCCGCTATTTCTTTCCGAAACGGTATCGTCATTATTCTGTCGTACATGATCTGATTTACCTTCAGAGAAGAAAAGAGAATACATCAAAGTGGAGATATGCCTGTGTCAGTTTGTGGAGAAAGATACTTTTCAGGAGGGTGCGTTTTATTTCTATTTCAGAAGAAACGCGTAGAGCACTGCTAAAGTGTACGAAAAGGGATTCGGCTGTATTATATAACAGTATTCCGTTTGACTTTCAACAACAAGAAAAGCCAGTCGAATCAGTTTGTGGACGAAAGTACATTCTCGATGTGAACAGGTTCGAACTGTATAAGAATGCGGAAACACTCATCAGAGCGTTGTACGAATTAAAGGACCAGATTCCTCATATATTGTATTTGAAAGGATATGACTCTCGTTATTCAGATATTGAATATCTTCAACGTGTTGTGTCCAAACTGAAAATGGACCATCGTGTGGTCTTTGACTCATCAAACCGATCTGAGGGAGAGATGCGTTGGCTGTACACCCATGCTGATTTGTTTGTCACTCCCTCTCTTAAGGAAGGATTCGGCTGGACACCTATAGAAGCGGCTGTACTGAAGACACCGGTCTTGATTTCCAATATTGATGTGTTGAAGGAGGTGACTTGTGGGAAGATACCCACATTTGACCCGTATTCCGTGGAAGATCTGGCCAAGAAGATGCTTTCCACCCTGGAAACTCCACCTTCTATGGAGGAGCGAGTAGCCTTGTCGGCCTTTTATCAGGAGAAATACTCACTGAAGAAGCAAATTGACGGTCTGACCGAAATCGTATTGAGTCACATCATGTGACAATGACTCAAATGGTTTTATCCTATGAATAAGATGGATATGTTTTCACAGATTAGATAGAAGACATGAATAGACCTGTCATTAGTGTAATTATTCCTGTATATAATCAGGAGAAGTATGTTGGGAAGTGTATCCGTTCGGTACTCGGACAATCTTTTCAGGACTTTGAGGTCATCATTGTCAATGATGGCTCTACGGACAAGAGTCTGAAGATATGTCAGAAATATGCAAAGAATGACCATCGTATTACTGTCATAGACAAGCAGAATGAAGGACTTGCATTTGCCCGTAGAGATGGCTTTTTGAAGGCTAGTGGTGAATATGTATGTTTTTTGGATAGTGATGATTATCTTGCGACGGATGCTCTTGAGGAACTGTATAACTTGGCGCAGGAGAAGGGTGTTGACATGGTCGTAGGCAGCTATGATATTGTCTACGATAGTTTTGGGCTCATAAAAAGGAAGAGCCATCCTTATAGCGTATGTGACGAGGAGATTCCAAACGAAGCTGTCTTGCGATGCTTGGTAGGTTATGATGGAAATATGTGTAATTGGTGGAAAACCGTCGTATGGGGGCGACTGATAAAGTACTCTTGTCTTTATAAGGCATATTGTGAATCCAGTTATTCATTATTTCCAAACAATACCGCCATAGAAGATAATGCCTTCAATTTGGCTTTGGCACCATACGTTGAGTCAATGTGGGTATCAGGTAAACTGGTCTGTCATTATCGCTATGGAGGGGTTACAAGTAAAGCTTTTCCTGTTGTAAGAAGGGGTGCGACCATCTTTGATGATAGATATGATGGTTGTATAAGGTATCATTGTGAAGAAGTGTTACCTCAAATATTGAGGCATTATGCATATATGTTAAGGTCAGATGTGATTGGCCAGTATCATTACCATGTTCAGCCAGAACATGAAATTATGGCGTTTGCCAGGAAGGAGATGAATACGCGCAAAATTGTCCTATGGGCACGGCAGCATCAAACAGAGCTTCCAGAAGATTTAAGAAATGATGCCTTGGTAGAGTCAATCCTGAATAGCAATGTAGATGAATTCATTAAAATGGTGCATCAACGTGAGGCTTTTCTGAAAAAACATCATTATTGGAAGATGAAAATACTTGAATATTATCAGGAAATCGCAAATATGTTCAATTTTATATTCGATAGATCATAGCTATATTGTGATTTCCATCATTTTAGATGTCAATGAAAAAGCTTAGTGTTATTATTCCCTATTATAATGGGGACAGATATATTGGTACAGTATTGGAAGACTTGTTGGCACAGGATTTCAAAGAAGGCGAATACGAAATCATCGTGGTAGACGATGGGTCAACAGAACCTGTCGATGTCTTGAAGTCTTATTGCGAGCAATACTCCCCAATTTCATATGTCCGGCAAGACCATTTGGGGGTGAGCGCTGCCCGAAATTCAGGAATTGCCCATTCAACGGGAAAGTATATCTTCTTTTGTGATTGTGATGACAGAGTTAGGAAACATGCTCTTAGCCAACTGTGTGAGCTTGCAGAAACCCATTGTTTGGAGATGCTGTTTCATGACTATCAGGATACTAAAGGCGGGCAGGAACCCCAATATGTGGAAGGTGAGAGCCCGTTAGACGAGATTTCTTCTGGAGCAGCTTACTATGCAAAGCATCCGGACATGCGTCCAGAATGCTGGAACTATATAATCATGCGCTCGTTCGTGGAAAAGCATCATTTGCAATTTCCCGTCCAAGTAGGTATGCATGAAGACGTCGTATTTCTCGTAGAGGCCCTTTTGGCTGCTGAATGCGTGTCGCATGTAGGATGGGTGAATTACTATTACGTTCATTGGCCTCAGAGTACGATCAACTATTCAGGCAAGATACTCAAGGCAGAACGTGTGGCAGAAGACCGGCTGTGGGTTATCAAGTGGCTCTTAGGTGTTTTGTCAAAGTACCCGGACATCCAATGCGCCAGGAGCATACAACGAAGAATAAGTAACCTGTCTTTCCAAATGCTCCATCAGGCATTCCGCTACCTCCCAGCCAAGAAGAGCAAGGATTTGATAAGACGACTCAGACAAATAGGAGGGTATCCTTTTGAAGAAGGACGTTATATCAGTAAATCTCTTCATATGACTTATCGTGTTATGCAGGTGTATCCTCTTTGGATGACTTGCTGTTATATATACCACCTTTTACCTAAAGATATCAGGATAAGGTATTGATGAGGGTGTAAAATAGCTATATTGATAAATAATGGATATAGAGAATAAATACGGAACATTGAAGGTGCAGCAGAGGTTACTTCAACTCTTGAAAACTTTCGATGCGCTTTGCAAAAAAAATAATATCGTGTATAGTGTTTCGAGTGGGACGATGCTTGGCACCATTCGGCACCAGGGATTTATCCCATGGGATGACGATGTGGATATCACGATTGAGCGAAAGTATTACAATCGGTTGATGGCGGCTGTCCAGGAGTCACCGACACTGGTCAGTGATAAAGACTTATGGCTTGACCGTATTTGGCTGATGGAGGATTATGAAGTGTTTCATGGGGACCGCCATGCATGCCCCACCATTGATGTCTTTACGTGGGATTATGTGCCAGACAGCAGGCTCAAAGAACGAATCAAGTATTATGCGATCGCATTCCTACAAGGGACTATCAAACCCCGTCCGGACTATACGCGCTTTTCCTGGTCAGGGAAGGTGTTGTCGTTTGTTACCTATATGGCAGGAAGGTTTTTCCCCTTGTCTGTTAAGTTAAGGTTGTACGACAGGCTGGCCCTTTGGGGCAATGGCAAACCGACAAGGTTTCAGGCTGGTTATCACGACCAGTTCAATGCCTTGCGCTTCAGATATCCGTTCCACATGCTGGAGAAGGTAGAACGGCATCAGTTTGAAGATACGGAGGTGAATGTGATGTCCAGCTATGATGAATACTTGAAAATTATCTATGGAGATGACTATATGACTCCTCCGCAGGAAACCAATCAAAGACCAACTCATATAAAACAATAGGGATTATGTTGCAATACTCTTTCCAGTTTGAGACTATTAGTAAATATAGAGCAGAGCTGATGGGATTAGCTATATTGGGAGATATGTGGGGACATCTAATGAATGACACCTATCAGCCTTCGATATTTGCTCAATTAGCGAGGCTGGTTCACACACCAGGCTTTCTTTTCTTGTCAGGTTTTGGTTTATATTACTCTTTTTCAAACAATTCCGATGTACACCTTTTCTTCAAAAAAAGAATAGCAAGATAGACGATTTTTTGATTAAATCATGAAGAATATATTAATTACTTCCGTAGGTAAACGGGTTGTGCTGGTACAGATATTCCAGAGGACCATCCACGAGCTAGGCTTAGAGGCAAAAGTATATACGGCTGACATGAAGCCGGAGAGGGCACCAGCCTGTTTTGTTTCGGATGGCAGTTTTAAGGTGCCACGATGTACGGATGAGGAGTATGTCGACAGGCTGTTGGAACTCTGTAAAGCACTTAATATAGGTGTAGTTATTCCAACTATCGATACAGAGCTAATCATTTTAGCCTCCAACAAAAATAGATTCTTTGAGGCTGGTATTGCATTGGTATTATCGGATTTGGAATTTGTCAAGATATGCCGAAACAAAAGACTGACTGCCGGTTGTCTGGAAAAGTTGGATATTGCAGTGCCTAAGATGATAGATAAGAACCACCCTGTGTTCCCGATGTTTGCCAAGCCTTACGATGGCTCATTAAGTATGAATACTCATGTTATCTATCAACCGGATGAATTGACTAAGAAAATATTGGAAGACCCGAAACTGTTGTTTATGGAGTATATCGACAAAGAGGAGTATAAGGAGTTTACGGTGGATATGTATTTTGGCAGGGACTGTCGGGTGAAAGGAATTGTTCCTAGAGAGCGTATTGAGGTCAGGGCTGGTGAGATTAATAAGGGTATCACCCGAAAAAACTACCTTGTAGGCTTTCTCAAAAAGCGGATGGAGTATTTGGATGGTGTACGTGGCTGCATTTGTGTCCAACTGTTCTATCGTGAGTCAGACAATGACGTCAAGGGCATTGAAATCAATCCACGTTTCGGAGGAGGCTTTCCTTTATCTTATTATGCTAAAGCCAACTATGCAGAATATATCATCAGAGAATATCTGATGGATGAAGAGCTTTGCTATTCGGATGCGTGGCTGGACAATACGCTGATGTTACGCTACGATAATGATGTGATCGTGTATGACGCAGAAACATAAGGTCGTGGTCTTTGACCTGGATGATACGCTATATAAGGAGATTGACTTTCTGAAGTCTGCCTATCAAGAGATAGCAGATTTCTTTGAGGATAAGTATGACATCTATGGCCTTTGGAGCGAAATGCTCAGGTACTACCATGAAGGAAAAAATGTGTTCCAAGAGGTGATAGATTTCTATAAACGGCCGGTCGATAAGGAATTTCTTCTAAACATGTATCGGAATCATATTCCGAAGATAGCTTTAGACGATGATACAAAGCAAGTGCTTGATACGCTAAAGAACAGTCATTTCGGATTAGGAATCATTACAGACGGTAGGACAGTATCTCAGATGAATAAAATAAAGGCTTTGGGTCTGGAACAATATTTTGCAGATGAGCGTATCGTCATTTCAGAAACTTGGGGCCATCGCAAAGTTGATGGTTTCGGATATGACTTGATGGAGGAACAATTTCCAGATAGTGATTATGTTTATGTAGGTGACAATCCTGAAAAGGATTTTGTGGCTGCCAATCAAAGAGGCTGGGACACTGTATGCCTACTGGATGATGGTCGGAATATTCATAAGCAGGATTTTAGTCTGTCGCAAGAATATCTTCCGAAATATAAGATTGGAAAAATGGGGGAACTTGTTGACTTAATATGTCACCCCAGAGAAAAATAGCTAAAAGTGTTTGAATAACAAATATTTTTTGTACCTTTGCAGTCCGTATTTATTAGGATTTGATTTTAACCATGAGCGAAAGAAAGCGGATTTATCTATGCTTGGCGCATATGAGTGAGGATGGCATAGAGCAGAAATATATCAAAGAGGCATTCGACACGAACTGGGTGGTGCCCCTTGGACCTAATGTAGATGCATTCGAGAAAGACCTGGAGGACTTCGTCAACCTTAACGATAACGCTACCCTTAGCAAAAGGGTAGTAGCTCTTTCCTCTGGTACTGCGGCGGTGCATCTGGCGCTGATTGCATGTGGGGTGGGGCCGGACGATGAAGTCATCGGACAGTCGTTTACGTTCTGCGCATCAGCGAACCCGGTGGTGTACTTAGGGGCAAAGCCTGTCTTTGTGGACTCTGAGCCTGAGACATGGAACATGGATCCGGAGCTGTTGGAGGTGGCCATCAAGGACCGCATCGCCAAGACAGGGCGTAAGCCGAAGGCCATAGTTACTGTGGCATTGTATGGCATGCCATACCGGATAGAGCGCATCATGGAGATAGCGAGGCGCTATGACATCCCAGTCATAGAGGATGCTGTCGAAGGCTTTGGCTCGCGCTACAAAGGACAGATGCTGGGTACATTCGGCGACTATGGAGTATTGTCGTTCAACGGCAACAAGATGATAACCACCTCTGGTGGCGGGGCATTGATATGTCCAGATGAAGAGGCCCAGCAGAAGGTGATGTGGCTGGCGACACAGGCCAGGGAGTCGTATCCGTACTACCAGCATGAGGCTATCGGCTATAACTATCGCATGAGTAACATCTGCGCAGGCATCGGACGTGGGCAGATGACGGTTGCAAACGACCATATAGCACACCACCGTCATGTGCAGGCTTTGTATGAAGAGCTGTTGGCAGATGTGAAAGGAATAGAGGTCCATAAGCAGCCCAGCCTCTCCACAGAAGGGAAGGGGGATTTTGATTCGAACTACTGGCTGTGTACCATTACGCTGGATCCTGACATGAAGGTGAAGGGGCAGGAGAAAGCCTATCAGAAGGTCGTGCAGAAGGCAGTAGGTGGTGCTGCGGGGGTGATACATGCGGTATCGTCAGCAGTGACGGACTGTCAGCCCAATGACAATGTGGAGGCCATGCGTGTCTGCCTGGATGATGCGGGTATAGAGGCAAGGCCCACGTGGAAGCCGATGCACTGCCAACCTGTGTACAGAACGAGTGTGGCGTATGTTAATGGCGTAGCGGAAGGGATTTTCAAGCGAGGGCTGTGCCTGCCCTCAGGACCTTGCGTTACGGACGATGATGTCAGGTATATTGTAAATACCATCAAAGACAGTATCTTGTGAAAACCTTCTTACCGTAAGAAGGGGCGGGGCACGCCTTGCTGTTTTAGGGAATTCCCTAAGTGTTTTTGGGGATATTCCCTTGTGGGATTTGTGCTTTTATCGTATCTTTGCAGCGAGAAACTTTAAAATGTCAAGACGATGAAGAAAGGTATCATTTTATTGTTGTGTCCGCTGATGCTGCTGACTGGCTGTGCTACCTACACCGGTCAGGGAGCGTATGTGGGCGGTTCGTTCGGTGCGATATTAGGCTCTGCCATCGGCGGTATCTCAGGTGGTCGCAGGGGCAGTGATGTCGGTACGCTGATAGGTGTGGCCAGTGGTGCGGCTATCGGTGCGGCAGTGGGTGCCGCGGCAGACCAGAAGGAGGCTGAGGAACGGGCCGAATACCGTCGGCAGCGTGCCCAGCGTCAGCCGACGGGCAACGGCAGCTATGGCAACACGGACGGCTACAGTCAGGACGACAGCGGCTTCGATGCCTCGGGGCGTGGTGACGACCGCATAGACTTCGACGGAGCAGGACCTCGCGACGGGCGTGGCACCTACTCGGCAGCGTCGCCCCATACCTATACGCCCAAGGCGGGTATGGACCCTGGCTACAGCGTGAAATACAACTCGCTCATCGAGATTCGCCATGCACGCATCATTGACGAGGACCATGACGGCGTGCTGCGTGCCGGGGAGAAGTGTACGGTGACTTTCGAGGTGATGAACAACTCGTCGAAGACGCTCTATGACGTGCAGCCCACGGTATTTGACGTGACGGGCAACAAGCATATCCATATATCGCCCAACCTGCATGTGGAGAGCATCGCTCCCAACAGCGGCATACGCTATACAGCGGCAATCTTAGCTGGTCCGAAGCTGAAGGACGGCAGCATCGTCATCCGTGTGGCAGTGGCACAGGGTAACAAGGAGATTACCTCGCAGGTGCAGGAGTTTACGGTTCGGACGGCGAGGCGGTAGCTCCAGACTTGGCAGACTCGGAGGCTGAGGCTGGCTTTGACTTTTCTGGGACTTGCGGGTTTTCCTGCAAGTCCTTTTTCATGTCATGCCAGTAGGGCGACGTGCCGATAGAGCCTTCATTGGTTTCCAGCTCAAGTTCTGGGAGATCTATCTCGTCGGTAGGCTTGTAGGGTACAATGATGTTGCTGGCCTTTTGGACGATGACCATGGCAACACCCTTGGAGATGATGTCGAGCTCCTTGGCAGCACGCCACGAGAGGTCGATGATACGCCCACGGACATAGGGCCCGCGGTCGGTAACGCGGACCATGACAGAGCGTCCGTTGGCAGGGTTGGTGACTTTCAGCAACGTGCCGAAAGGATAGGTGCGGTGGGCACAGGTGAGCGAGTCCTTGTGCAGGCGCTCGCCGCTGGCTGTCATACGTCCGAACAACTTCCGGGCATAGAAGGAGGCTTTACCCTGTTGCGTGTCTTGCGACTGCAACGGGGTAAAGCAAAGTATCAGTAATATGGCAACGAGTGCTACCCTCATTATACAATTCCTTGCGCCATCATGGCGTTAGCGACCTTCATGAAGCCGGCGACGTTGGCACCCTTGACATAGTCGATATAGCCATCGGGCTGCTTGCCATACTTGACGCACTGCTCATGGATGGACGACATAATCTGGTGCAGCTTCTGGTCGACCTCGGCCTCGCTCCAGCCTAAGCGCATGGAGTTCTGTGTCATCTCCAGACCGCTGGTGGCCACACCACCCGCATTGACGGCCTTGCCCGGTGCAAACAGCTGATGGGCGGCGATAAACTTCTCGGCAGCCTCGGCGGTACAGCCCATGTTAGACACCTCAGCGACGCACAGCGGCTTGAAACTCAGAATGCTGTCGGCATCCTGTCCGTTGACCTCGTTTTGGGTGGCACAGGGCAGATAGATGTCGGCCTTCTGCTCCCAGGGCTTCTTGCCAGCATAGAAGGTAGAGCCCGGGAACTCGTCGGCATAGGGCTGACAGACGTCATTGCCCGAGGCGCGCAGCTCCAGCATGTACTCAATCTTCTCGTCGTCAAGACCTGCAGGGTCATAGATGTAGCCGTCAGGACCACTGATGGTGATGACCTTGGCACCCAGCTCGGTAGCCTTCTTGGCAGCACCCCAGGCCACATTGCCGAAGCCTGACAGGGCGACCGTCTTGCCCTTGATGTCGAGACCGTGCTCCTGCATCATCTGGTTGACGAAATAGAGGGCGCCATAGCCTGTGGCCTCAGGACGAATCTTGGAGCCGCCCCACTCGATGCCCTTACCCGTCAGCACACCCTGGAACTGGTGGGTAAGCTTCTTGTACTGGCCATAGAGGTAGCCTATCTCACGGGCTCCCACGCCGATGTCGCCTGCCGGCACGTCCTCGTCGGGACCAATGTGGCGGTACAACTCGTTCATGAAAGCCTGACAGAAACGCATAACCTCATTGTCAGAACGTCCGCGGATGGAGAAGTCGGAACCGCCCTTGCCACCACCCATGGGCAGTGTGGTGAGGGAGTTCTTGAAGGTCTGCTCGAAACCGAGGAACTTCAGGATGCTGAGGTTCACTGATGAGTGGAAGCGCAGGCCGCCCTTGTAGGGACCGATGGCGCTGTTGAACTGGACACGGTAGCCCAGGTTGACATGCACCTCGCCCTTGTCGTCGACCCAGGGCACACGGAAGGTGATGACACGCTCCGGCTCGACGATGCGCTCAATTAACTTTGCCTTCTCGAATTCGGGATGCTGGTTGTACACGTCCTCTATCGAGATTAACACTTCACGTACTGCTTGCAGGTACTCTGACTCTCCTGGATGCTTGCGCTCCAAGTCCTGCATAATCTTCTCTACGTTCATAGTAAAAGTTATTTAGTTAATAGATAATGTTGTCATTTTGTTAGTTTCACAACGCAAATATCGGGAATTTCCTTGAAACGGCAAAGGAAATTCCCGAATATTTTCCGTAAAAAGTTACAGTTTGTTAAATTAAGCCCTTAAAACACGTGCATGGTGCCTAATATATATAATAAGGTATAGCCCAACAGCATGCTCAGGATGCCCACGATGAGACCCATCTTCGACATGTCTTTCTGTTGCACCAGATTGGTGGCATAAGCCAGCGCATTCGGCGGGGTGGAGATGGGCAGCACCATGGCTGACGATGCGGCGATGGCCACGCCGATGAGTACGGTGGGGGTGCCTCCGATGGCGTCCAGCTTGTCGCCCATGGCCGAGCATACCACTGCCAGAATGGGCATCAGCAGGGCTGCGGTGGCTGAGTTAGAGATGAAGTTGGAGAGCAGGTAGCAGATGAGTCCCGACAGCACGAGGATGAGCAGGGGCGAGAAGTCGCCAAAGGGAATGCTCTTGACGGCATTTGCTGCCAGACCAGAGGCGTTGAGACCGTAACCCAGGGCAAAGCCACCGGCCACCATCCAGATGACCGACCAGTTGATCTGCTCCAGGTCGCGCTTGTTGATGACACCTGTCAGGGCAAAGACGACGAAGGGCACCAGTGCCACGGTATAGGAGTTGATGCCTGTCACCGTGTCGAGCAGCCACAGGGCTACTGTCAGGAAGAAGGTGACGATGACGATATAGGTGTGGGCGTCGCGCTTCATCTCGCCCTCAATCTCCAGCTCGACGGTTTTCTGCGAGAAGGGGAACAGTGTCTTCAGCAGCCACCAGCCTACCAGCAGCAGGACGACGACCAACGGCGTCATAAACAGCATCCACTCGCCAAAGCCCAGTCCCATGTTCAGGCCCTCGGGGTCGTTCAGGTATTTCAGGGCAATGGTGTTAGGCGGTGTGCCGATGGGCGTTCCCATGCCGCCGAGGTTAGCGGCCAGGGGAATGGACAGTGCCATGGCGATGCGACCCTTACCCTCTGGGGGCAGCTGACGGAAGACCGGTGTCAGGAAAGTCAGCATCATGGCAGCCGTGGCGGTGTTCGACACAAACATAGAGAACAGGCCCGTGATGAGGATGAATCCCAGCAGCACGTTCTCGCTCTTGTTGCCAAAGGGCTTCAGCAGCACCTTGGCCAGCTGGGCGTCCAGACCTGTCTTCGTGGCAGCGATGGCCAGGATGAATCCGCCGATGAACAGCATGATGACCGGGTCGGCAAAGGTGGCCATGACTGACTTATATGACAGCAGCTGTCCTACCTCCTCAGGGTCGCACATCCACTTGATGCCAGAGTCTGAGGCGAAGAGCAGCATCAGTCCGATGATGGCCACGCTGGTGGCCCACGACGACACCACCTCGAGCACCCACATCAGGGTGGCAAAGGCAAAGATGGCGATGATGCGCTGCTGTACTACGGTGAGTCCCTCGATGCCGAAAATGCTGGTGGGGGCGTTCCATAGCAGGAGTGTGACGATAAGAACGATGATGGCCTGTGCGGTCTTCTTGAAGGCTCCGCTCGGATGGAACCGGCGGCCCATACGCATGTTGTGGTAGGCTTCTACAAGCTCGTACCCTTTGTAAATATGAAACATTTCTAATTGTAGGTTTAAAAATTGCGACTGCAAAGGTAGCTAATTTTTGCGAATCAGAAGAAGATTCCGATTCATTATCCCTGCAATTTCCCCCTGACAGCGCAATTTCGCGACACTCGCGGCAGCCCCTCTCCCTGAACTGCCATGTGGAGATGGCAAAATTACTTTGGCAGCTCGATGGTCAGCGTCAGGTCGTCGGTCTGATTCTCACGTCCTGGCACGCCATACTCGCTGATGTCCTTGAGGATGCTATGCATCATCTTATCGACATCGGCGATTTTGTTTTTCAGCTTGGGTACCATCTCAGTAAACTGCTCCGCCTCCTGCATCATGCCTTCCAGCTTCTTCAGTATCTCCTGTCCCTTGGGTGACTGGTGCTCGTTGCCCTCTGCGTGGATGATGAAGCAGTCGGCAGCATCATCGGCAAACAGACTCAGTGCGGCATTCTTCGATGACAGGAGGTGCTTCACGCTGGCCATCAGACGCTGCTTGCTGGTGGTGCTGAACTGGGCATCGTCAGGCAGGTGGGTGATATGGCCTGTGGTGATGTCCCAGGTGTGCAGGTCATGCGATACCGTCACTAGGCGATAGTCGCAAGGATAGGAGATGAGCGAGCCTGTATTTACGTCGTAGATGACCTTGGACAGGTCGGCATTGTAGTCCTTGGCGATATCGGAGGTATGGAAATGGCCTGTGAAGATGAGGCCGATGCCAGCGTCAGCCAGTCGGTTGCGCACATGCTCATAGTTGCTGATGACAGCTGTATCCACGAACTTCTCCACGCCATGGAAATGGGGGAACAGGGGATGGTGCATCATGGCCACCACCTGCTTGCCAGCCTTGCGGGCTTCCATGGCTTTGTTGCACACCCAGTTGAGCGTCATGTTCGACAGCCAGCCGTTCTCGCCAGAGTCGATGCCGATGACCACCAGTCCGGGGATGGGCTCATTGGTGTAGGTGAGGGTGCTGTTCTCGCGGTCGGCATGCTCGTCATAGCCATAGTTGGCATACAGCTTGGCAAAGTTGGCCTGTGTAGGCACGGTGACCCTGGTTTTCTTGTCGCCATCGTAGGTGACAGCATTGGCATTGCCCAAGTCATGGTTGCCGGGGATGACCAGCGTATGGATGCCTGCCTCACGCAGCTCATCGAGCTTGCCGACCACATACTCATGGCTGGCCAGCTCGCCATCCTTGGTCAGGTCGCCGGTAATCAGCACCAATTGGGGCCTGATGTCTGTCTTCAGCCGTTCCACCATGGCATCGAGCAGCTCACGGCTCTTGTCCAGCATCTTACGGTCTTTGGCCAGGTGTTGCTGCCAGGCAGGGCCGTCATTGATCAGCAGGCCGTGGCCCATCACATGGATATCGGAGATGACAACAATCTTGGTTTGAGCCTGTGCCATAACAGCCAAGGCTACCCAAAAGAGAATACCTACTATCTTTTTCATCTTGTTTGAGTCTTATTCTGTATAGTGGCAGGAGACTACGGCACCTGTGGCGGGATGGAGCTGCAGGGTGGTGTGGTAGCGCTTGAAGAGGCTGGCCTCGCGGAGTTCGACAAAGCCGAACTGGGCCATGGGCACCTGGAAGGTTGCCAGGGGCTGGTCCTCCTGCTGGAGGGTGAGCTGTACGGTGCCGGGGACGTTGGCATAGAGGCCTTCGCCCTTCTTGTTTTCAGGCAGGGGAACCCCCTCTGCGGGGTGCAGGTTCTTCAACGTAATATAATAAGGTGCACCTGCCAGGTCGTCCTTGTCGACAAGTCCCAGGCGGCGAGAGAGACGGAAGACGACCTCGCGTTCCATCTCTTTTTCAGGGCAGAGGGTGACCTCCTGTGCTGTGGTGTCACGGCGGATGGTGCCTGTGAAGAGGCTGGTCAGGGCGTTGCACTGGCTGTCGAGCTCGCTGAGCATGAGCTGCAGCTGGCGCTCGTCCTGTGGCATGTTGTCAGCCTCGCCAGTGGCTAACAGCTGACGACGCTCCCTCAGCTCGGTAATCTGCTGGGCTGTGAGCTCGGCCATCTTGGCAGTGCTGCCGGCAACGAGCACCTCTGCAGAGAGGAGTGATGCGTGTTGAGGGTTAAGTGATGCGCGCTGAGTGTTAAGTGATGCGTGTTGGGTGATGAGTGATGAGCTGGGGGTGAGGGGATCGGTGTTGATGGAGAGGAGGACACCGTCGTCGCTGAGGCGGATGTCGGCAGACTCGCTCTTACCCTTCAGGCGGAGCGTGAAGCACTTGGTGGTGTCGCGTACGCCCAAGGTGGTGACATCGCAACCGATGATGCGGTGGCTGACCTGCTGGTCCTGGCTGACACCCGAGACGCGCAGGTATTTCTCGGCATAGCGTGAGAAACGTCCTGGTGTGTAGGTCTGCTTCTCGATGAGCAGATGGATGTTCAGGGTGGTCTTGGGCAGATAGTAGGTCTGCGCCTGCAGCGGCAGGGCAGTCAGGAGGAACAGGGATGCCACGACCCAGCCTCTCACCATGTATGGAAGGTTCTTCATTCTTTCAGTCTCTTGAAAGCTCGTGATAGATAACGGATGATATCGCTGGCCAGAAGGCTCTCCTCGCCCAGGTCGTGGGCTGCCAGATCACCTGCCAGTCCATGGAGGTAGACACCCAGGATGCAGGCCTCCTGCTGCTTATAGCCACGTGCCAGCAGGCCAGTGATGATGCCTGTCAGCACATCGCCACTGCCGGCAGTAGCCATGCCTGCATTGCCTGTGGGGTTGAACAGGACATGTCCGTTAGGCAGGCAGATGGCGGTGAAATGGCCTTTGAGGATGATATAGGCCTTGAGGCGCTGTGCCAGGTTGCGAGCCTTGGTGAGGCGCTCATAGCTGTCGGCAGAGTGACCGTCCAAGCGGTCGAACTCCTTGGGATGGGGTGTCATGATGATGCCCTGTGGCAGCTGCTGCAGCCAGGCAGGGTGGTTGCCCAGGATGTTCAGTGCATCGGCATCGGCCACCAGCGGGCACTGTGTGCGGCGCAACTGTGCAATGAGGGCTATGGAGGTCTGCTCGCTCTGTCCCAGACCAGGGCCAATGCCTACGGCATCGTAGTCCTCGGTATCGACAGCCTCGGCAAAGATGGTGTCCTCGTTGTTGGTCTGGATGACCGCCTCAGGGACGGACATCTGGAGGATGGGTATATTACGCTTGGGGGAGTTGACGGTAATCTTGCCGGCACCGGCACGCAGGCAAGCCCGTGCTGCCAGGATGGCGGCTCCTGCCATGCAGTAGCTGCCGGCAATGAGCAGGGCATGGCCCATCTGTCCTTTGTGGGCGAAGGGATTGCGCGACATGAGCAGCTGGCGCACCTCGCTCTCCTCGATGACGGAGTAGGCAGTCTCTATCTGGTTGATGCCCTCCTGACTCAGACGAATGTCCAACACGCGCAGCTGTCCGATGAAGGCCTGGTTCTCAGGAAACAGGAAGGCCAGCTTGGGCTGTTGCAACGTCAGGGTAGTGGTGGCGCGGATGATGTTTGCGCGGACATTATAGGCGTTATCCTCGGTCATGAGACCTGAGGGCACATCGATGCTGACCACCTGTGCCGGAGAGGCATTGATATACTTGACCAGCGAGGCAAAGCCACCGGCCAAGGCTTTGTTAATGCCTGAGCCAAAGAGACCGTCGATGACCACCATGTGCTGCTCCAGGCGTGGCGGGTCGAACTCCTCGATGACCTCGACAAAGTTCTGGATGCGCTTACACTCCTGCAGGCGGCTCTTGTTGGCCGCACAGTCGGGAGAGAGCTTGCCGCTGATGTTGAACAGGTAGGCGCTGACCTGATAGCCATTCTCGGCCAGCAGGCGTGCCATGGCCAAGGCGTCGCCTCCGTTATTGCCTGGTCCGGCAAAGACCACCATAGGGGTGGAGGGGGGATAGAGCTTGGTGACGGTCTGGGTCAGCGCCCTGGCCGCACGTTCCATGAGATCGAGACTGGGTATAGGCTCGTTTTCGATGGTGAATTTGTCCAGCTCATGTATCTGAGCACTTGTGAATATCTTCATTTTAGCTGCAAAAATACGAAAAATATGCTAATCAATGCCTATTCTTTGCCGAAAATTTAGTAATTTTGCATCAAATTATCTAATTTGTTGTATTATGGGCATTGTAACAATTAAGGATAAGACGTTTAAGACGTCTATTCCCGAGGCGGAAATCAAGCAGCGCGTGAAGGAGCTGGCACAGAAGATCAGCAAGGACATGGAAGGTAAGAACCCCCTGTTGTTGGGTGTGTTGAACGGGTCGTTCATCTTTGCCGCAGACCTGTTGCGCGAGATGACGATACCGTGTGAAGTCTCGTTTGTGAAGCTGGCTTCTTATCAGGGTGTTACCTCTACAGGTAAGGTCCATGAGGTGTTGGGCATCAATGAAGACTTAGCTGGGCGGGATGTCGTCATTGTCGAGGACATCGTGGATACGGGACGTACCATGAAGCAGATGATAGAGTCGCTGGGTACGCGAAATCCTGCCTCGGTGCATATCTGCACGCTTTTCGTGAAACCCGAGAAGCTGGAGGAGAAGCTGGATATTGAGTATGCCGCATTCTCCATCCCTAACGACTTCATCGTGGGCTATGGGCTGGACTACGACCAGCAGGGACGCCAACTGAAGGAGATTTATTCATTGGTTGAGGGATAAAGATTTAAACGTGGAGCGATGAGACATATCAAACTACCCTACATGCCCAGTGATGTGGAAGCCCGGAAGAGCGACCTCATGACGGACTTGTGGTATAAGGGAAAAGAAACAAAAATTAAACAGGATAAACAAGAAAAGAGAATTCATATGAAGAACATTGTTATTTTCGGCGCCCCTGGTTCTGGCAAGGGCACGCAGAGCGACCTGATGATTGAGCACTACGGGTTGGGACATATCTCAACCGGCGATGTGCTGCGCAACGAAATTAAGAAAGGTACCGAGCTGGGCAAGACCGCCCAGAGCTACATTGACAAGGGTAACCTGATTCCCGACGAGCTGATGATCTCGATACTGGCCAATGTCTACGACTCCTATGGTCGTGGACATAAGGGTGTCATCTTCGACGGCTTCCCCCGTACCATTCCTCAGGCTGAGGCCCTGAAGAAGATGCTGGACGAGCGTGGCGACAAGGTGGCTGCCATGATAGAGCTGGACGTGCCTGAGGCAGAGCTGATGGAGCGCCTCATCAAGCGTGGAAAGGAGAGCGGCCGTGCCGACGACAACGAGGAGACCATCAAGAAGCGCTTGGTGGTGTATCACTCACAGACGCAACCCCTCATTGAGTGGTACAAGAAGGAAGGCCTGCACTACCACATCAACGGTCATGGTACCTTGGAGCGCATCTTCAGTGATATACAACAGGTGATTGATGGAATCTAATTTCGTAGACTACGTCAAGATACTCTGTCGTTCGGGCAAGGGCGGGCGAGGTTCTATGCACCTTCGCCATGTCAAGTATAACCCCAATGGCGGTCCTGACGGTGGTGACGGTGGCAAGGGCGGCAGCATCATCCTGCGTGGCAACCATAACTACTGGACCCTGCTGCACCTGAAGTACGAGCGTCATATCTTTGCCGAGCATGGAGGCAATGGCGGTAAGGACAAGTGTCATGGCACCGACGGCAAGGATGTGTATATAGACGTGCCCTGCGGTACGGTGGTCTACGATGCGGAGACGGGCAAGTATGTCTGCGACGTGACCTATGACGGTCAGGAGATAGTACTGCTGAAGGGTGGACGCGGCGGACTGGGTAACTTCCAGTTCCGTTCAGCCACCAACCAGGCGCCACGCTATGCCCAGCCTGGCGAACCCATGCAGGAGATGACGGTCATCCTGGAGCTGAAGCTGCTGGCAGACGTCGGTCTGGTAGGTTTCCCCAATGCGGGAAAGTCGACCCTGCTGTCGTCCCTGTCGAATGCCCGTCCTAAGATAGCGAACTATCCCTTTACCACCATGGAGCCTTCGTTGGGTATTGTGGGCTACCGCGACGGGAAGTCGTTCGTCATGGCTGACATTCCGGGCATCATCGAGGGTGCCTCAGAGGGTAAGGGCCTCGGTCTGCGCTTCCTGCGCCATATAGAGCGCAACTCGCTGTTGCTGTTCATGGTGCCTGGCGATACTGACGACATCAAACGCGAGTATGAGATTCTGCTCAACGAGCTGGGACAGTTCAACCCTGACATGCTGGACAAGCACCGTGTGCTGGCCATCACCAAGTGCGACTTGCTGGACGAGGAGCTGATAGAGATGTTGCGCGATACCCTGCCACAGGACCTGCCTTGCGTCTTCATCTCTGCTGTGGCCAATATGGGACTGGACGAGTTGAAGGATGTGCTGTGGCGCGAGCTGAACGCTGAGAGCAACAAGTTGGCTGCTGTCATGGCAGAGGACACGCTGGTACACCGCGACAAGGATATGTCGCACTTTGCCGAAGAACTGGCTGACGAAGGCGAAGATGAAGATATAGAATATGTGGAGGTGGATGACATCGATGACCTGGATGACATCGAGTATATAGACGATACAGAGGAGCCTGGTGAAGGCTCGTGACAGTATTTAATTTATATAAATAGGTAGAAAAGGAAGCGGGGACTCACCGGTATGGATGGATCCCCGCTTGATGTTGCTATGTTCGTGCTTAGTTGAACTTCAGAATCTGACCGGCTTTCAGCTTGGAATTCTTCTTCAGGTGGTTCAGCTTCATGATGGCATCCACCGTTGTGCCACGATGCTTGGCGATAGAGTAGAGGGTCTCGCCACGCTTCACCTTGTGGAAGCGGGTTTCCTGGGCATAGGATGCTGCAGGGGCTGCGGTAGCCAGCTCGACTTCCTCCTCGTCGATATTGTCGGTAGCGCCAAAGCTCATACCGCCGACACCACGCAGACGGGTAGCCACCAGAGACTCCTTCTGATAGGTGGACTTGCGGAAGATATAGTAGTCGTCGACCACATCCTGGTTGCGGAAGTCGAACATCAGGGCAGGGTTAAGGGCTACGCCACAGAGGCGGGTCTCGAAGTG
Organism: Prevotella sp.; assembly: GCA_017412705.1. GTDB lineage: Bacteria > Bacteroidota > Bacteroidia > Bacteroidales > Bacteroidaceae > Prevotella. Next base: position 30,327 of record JAFPWS010000052.1, read on the forward strand.
CAGGTGTGAACCTGTGCTACGACCGGTATTGCCGCCCAGACCAATGGGATCGCCGGCACGAACCTCCTGGTCTTCTAAAACCAGCTGCTTGGACATGTGGGCATAGTAGGTCTCCAGGCCATTGTCATGGCGGATGACTACATACTTGCCATAGCCACGGCCTTCGTAGCGTACTACACGTACCTTACCGGCAAAGGCAGCACGGATGGTGTCGCCAATGTAGACCTTGATGTCCAGTCCCTTGTGCTGGCGGTGCCAGCGAGGACCGAAGTTAGAGGTCAGCACACGGCTGGTGGTGGGCATGCAGAAGTTCTTGAGGGAGATGCGGAACGTATCGGGCAATTCTGTCACACGGCTGTGAGCGTGCAGGTTATCCCAATCGTCGTAAAGGTCGGCAGAAGGAGAGTCATAGCTCTCAATCTCTATCAGTCGGTGCAGGGCTACACTGTCCACTGCTTTCATCTTTCTATCAACAGGTGCCTGGCGTGCCAAGAGGTCCTGTCCGCTTACCGGGAGGGCACTGATTGTTGCTAAAGCCAGAAATGCAAATGTCTTCAATATCTTCATTATAAAATATTTGGTTTCGGTTACGAAATTGCTTGGGTTCTGATAACAAAACGATGCAAAGGTACGAAAAATTTCATAAAGGACAAGGCTCTTAACACTCTTTATGGGTGTTTTAACACTTATAATTATTTGATAATTATGAGATAACGCCCCAGTTGATGTTGGTTTTCTTTAGCTCGCGGAGCCTTTTCCACAGCAGGGCATAACGCTCCGAGACGCAGGCAGGATCATCGTCAATGATGGCCTGGGCCTCGTCACGTGACAGCTGTACCAACTGGCCGTCACGGGCTATGTCGGCTATCTTCAGGTCGAAGGCCATGCCGCTCTGCTGGGTGCCCTCCAGGTCGCCGGGACCGCGCAGCTTCAGGTCGGCCTCGGCAATGCGGAAGCCGTCGTTGGTCTCGCACATGATGTCGATGCGCTTGCGGGTGTCTTCAGCCAGCTGGTGGTTGGTGACCAGGATGCAGTAGGACTGGTCGGCACCACGCCCCACACGGCCACGCAGCTGGTGCAGCTGGCTCAGGCCAAAGCGCTGGGCCTCGAGGATGACCATGACAGAGGCGTTGGGCACGTTGACCCCCACCTCAATGACGGTGGTAGCCACGAGAATCTGTGTCTCGCCACGGACAAACTTCTGCATCTCGGCCTCCTTGTCGGCAGGCTTCATCTTGCCATGTACCTTGCTGAGGCGAAACTCAGGGAAGACTTGCTTGAGCACCTCAAAGCCGTCCTCCAGGTTCTTGAGGTCTATCTTCTCGCTCTCCTCGATGAGTGGGAACACGATATACACCTGTCGGCCTTGGTTGATTTGCTTGCGGATGCCGTCGTAGAGCGAGGGCATGGAACGGTCGTAGACATGCTGGGTGACAACAGGCTTACGCCCTGGCGGCAGCTCGTCGATGACGCTGACATCCAAGTCGCCGTACAGTGTCATGGCCAGGGTGCGGGGAATGGGGGTAGCGGTCATCACCAGCACGTGAGGCGGGTTCACGCTCTTGTTCCACAGCTTGGCACGCTGGGCCACGCCAAAGCGGTGTTGCTCATCGACCACCACCATGCCTAAGCGGGCAAACTGGACGGTATCCTCGATGACGGCATGGGTGCCTACGAGGATGTGTACGGTGCCGTCCAAGAGACCGTCGAGAATCTCCTGACGACGCTTGCCCTTGACGATGCCGGTCAGCAGGGCCACGCGGATGTCCATGTTCTTCAGAAACTCCATGATGGTCTGCAGATGCTGCTCTGCCAGGATTTCCGTGGGTGCCATGATGCAGGCCTGATAGCCATTGTCCAGGGCGATGAGCATGGACATGAGGGCCACCAGCGTCTTGCCAGAGCCTACATCGCCTTGCAGCAGACGGTTCATCTGACGTCCGGAGCCCATGTCCTTGCGAATCTCGCGAATGACCCGTTTCTGGGCCTCAGTCAGGGGGAAGGGCAGGTTGTTGTGGTAGAAGCCGTTGAACTGTTCGCCGACTTTGGCAAAGACATAGCCTCGGTATTTGCGTCGTTGGTCGCTGGCATACCTTAATATATTAAGCTGTACGTAGAACAGCTCCTCGAACTTCAGTCGCACGCGAGCCTGTTCCAACTCCTTGGCATGCTGTGGGTAGTGAATCTTGCGCAGGGCCTCGTCACGCGGCATCAGGTGCAGCTTCCGGGTGATGAAGTCGGGCAGGGTCTCTGGAAGCGGTTCCTTGAGCACGTCGAGGAGCGTCTTGACCAAACGCTCTACTGCACGGGAGTTAAAGCCCGCCTTCTTCATCTTCTCCGTGGTGTGGTAGTAGGGCAGCATGTTCATGGAGGAGAGCTCCAGCTTGTCGGCCTCGTCCATGTCAGGGTGAACGACCTGGATGCGTCCGTTAAAGACCTGTGGCCGGCCAAAAACCACGTACTCGGTACCTATCCTGTATTTCTTGATGGCACTGTCGGCATAGTTGAACCACGTGAGGTCCATCACCTTGCCGCTGCCATCGGTGAAATGGGCCACCACACGCTTCTTGCGGGCTCCCATCTTAAAGGTCTCGAAACTCAGGATATGGCCCTTGACCTGCACGAAAGGCATATCGCCCGTCAGCTCGCGGATACTGTAGAGACGACTGCGGTCAACGTGCTTGTAGGGATAGTTCTGCAACAGGTCGCCATACGTCATGATGCCCAGCTCCTCGCCCAGCATCTTCTTGCGCTGAGGCCCTACCCCAGGCAGGTATTGTATGTCTTGTTGCAGGATGTCTGTCATGCTATCAGTGCTTCCGCTATCTTCAGGTCGTAAGGTGTGGTGATCTTGATGTTTTCGCGGTTGCCTTCGACGAGGGTGATGTCGAAGCCGTAAGCTTCGACCACAGAGGCGTCATCGGTAAAGCCGTCGTTATAGGGCTGGCGGTTGGCGGCCTTGAGCAGTTGGATGTCGAAGCATTGCGGGGTTTGTACCAAGCGGTAGTCATCACGAGGAACGGTAAAGGAGGTCGCGCCTTCCAGCTGACGAACCGTTTCCACGACGGGAATGACGGGGATGACGGCCTTCTTCTCGCGTGCCGTCTCGTAGCAGTTGCGGATAACCTCGATGCTGGGAAAGGGGCGCACGCCATCGTGTACACCTACGACGCCCTCGGCATCATCTGGAATCAGGGCTAAGCCGTGCTGAACAGAGTGGAAGCGCGTCTCGCCGCCATCGGCCAGGAGGTAAGACCCTCCCCTGACCCCTTCCTCAACGGGGAGGGGAAACTGGTATTGCTGACAGAGCTGTCGCCAGTAGTCCTGTTGTGCTTTGGGCAACACGAGGATAATTTGCAGGGTAGGGGAGTACTCGCGGAACCTTTCAAGTGTCCGCATCAGCACTGGCTTGCCACCAACGGGCAGGAACTGCTTGGGGATGTCGCTCCCCATGCGCAGCCCCTTGCCGCCAGCTACTATAATAATATAATCTGTCATTTCTTTACTCGTCTAATTGAAGTGGGTGCAGTATTGAGCCACTTCTCATTCGTCCAGGTCACTGTATCGCAACCGCCGATGGTTCCTGGTGGTGTGCACGAGTAAAGGGATAGTTCTTTTTCGTTCAGCTGAATAATCTCATGGGGGACACACACGTCAGGGTGCATATGGTTCCCGTAGATGATGTAAGTTCCTCGCTTGACTTTCCCAACCTTCGACTTGTCAAATCTGCTTACTTTCCCGTTTGCCAAATAGTATGGAGATCTAAAAGTATATGACTTTGTCTCCCCCTTACGATCTTGAAAAGTGCGTACACTGATTTCTTCTGTGTCAGTATAAGAAACGACCTCTTTTGAATACTGGTGACCTTCGAGAAATTCAAGGTTTACCCATTTGTTTCGTTTCAGTTCAGTCATAGAGTATGTTCGCCGTCCTTCGTATGGCTGGGCTAAACACTCGGTGAAGAATGTGATGAATAGCAAAACAATAGTAATGACTCTCTTATTCATTGAGTGCTCCTTTCTAAAATCAGGCCATGAGGTGCTTGAAGCGCATGCCTTCGGCAATCTGGTCGGCAGTGTTCTTGTCCTTCAACTGGGCCAGCAGCTCGTAGGCGAAGGGGAAGGCAGCGGCAGGACCTTCGCCCGTGGTGACGTTGCCGTCGACGGTAAAGAGGTCGCCCGTATAGGTAGCCTCGGCCAGTGCCTGTTCGAAGCCGGGATAGCAGGTGGCACGCTTGCCGTCGAGGATGCCCAACGGTGCCAGAACGACAGCGGGTGAGGCACAGATGGCAGCCACCTTACGGCCTGCTGTAAACTGGTCAACGACAGCCTTGCAGACGCCCTTGTGGGCAAACAGGTTCGAGGCTCCCGGCATGCCCCCCGGCAGGAACAGCAGGTCGGCATCGGAGAAGTCGCCATCGTCGAACATGATATCGGCCTCGATGTTCACGCCGTGAGCCGACTGTGCCATTGGAAACTCGGTGATGCTCACCGTTACTACATCCAAACCTCCGCGACGCCATACGTCTACGGGAATGAGGGCCTCGACATCCTCGAAGCCGTCAGCTAAGAATACATATACCTTCTTCATATTATTGTAATGCTTTAAGATATTGCTTGATGGTTTCCTGCAGGCCCATATAGAGGGCGTCGCAGATGAGGGCGTGACCTATCGACACCTCGTCCGTCCAGGGGATGAGCTGGTGGTAGTAGGCCAGGTTCTCCAACGACAGGTCGTGACCGGCGTTGAGGCCTAATCCTACGCGGCGGGCCTCTTCGGCAGCGGCAACGAAGGGTGCAACGGCTGCCTCGCGGTTGGCGGCATAGCCCGAGGCGTATGGCTCGGTGTAAAGCTCCACGCGGTCGGCCCCACAGGCCTTGGCACCCTCTACCATGCGCGGGTCGGCGTCGACAAAGATGCTGGTGCGGATGCCTGCATCCTTGAACGTCTTGCAGATGTCGGTGAGGAACGCCTTGTGCTCCAGGGTGTCCCAGCCGTGATTCGACGTAATCTGGTCGTGTCCGTCGGGCACCAGCGTCACCTGGTTGGGCTTCACCTCGAGTACCAGTTGGGTAAAGGAGTCAATGGGGTTGCCCTCGATGTTGAACTCCGTCTGGATGAGCGGACGCAGGTCGCGCACGTCCTGATAGCGGATGTGGCGCTCGTCAGGCCGGGGGTGTACGGTAACACCTTGTGCGCCAAACGCCTCCACGTCTCTTGCCACCTTCAGCACATCGGGGTTGTTGCCGCCCCTGGCATTGCGCAGCGTGGCTACCTTATTGATATTTACGCTTAGTTTTGTCATTTTATTGATTCGTTTTATTGTGTTTACATTAACTTTTCGTATCTTTGCAACCGCAAAGATAAACAAAAAAAAGCAAATAGCAGCGAAAAAAGCGATAAAAAATGACGACGACACGAAAACTTCGGTTTGCCATCTTCGGCAACACCTACCAACCCAAGAAGTCGGTATCTGTCCAAAAGATACTGTCCTGCCTTATGGAGCGCAAGGCGGAGGTGCTGATGGAAAGGGCTTTCTACCAGTTCCTGACTGACGGGCAGCAGATGCCTGTCGAGGGTGTGCGCATCTTCGACGGTCATGACTTTGAGGCCGACTTCGCCATCTCGATGGGTGGTGACGGTACCTTCCTGCGTACCGCCAGCATGGTGGGGCAGAAGGAGATTCCCATCCTGGGCATCAACATGGGACGCCTGGGCTTTCTGGCAGACATCCACGCCGGCGACATAGAGCACACCGTAGCTGCCCTCTTTATCGACGACTACAGCGTCGAGACGCGCTCGGTCATACAGGTGGAGACCAACGGCGAGTCGTTGCAGGGCTATCCCTGTGCGCTGAACGACGTGGCCATCCTGAAGCGCGACAACGCTGCGATGATTACCATCCATGCCACCATCAATGGCGAGACGCTGACTACCTATCAGGCTGACGGACTCATCATGTCGACGCCAACAGGCTCCACGGCCTACTCGCTGAGTGTGGGAGGTCCTATCATCGTGCCCGGCACTCATGTGTATTCGCTCACTGCCGTCGCTCCGCACTCGCTGAACGTAAGACCCATCGTAGTGCCGGAAGACTCGGTGATAGAGCTCACCGTAGAGTCGCGTTCGCACAACTTCCTCGTGGCCCTGGACGGTCGTAGCGAGAAGCTGCCCGACAGCACGCGCCTTACCCTGCGCAAGGCTCCTTATAGGGCGCAGGTCATCAAACGCTCGGGAACCCGCTATTTCAACACCCTGCGCGAGAAGATGATGTGGGGGCTTCCTACGTTCTAAGCGACTTATACTGCGCCCCAAGCGTTCCCATACTGCGTCCCAAGCGTTCCCATACTGCGCCCCAAGCGTTCCCATGCTCCGTTCCAAGTGTTCCTTTGCCCCGTTGTAAAGGGCTCTTTGTTACGTCCTGAACACAACTCAGCCCGTAACATAAGCTAAATCCACGCCGATGATTGTTAAATCCACGTCGAAGATTAATAAATCTTCGTCGTCGTTTGATAAAACTGCGACAATGTTTGCTACTTTTATTTCCGCCATCATGCGCATGCGTTAATATTAATAAGGTGGAAATGTTAAACTTGCGTTAAATCGAAAAAAAGTCGGGGAAAAGTTTGGTCGGAAGCGGGGAAAGTCGTACTTTTGCAGTGTACTATTGAAGTAGTACACCGATACGGACAATATTTGGTAGCAATTACATAAAAGAAAAAAGGTATGATTAACGTAGAAAACATCAGTTTCAAGTACAAGGGCCAGAAGGCACTTGTCTTCGATGGGTTCAGCCTCCAGTTGGAGGAGAACCGCATCTACGGCTTGCTGGGCAAGAACGGCACGGGCAAGTCGACGCTGCTCTATCTGCTCTCAGGGCTGCTGCGCCCCACCTCAGGTTCAGTTAGTTGCGATGGAATCGCAACATACAAGAGAAGGCCGGAAATGCTGCGCGACCTGTTCCTCGTGACGGAGGAGTTCGAGATGCCTGCCATTCGTCTGTCGGAATACGTTCGGCTCTACTGCCCGTTCTATCCTCACTTCTCTGACGAGGTGCTGCAGGGCTGCTTGGCCGACTTTGAGCTGCCTGCCGACGTGCAGTTAGGACAGCTGTCGATGGGCCAGCGCAAGAAGGCCTTTATTGCCTTCGCGATGGCGACGAACACCCGTTACCTGCTGATGGACGAGCCGACCAACGGTCTTGATATCCCCTCGAAGTCGCAGTTCCGCAAGGTCATCGCGCAGCACATGACGGACGAACGCACCGTCGTCATCTCCACCCATCAGGTACACGACGTGGAGCAGATGTTGGACCACATCGTGATGCTCGACCAACGCTCCGTCTTGCTGAATGCCTCGATGCAGGACATTCAGGACCAGTACACCTTCGAATACCGCACGCCCCAGCAGATGGACGACACGGTGCTCTACGCCGAACCCACGCTTCAGGGCAATGCCGTCATCTGTCGCCGACAGGAAGGTGATGCCGAGACCCATGTGAACCTTGAACTTCTGTTTAACTATAAAACGCAAGCCAAATGAACAACTTCAATTTCAATAGATTCTCGCAGGCGCTGAAGTGCCAGTTTATGGTGACCCGCAAGTCGTGGATACGTCTCTTCGGCATCTATACGCTTGTCCTGTTTATGGCCAATCTGTTTTGGACCCGTGTGCAGGGATTTAAATATAATTCGATGCTTGATGGTATAGAGGCAGGAAACTGGACGATGGACGAACTGATTCGTACTTACAACCACCATGTGCAGCAGACTGTCGCCTTTGGCATCGTCTTCTTCTGCATCGCGATGCTGTTTTTTGCCAGTTTCATGTTCTCGCAGATGAAGGACACACGTTCGCGCTCTGCCTATCTGCTCTGGCCCGTCAGCCATCTGGAGAAGTACGTCATCAGCCTGTTGCTTAACATCGTGCTGGCGGCTGTCCTGACGTTTGCCGCCTACGTGCTGGCCGACGCCCTGCGCGTATTCGTCGACTGGGTGACAGGACGTATCGTCATTTGGGGTGTTCCTAAACTTTTCGAACTATTAGGCTCGAATGCTGCTTTTGATGATTGGCAGTCCGCCTGGATGTTCATTACGGCGGTATTCTATATCCATTCGCTCTACATCGTGGGCGGCACCCTGTTCCGTCGCCAGCAGTTCCTGATGACCAGCGCCGCGATTGTGGTCATCGTTATCCTGGAGGCTATTATTCAGAACCAAATAAGTTGGATCGGCGATGGGCTCCAATTTGCGAACAGCACTTGGGATGAGAAGACGCTTACCTATACAACGACATTCTATCCAGCCTTCTACATTCTTAATACGGTGCTGTGTGCCCTCACCGTATTCCACTACTGGGCTTCCTATAAGCTGTTTACGCGCATGCAAGTGATTAACAATAAATGGTTGAATTTATGACTTTCACTAACGACAAGGCGATATACATCCAGATGGCCGACCGCCTCTGCGATGAGATTCTTGCAGGCAAGTACAAAGACGACGACCGCATCCCCAGCGTTCGTGAGTACAGCGTACTCCTGGAGGTAAATACCAATACGGCAGTCAAGGCCTACGACGAGTTGGCTCGCGCGAACATTATATATAATAAGCGCGGCTTGGGATACTTCGTCACCCCTGGCGCCAAGACGCAGATTCTGGAGGAGCGCCGGCGGGAGTTCATGAAGCAGCGTCTGCCCGAGCTCTTCCGGCAGATGCGCCTGCTGGGCATCGGTATAGAGGAAGTCTGCAAGGCTTGGGAGCAATGATTCCGGGAATCCTGGGAAAAAAGAAAAATATTGGAGAAAATATGCAGTATTCTGCAACTTTCTGACTATCTTTGCCGTCTAATAGGAAAAATCAGAAGAATGATACACTTAAGAGACATCCATAAGACCTATCAGGGCGCCCAGCCGCTACATGTGCTGAAGGGCATCACACTCGACATCGACAAAGGCGAGTTCGTCAGCATCATGGGCGCTTCAGGCTCTGGAAAGTCTACCTTATTAAATATATTGGGTATTCTCGACAACTACGACTCGGGGAGCTACGAGCTCGCCGGGACTCCCATCTGGAACCTCTCGGAGACCAAGGCTGCCGACTATCGCAACCGCATGATAGGTTTTATCTTTCAGTCATTTAATCTCATCTCGTTTAAAACAGCCGTAGAAAATGTTGAGTTGCCACTTTTCTACCAAGGGGTGTCGCGTAAAAAGCGACACACCCTTGCTTTGGAGTATCTGGAGCGCCTCGGGCTTCTGGATTGGGCCGAGCACTATCCCAACGAGCTGTCAGGTGGCCAGCGCCAGCGTGTGGCCATAGCCCGTGCGCTGATTACAAAACCCCGGATTATCCTGGCCGACGAGCCTACGGGAGCGCTCGACTCCAAGACCTCGGTTGAGGTGATGCAGCTGCTGAAACAGCTGAATCAGGATGAGCACATCACTCAGATTATTGTCACCCACGACCCTGGTGTGGCAGAGCAGACCAACCGCATCATCCGCATCAAGGACGGAGTAATAGAAAGGTAAAGCGTTAGAAGAGGTGATAGAGCTACTGAAAGAGATAGGACAGACGGCCAAGCGCAACAAGCTGCGTACTGCGCTGACAGGCTTTGCGGTAGCGTGGGGCATCTTCATGCTCATCGTACTGCTGGGTGCAGGCAACGGACTCATCAATGCCAACATGGAGCAGGCCGGCAACTGGCTGACGAACTCGATGGAGGCGTATGGCGGTTCCACTTCAAAGGCCTATAAAGGACTGAGCGAGGGGCGCAGTATCAACCTGAACACCTCCGATCTGACAGCTACCGAATCGGAATTCAAGAATCATATCGACGATGTGGGAGCCGTGTACTACCAAAGTGCGACGGTGACCAATGGCGAACAGTACATGAATCTGCAAATCATGGGCGTGTATCCTATTCACAGCCGGATTGTGAAGCGCTCGCTGATATGCGGACGCAACATCAACGACATCGACCTGAAGGAAAGACGTAAGGTGCTGGTGCTGACCGACAAGCAGGCCAAGGAACTGGAACCGAAGGACTTCAAGTCGCTGTTAGGCAAACATGTCAAGGTAGGCAGTTTTGCGTTCAAGGTGGTGGGTATCTATAAGACTCCCGGCGACGGCGAAAGCTCGGCCTATTCGCCTTATTCCACCATCAAGGGCATTTATGGTGCCAATCAGAATAATATCGGTAGCATCGAGTTCACCTTCCACGGCCTGGCGACGGAGGAAGCCAACGATGCCTTTGAGAAGGACTACCGCCGTCGTCTGAATGCCAATCACCAGGCACATCCTGAGGACGAACGGGCCATTTGGCTCTGGAATGGCTATACACAGAGCCTTCAGATGGAGAAGGGTATTGCCATCATCCGTACCGCCCTTTGGATAGTGGGACTCTTCACGCTGCTCTCAGGCATCGTGGGTGTGTCGAACATCATGCTGATTACCGTGAAGGAGCGTACCCATGAGTTTGGTATCCGCAAGGCCATCGGTGCCAAGCCCTGGAGCATCCTGAAATTGATTATCATCGAGAGTGTCATTATCACCACGTTCTTCGGATACATCGGTATGGTGCTTGGTGTTTGCGCCAACGAGTATATGGACGCTACCATCGGCCATGAGACCGTCGACACGGGACTCTTTCAGGCTACGATGTTTCTGAATCCCACCGTCGGACTTGATGTCTGCTTTGAGGCCACCATGGTGATGGTCATTGCGGGGACGATAGCAGGACTGATACCAGCCTACAAGGCCAGTAGAATACGACCAATAGAAGCATTAAGGGCAGATTAGGGACATGAAAATAGACGTTGACTCATACAGGGAGATTCTGGATACGCTGACACGCAACAAGTCACGTTCCTTGCTGACAGGCTTCGGCGTGTTCTGGGGTGTCTTCATGCTGGTTGTACTCATGGGAGGCGGACAGGGCCTGAAGGAACTGCTGAACAAGAACTTCGACGGCTTTGCCCAGAATACTGCCATGATATGGGCGCAGCAGACGACCAAGGCCTACAAGGGTTTCCGCAAGGGACGATGGTGGGCGATGGACTACAAGGACATTGAGCGCCTGCGCCAAAGGGTACCCGAGCTGGACGCCATCGCTCCCGTACTGTTCAGTGCCTGGGGCTCGTCCAATACGGCTTACTATGGTGACCAGAAGACGAACCCCCGCATACAGGGTGTGACGCCTGAGTATGCGGAGATAGTGGCGCCCAAGCTCTATTACGGACGTTACATCAATGAGATGGACATACGCCAGCATCGTAAGGTGTGTGTCATCGGCAAGAAGATATACAAGGACCTCTTCAAAGAGGGCGGCGACCCCTGTGGCAAGAGCATCCGTGTGGACTCTACCTACTACGAGGTCATCGGCGTTGACTATAATGCCAGTGGGGGCATGAACTTCAACGGTCGTGCAGAAGAGAAGGTGACATTGCCGCTGACGCTGGTACAGCAGACGTACAACCGTGGTAACGAGGTTGACTTGATTGCTGTCACTGGCCGGAAAGGCGTGGTGATGAGCAAGCTGTCGCCCCGTATTCGTGAGACCATAGCGCATGCGCACTATATTGACCCGACGGACGAGCAGGGAGCCATGGTGTTTAACACCGAAGTGCTCTTCCAGATGCTCGACAACCTGTTCAGGGGTGTTAACTTCCTCATCTGGCTGGTAGGACTGGGTACCCTGTTGGCAGGAGCCATCGGTGTGTCGAACATCATGATGGTCACGGTGCGTGAGCGTACCACGGAGATAGGCATCAGGCGGGCCATTGGCGCCACACCGCGCATGATTCTCTCGCAGATTATCTCGGAGAGCATCGTGCTAACGCTGGTGGCAGGCATGTCGGGTATCCTCTTCGGTGTGCTCATCCTGCAGATGCTGGAGCTGGCGAATACCGAGGACGGCATCCTGCAGGCTCACTTCCAAGTGAGTTTCTGGACAGCATTGTTCGCTGCCTTTGCGGTCTCAATGATGGGTGTGTTGGCTGGTCTGGCTCCCGCAGCCAGGGCTATGAGCATCAAGCCTGTCGATGCGATGCGAGACGAGTAGACTTGCCCCGTCACCGAAATATCGGAATATCGAAACAACGAAATAGCGAAACATCGAAACAACGAAAAAAGACAAAAATATGAAGAAGTACAGCAAACTGATTATTGCGGCTGTCATAGCCCTTATCTTCATCGGAACGTTCGTGTTCCTGTGGCAGAAGAGCCAGCCCAAGGAGGTGGTGTATAACGAGTTTACACCAGAGGTGAACGATGTTCGTAAGACGACTATCATCACGGGTAAGATAGAGCCTCGCAACGAGGTGAACATCAAACCCCAGATTTCGGGTATTATCACTGAACTGATGAAGGAGCCTGGCCAGTATGTGCAACAGGGCGAGGTGATAGCCAAGGTGAAGGTTATTCCTGATATGGGCCAGCTCTCCAGTGCTGAGGCTCGTGTACGTCTGGCTGACATTAACCTAAAGCAGGCCACAACAGACTTTGAACGCGAGAAAACGCTCTATGATAGACAGCTGGTATCGGCTGACGAGTATGAGAAGATTCGCCAGAAGCTGCAGCAGGCCAAGGAGGAGCTGGTGGCAGCCCAGGATGCCCTGCAGGTGGTGCGCGACGGTGTGTCAAAGTCGAATGCCTCTGCCTCGTCAACCTTGGTGCGCTCCACCATTAGCGGCATCATCCTCGATGTGCCTGTCAAAGTGGGTAACTCCGTCATCCTCTCCAATACCTTCAACGACGGTACTACCATTGCCTCGGTGGCGAACATGAACGACCTCATCTTCCGTGGAAATATAGACGAGACAGAGGTGGGGCAGCTGGTGAGTGGTATGCCTATGAAGATTACCATTGGTGCCTTGCAGGACCTGAAGTTCGATGCTGCGCTGGAGTACATCTCGCCAAAGGCTACTGAGAGCAATGGTGCCAACCAGTTCGAAATCAAGGCTGCTGTCAAGGTGGCTAAGGACGACAAGCTGCGCTCAGGCTATTCGGCCAATGCCGAGATTGTGCTGGCACAGGTGCAGAAGGCGCTGACCATTCCCGAGAGTGCCATTGAGTTCAGCGGCGACTCGACCTTCGTATATGTTATAAAAGGTACGGGCGATAAGAAAGACTACGAGCGGCGGGCTGTCACCACAGGCCTGAGCGATGGCGTGAACATCGAAGTCAAAAAGGGCCTCACCACCCAAGACAAGGTGCGAGGCCCGGAGGTTATTACCGAAGAGTAAAAGCGTCACTTAACAACTACCTTCTTGCCGCCATTGATATAGATGCCCTTGGCAGCTGGCTCATTGGTCAGCTTGCGACCGTCCAGCGTGTACCAGCCGTTGTTACGTTGAATGTCAGACGCTGGACGCAGGACGTTTCCGATGCCTGTAGTCTGTAGCAGCTTGAAGTTGTCGAAATTGACCCATGTGGCTGTCGTGCTCTGAAGTTTCAAGCCAATCTTGACTGCTGCGGCGGCAGAAAGGGTGAAGGTTACGGAGCCTGTTTCCACGTTGCCCGTTCCCACCATCTCCGTGCTCTGGTCGCCTGCAATGAGGAATACTCCTTTTGCCCCTGCGTCGGAGGCACAGTTGAAGGTCAGGGTATAGGTGCCGGCCGGTAGCGTTGGGGCCTGCACTACCTCCTGGTCAATGAGGGCGCTGCCCGTCCAGCCGAACTCGCAGTAGTTCGACAGCGGTGCCCATGTGTTCTGCTTCCACTGGGCTGTTCCGCCCGTATTGGTCCATCCGCTGATATTGCTGTCGAACGACGGGTTGGTGATATACTTGCTCGTGACATCCTGTTCCTGCGAAGGGTCGTCCTCTCCGATAAATGCCTTCATGGCCATCAGCGCGTCCTTGCTGTTGAGGGCATGACTGTCGCTCTTCCAAGTGATTGACCAGAAACCACGATTGTCCCAATTGCCCATCACGCGGTTGTTGCCGCCAGCATCGGCACCATTGCCGCACTCTTCAGGCTGCCAGTAGTAGAGACCTTTCACCTGCTCATAAACGTTGAGGGTGGTGATGAGGTCTTTTAGGAAGGCCGCCTGTCCTGCAGGAGAGTAAGGCCATGTGCTGCGGGTGTCGGTGTCGCCTGAGCCTGGCTTGAAATCAGTATGGTAATAGCCCGTCTCCACGATATGTACCTTCTTGGACGAGAACGAACTTTGCAGCATGTTCAGCGTGGCTTGCAGTTCGGTGAGCGTTCCATGCCAAATGGGATAGTAGCTCAGACCGATGATGTCGTAGTCGGTGAATCCTGCCTGTCCGACCCAAGTATAGAAGTTCTTTACCTGATTGCTTGTCTTCGTACGCTCGCAGTGAAGCACAATCTTTGCAGTACTGCAGTCAGAGGCTCTCACGCCCTCTGCAGCAGCCTTCAGCAGGGTGGCAAAGCGCTCTATCTGCGTCTTCTGACCGTTGTAGGTCATCCCTGTCGAGAAGTAGTTCGACTTGCTGGCCCCTGCGGTATTGTCCCACAGCATGCCGTAGCTCACCTCGTTGCCCAGCTGGATGAAGTCGGGCTTGGCCCCGGCGGCAGTAAGCGCATTGAGCACCTCGGTGGTATAGCTCTTCACCTTGTCAGCCACGGTTGCGGTGGCAGTGCTTTTGTTATATCCCCAGCTAACGGGAATCCACTGCTGGGAGACGTCCGTCCATGTGTCGCTGTAGAAGATGTCGAGTAGGAAGTTCATGCCCGCATCCTTGATGCGCTTGCCCAGTTTTTTCACATACTCGATGTCCTGACAGGTAGCGGGAGCGTCGTCTTGCGTGGGGTCTACCAACAAGCGCACGCGGATGCTGTTCCACTTGGCCACATCACGCAGGTAAGTTATCATGCCGTCGGAGTACGTTGTGTTGATGGCTTTGCCGTCTGCATCCAACCATACGTCGCCTGCTGCTTCATATGCTGGCACCAGGCTGATATCGCCGCCGACATACTTCTGCGCGGAAGCGCCAAGGGTCAGCAGGCAGCTTAGGGTGGCGAGTAGATACTTTTTCATAATCATGTAGTTTTAGTTGTTCCTATTGGCTGCAAAGGTAGCGGTTTTTGGCAGAGTGACCAAAAAATATGCAGTTTTTTTCGTGTAGATTTGTGTTTTACGATAAAAAATCTTATATTTGCAGCTAAATCGTGTAAAGACTAATGATTAAAGACTTTATGAAATATCAGTTTCGCTTGTTCATGACGGCATTGGCCTTAGTGCTGACGGTCGGTGCTTTCCCTGCCGAAGTGGAGTCTGCCGACTTCAAGGGCGAGGATAAGGAGATGCATGCGCGCTTTCTGGAGCTGAAGGAGAATGGGACACCTGAGGAGTTCTATGAGTTTGCAGAGAAATATGGTGCCCACCTTAAGAAAAAGGGCTATATGATGATCTATTACAAGCTGAAGAACAACGAAGGCTTCTATGCCCTGCGCCGTAATATGATTATACGAGCCATGCAGGCTGCACAGGAGTTGGACGAGGAGATACGCAAGAACAATGCCACGCAGTATATCTATCTGGCTACAGGACTGATGGGCGACATCTATGCCGTCACGCAGAACCGTGCCAAGGCTGAGGAGTACTTCACCCAGGCACTGGTACAAGTGGGCGAGGCCGACCCTAAGTTTACCATGCGTACCTATCAGAGCCTGGCGGAACTGCTTTGCGTGAAAGATTCCAAGAAGGCTTTGGAATATGCCAACGAGTCACTGCTACTGTCACGCAAGACAGCCAATGTGGAATACCAGGCACTGGCATTGGCCATGATGGCCTATGTGCATTTCTTGAATGCCAATGTAGATGGCTTCAACGAATACTACGAGCAGTATATGAACCTGCGCAGTACAGAGAACGCCAGCTTCAGCCATCGTTATGACAACATGATGGAGATTGCCAAGCTGGCCATGAATCATGAGTACATCCGTGCTGAGCAGAAACTGCGTGAAGGTGGTGTGCGTGTGGATAGCTCGCTGGTGGGCATTCGAATCGTGACATTGGAGAATGGCGACAATAAGAGCTTCCAGGCTGTAAAGAACCGTTTCCTTGAGATGGACTCTGTTCGTGCCTTGATGCAGAATGCCAACCTTGACCAGATGGCCCTTGAGCAGAGGATGATGGAAGCGGAGAAGTTCAGCATGACCAGTCAGCGTCTTTGGATATCACTTATCGTGGGTCTCATCCTGATATTCGCCGTCTTCTATGTCCTCTTCCGTTGGATGCACCGTCGTGTGCTGCAGCGCAAGGTCTCGAAGGGAACGACACAGGAGCCAGAGCCTGACATGGCGAAGTCTGAGGTGCAGGTGAACGCTTTCTGCCGTGAGGTGCTCTCTGACTTCAAGAAGAACGAGGGCAAGGACTTCCAGGTGCGCTTCTCTTCCCAGCTGGACAACAGCTTTACCCTGACGACGCAGCCTGACTTCCTGCGCCAGGTGCTGACCTACCAGTTGTGTAAGGCTGTCAGACAGGCAGCTGCGGGCTATGTGATGCTGCGCTGTGAAAAACAAAACGGCCAGCTTGCGCTGACCGTCAGTAGTTCAGAACCGAGCTACACCTACACTATTTCTTGTGCCTGTTAGCCCGCTGCTCACGGTATTTGGCCTTCTGCCGGGCAGAGCCTGAGCCGTGAGCACCCGTAATATACTTTTTCTTCTTGGCTTTGGTCTTGACCTTGTCCTCTTGAGGACGAGGGCCGCCACCGCGACCAAACGAGATGCCGTTGACGAGAATATCCTCGAAATCTGATTCCTTACTCATCTTTATGGTGTATTTAGTCCTCGCTTTTGGGTGGGCTGGACTTTAATGATGGAAAAGTCTTACTCCGGTGAATGCCATGGCGATGCCGTACTTGTCGCAAGTCATGATGACATGGTCGTCACGTACTGAGCCACCTGCCTGGGCTATATACTGCACACCACTCTTGTGGGCACGTTCAATATTGTCGCCAAAGGGGAAGAAAGCATCACTGCCCAGAGCCACACCGGTGTTCTTGGCTATCCACTCCTTCTTCTCGGCCAGCGTCAACACCTCGGGCTGCTGGGTGAAGAACTGCTGCCAGGCACCGTCGCGCAGCACATCGTCGTGCTCGTCCTCAGAGATGTAGACATCAATGGTGTTGTCGCGGTCAGCACGACGGATACCCTCCTTGAAGGGCAGGCTCATCACCTTCGGGTGCTGGCGCAGCCACCAGATGTCGGCCTTGTTGCCTGCCAGACGGGTACAGTGGATACGGCTCTGCTGGCCTGCGCCGATACCGATGGCCTGACCGTCCTTGACGTAGCATACTGAGTTCGACTGCGTGTACTTCAGCGTAATCAGTGCAATGATGAGGTCGCGCTTGGCAGCCTCGGAGAAGGTCTTGTTCTTGGTGGGAATGTTCTCAAACAGTGCGGGGTCGTCCAGCTTGATTTCGTTACGGCCCTGCTCGAAGGTCACACCGAAGCACTGCTTGCGCTCCAGTGGCTCGGGCTTGTAGGACGGGTCAATCTTGATAACGTTATAGGTACCCTTGCGCTTGTCTTTCAGAATCTCTATGGCTTCGGTCGTATAGTCAGGAGCAATCACGCCGTCACTTACCTCGCGCTTCAGCAACAGGGCGGTGGTGGCGTCACAGGTGTCGCTCAGGGCCACAAAGTCGCCATACGACGACATGCGGTCGGCACCACGGGCACGGGCATAGGCACAGGCAATGGGACTCTCGTCCAGTCCTTTAACGTCGTCTACGAAGTAGACTTTCTTCAGCGTGTCTGTCAGGGGCAGGGCCACGGCGGCACCAGCAGGTGAGACATGCTTGAACGAGGCGGCAGCAGCTAACCCTGTGGCAGCCTTTAGCTCCTTCACCAGCTGCCAGGCATTCAGCGCATCCAGAAAGTTGATGTAGCCGGGACGACCGTTAATGACTTCAATGGGTAACTCGCCCTCCGTCATGAAGATGCGTGAGGGCTTCTGGTTTGGATTGCATCCGTACTTGAGTGCTAATTCTTTCATCTTGATGTGATTTTTTCTAATTTTGCCACAAAGGTACAAATTATTTTTGTATTTTTGCACCAAAATAGGGAAGAATATGGAGAAGAAACGTTTTGCGCTCCGCAAACTGCTGGAGGCAGTGGAGCATGAGTTGTTGCAGAAACCCAATCGCAAGACACTCGACCGGTTGTCCTTGCTGGCGGGTTTCCAGGATTGGGAGTCGTTTCAGGACGCTCTGCATGGCGAGGGAGGTGAGACCGTCTATGGCGGACACAAAGACCGCCCGAGGGAGGAACATAAAAAAGAGACACCCGAAGCGTGAGTGTCTCTTTTTATGTCGTGCAGGAACGTACGTCTTAGTCTGCCTTGACAGCAGAGCGCTTCTCCTTAATACGGGCAGCCTTACCAGTGAGCTTGCGCAGATAGTAAAGCTTAGCGCGACGAACCTTACCAACCTTGTTCACCTCGATAGAGTCGATGTTGGGAGAC
>JAFPWS010000053.1 GCA_017412705.1 Prevotella sp.
ATCATGGTTAGCACCGAGTTCTACCATGGGTTTGTGCAGAATGTCAAGAACGTGTCGTCGCTGCTCATCTTCTCCATGAACAACCCCGTTGTGCCCTTGACGCCTCTCGAGATACAGGTCTATTCCAACTACTACCAAACCATTCGCGAGAAGATAGCCGACCGCGAGCACCACTATCGCACCGACTTGGTGAAGTCATTGCTGCTGGCTATGTTCTACGACATGAGCAACGTCATCTGGCGCGTCGAGCAGCAAGGTGCCAAATCGCAAAGCCGTGCCGATGCCATCTTCGCTCAGTTCATACGCCTGTTAGAGGAGAAATTCCGCCAGGAGCGTCGAGTGGGATGGTATGCCGAACAGCTGTGCATTACGCCCAAATACCTGTCAGAGGTCATCAAGCAGGTCAGCAAGCGCACCCCCAACGAGTGGATAGACAACTACGTGATGCTGGAAGTGCGTGTGCTGCTGAAGAACACCACCAAGAGCATCAAGGAAATCACCGAGGAGCTGAACTTCCCCAACCAGTCGTTCTTGGGCAAGTATTTTAAGGAACACATGGGCGTCAGCCCTTCTGAGTATCGAAAAGGTTAGCCACCTCGCTTAGCTCCTCATACCAGGCCTCGCCAAAGCGACGAATGAGAGGCTCCTTCAGGAACTTGTAGACGGGAAGGTCCAGTGCCTTCCCTTTTTCTACGGCGTCATGGCAGACAGCCCAACGGTGGTAGTTCAGCCCTACCAGCCCGTCGCCAAAGCGTTTCTCGCGGATAGGATACAACGCACAGCTGATGGGCTTGACAAAGCCATTAGCTTTCCGGCTATTGGCTGCGAGCTTATGACGATAGGCTTTCTCCAAGGCACACAGGCAGTTGTCGCCGTCATAGCAGGTAAAGACACAGTCCTTGCCCCTGACGATGCTCGTCACCAGCTCGCCATCCCTGTCAGTATAGGCCACCCCCTGCTGGTCGATGACGCTCTGCGCCGATGCCGACAGGTCAGGCCACACATCGTCAAGCATGTCCTCTATACTTGCTATCTCGTCCATCGTCACTGGAGCCCCTGCATCGCCCTCCACGCAGCAGATGCCCTTGCATTTCTCGTAGTCGCAACAGAAGCGCTCCGTCAGTATCTCTGAGGAAATCAGCACTCCACCGACTTCCAGTATAGGGGGAATCTCGTTTACCATACGATAGGTTCTATTCCGTTTTGTTGCAGATAGGCATTACAGCGCGAGAACTGGTGTTGTCCGAACCACCCTCCCCTGTTGGCAGAGAGGGGCGAGGGGTGTACCGACTCCAATACCAGGTTCTGCTCTTTGTTTATCATGTAGGCCTTGCCTCGTGCATAGCTTCCCCAAAGCATGTATACCAGGTGCTGGCGCTCTATAGCCAAGGCCCTGATGGCAGCATCGGTAAACTCCTGCCACCTCAGCGTGGAGTGGCTGTTGGCCTGGTGAGCCCTGACCGTCAGCGTGGCGTTCAACAGCAACACGCCCTGCTCTGCCCATCGCGTCAGGTTGCCGCTCTGTGGAACGGGCGTTCCCAAGTCCTGCTGAATCTCCTTGAAGATGTTTTGCAGCGAGGGCGGGAACTGCACGCCGTCCTGCACCGAGAAGGAGAGGCCATGGGCCTGTCCCGGCTCATGGTAAGGGTCTTGCCCGATAATGACCACCTTGACCTCGTCAAAGGGACACAGGTTGAAGGCGTTGAAGATGAGCTTGCCTGGCGGATAGCATGTGCCGGCAGCATATTCCCGACGTACAGCAGCTGTCAGCTGTTGGAAATAAGGCTTGTCAAACTCCGCTTCCAGATGTTGCCTCCAGGTAGGTTCTATTTGTACATTTGCCATAACTTTTCGGTTTTTGCTTGCAAAGTTACAAATAATTTTTGTACTTTTGCAAGCAATTAGTTACTTTAAGACAATCTTTGTTATGTTCCAACTGTTCAAGAAGAAAGATAAAGGCCCTTACCCCCGCACATTTGCCAAGCGACTGACGTGGCGCATCATGATTACGCTGTTTTGCGTCATGAGTATCGTATCGATTATCATCTTCGTCATTGTCTGGCTTATGATTTACGCACAGGCCACTATGCTCTGCAACCGTCTGCTGAAAAGCAAGTGTCAGGACGTTGAGAACACCCTCAGCGAAGTGTATGTAGCCTCTGTCAATACGGTGCCCGACATAGAGCACAACCTGAACCGTCCTGACCGCATGGCCGACATCATGAAGCGTATCGTAGAGCTGAACCCTGAAATCCAAAGCTGCGGCATCAGCTTTGTCGACAAGTATTACCCTGAGAAGGGCCACTGGTTCTGCCCCTACGCTGCACGCCGCGACAGCGACAGCATCATCGTCATGAAGACCATCGGCGGCCAAAACGGGAACTACCTGCAGGCCAAGTGGTTCAAGGATGCGCTGCAGGCCAAGGAGGGCTATTGGTCAGAACCCTTCTTCGACAGCACCAAGCAGATACCGAAGATTGCCTGGCTGATGCCCATCCACGACGAGCGCGACAGCACCGTTGCCGTATTAGGTGTCGACGTGTCGCTGACCAAGTTCAGGAAACAACGGTTCTCCTCGATGACGAGTTCCGGCACATGGGATGCCGACAAGGAAATCTATTTCTTTGCCATCGACCCCCAGGGTAACTATCTGATACACCCTGACACCTCTCGCATAGTTAACAAGAACTACTTCGACTATGCCAAGGCCGCACCCGACTCGACCGCCATTTATGTGGGGCACAGAATGACCGGT
Organism: Prevotella sp.; assembly: GCA_017412705.1. GTDB lineage: Bacteria > Bacteroidota > Bacteroidia > Bacteroidales > Bacteroidaceae > Prevotella. Next base: position 2,756 of record JAFPWS010000053.1, read on the forward strand.
AGAAATCGAGGGCACATCATGACCGACGACAATGGCAACGATATCTATATAGAGGGCGAGAAAGTCATGGTCTGCTACCAGTCTCTGGCGCACACCCCCTGGTCCATGGCACTGGTACTCCCCATGTTCTTCGTCGATTTGTTCGGATACCTGATGGGAGGTTTCCTGTTCTTCTTCATCCTGCTGGGCCTCATCGTGGTCTTCTTCGCTGGCCGTCGAGGCATCAAGAAAGCATCACAGCCCCTGCGTCAGTTGGCTGTATCGGCTGACGAGGTAGCCAAGGGAAACTTCAACACCCCCCTGCCTGACATCCAGAGCAAGGACGAGATACAGTTAGTGCGCGACTCGTTTGCCAACATGCAGCAGTCACTGGCACACTATGTCGCTGAGCTGCGCGAGACAACAGCCGAGAAAGCCTCCATGGAGAGCGAGCTGAAGATTGCCCACGACATCCAGATGTCCATGCTACCCAAAATCTTCCCGCCCTATCCTGAACGCACCGACATCGACATCTATGGCTCGCTGACCCCTGCCAAGGGTGTGGGTGGCGACCTGTTCGACTTCTACATACACGACGAGCTGCTGTTCTTCTGCATTGGCGACGTCAGCGGCAAGGGCGTGCCCGCCTCGCTCTATATGGCCGTCACACGCTCGCTGTTCCGCAACGTGTCAGCCCATCTCTTCGAGCCAGAGAAGATTGTCGCGGCCCTAAACAATGCACAGGCCGAGGGCAACGAGACCAATATGTTCGTCACCATCTTCGTAGGCGTGCTCGACCTGGCAACAGGCCTGTTGCGCTACTGCAACGCCGGCCACGACGCCCCCCTGCTCGTAGGACGCGACGTCGCTGCACTGCCCTGCGACCCCAACCTGCCCATAGGCGTTATTTCAGGCTTCGAGTTCGAGAGACAGGAGATTCTCATCGACTCGCAGACCACCATCTTCCTCTTTACCGACGGCCTGAACGAGGCCGAGGATGCCGGGCATGCCCAGTTTGGCGACATGCGTATCTGGAGTGTAGCCAAGAAGCTGCTGGCCGAACAGCGCCATCAGCCCCAGACGTTCATTGACGAGATGACAAATGCAGTACACCAGTTCGTAGGCGACGCCGAGCAGAGCGATGACCTTACCATGCTTGCCATACAATATAAAGGACAAACAAATTAAGAATGGAAACCATCAATGAATTCTTCCAGATAGTCAGCTCGTTTCTGTGGGGCTGGCCGATGATTATTCTGCTGCTGGGTACGCATGTGTTTCTGACGTTCCGCCTGCGCATTCCCCAGCGCAAGCTGCTGACAGGCATCCGCCTCTCCATCACCAAAGACCCTGACTCCCAAGGCGATGTCACTCAGTTCGGTGCCTTGGCCACAGCACTGGCTGCAACCATCGGAACAGGCAACATTGTCGGCGTGGCAACTGCCGTAGCGCTGGGCGGGCCTGGCGCTGTGCTGTGGTGCTGGCTGACGGGCATCTTTGGCATGTCGACCAAGTATGCCGAGGGCCTGCTGGCTGTGAAGTATCGCGTCCGGGCCAAGGACGGCCATACCTATGGCGGTCCCATGTACGCCCTCGAGCGTGGTCTCAACATGAAATGGCTGGCACTGCTCTTTGCCGTCTTTACCGCCCTGGCATCCTTCGGCATCGGCTGCACCGTCCAGGCCAACAGCATAGCCCTGCTGGCCAACGAGACGTTTGGCATTCCTACCTGGGTTATCGGTGCCTTTATATGTTTCCTCACCGCCTCCGTCATCCTTGGCGGCGTCAAGAGCATCGCACGCGTCTGCACCGTCCTGGTGCCCTTCATGGCAGTGCTCTACGTCATCGGCTGCATCGTCATACTCTGCATGAACAGCGCCTACGTATGGCCGGCCGTCAAGCTCATTGTCTATTCTGCCTTCCACCCCGAGGCTGCAGGAGGAGGTTTCGTGGGAGCCACCGTCATGATGGCGGCACGCTACGGCATAGCCCGCGGACTGTTCTCCAACGAGAGCGGCATGGGTTCCGCCCCCATCGTCGCCGCTGCCGCCCAGACACGCAACCCTGTCCGTCAGGCACTGGTCAGCAGCACAGGCACCTTCTGGGACACCGTCGTCATTTGTGCCCTGACAGGCATGGTGCTGGTCTCGAGCATCCTGGCCTATCCTGACATCACCTACTCCGACGGTGCCGCCCTCACCAAGGTTGCCTTCTCCAAGATTCCATACATCGGCGCTCCCCTGCTGACCTTTGGCATCCTCACCTTTGCCTTCAGCACCATCCTCGGATGGAGCTACTACGGCGAGAGTGCTGTCAACTACATCGAGCGCCGCAATTCAAACCGCTTCTATCGCATCCTCTACATCTGCTTCCTCTTCTTCGGCAGTATCATCAGCCTCGACGTCATCTGGAACATCGCCGACTGCATGAATGCACTGATGGCCATTCCCAACCTCATAGCCCTGCTGCTGCTGAGCGGCGTCGCTGCCCGGGAGACTACCAAGTATCTCTGGAACAACCGCTTGGATGATGTGATGGAGGAAGAGTGACACAAACAAAGACAGCCTTGCCAACAATTAGCAAGGCTGTCTTTTTCTTATGTAGCGTGTCTTAGTCCTGAATCAGGCACTCACCCGTCATGTCTGCAGGCTGTTCCAGTCCCATGATGTGCAGGATGCTGGGAGCCACGTCGGCCAGACGACCGTCCTTCACCGTAGCCGAATTGTTGTTCGTCACGTAGATGAAGGGCACAGGGTTCAGCGAGTGGGCCGTATTGGGCGAGCCGTCGGGGTTGATGGCGTTGTCGGCATTACCATGGTCGGCAATGATGATGGCCTCGTAGTCATTGGCCTTGGCAGCCTCGATGACCTCACGCACGCAGTTGTCAACAGCCCAGACAGCCTTGGCAATAGCGTTATAGACACCCGTATGACCCACCATGTCACCGTTGGCGAAGTTCACCACGATGAAGTCGTACTCCTGTGTGTTGATGGCACCCACCAGCTTGTCCTTCACCTCGAAAGCACTCATCTCGGGCTTCAGGTCGTAGGTAGCCACCTTCGGTGAGGGCACCAGGATACGGTCCTCGTTCTCGAATGGAGCCTCGCGACCGCCGTTGAAGAAGAAGGTGACGTGAGCGTATTTCTCCGTCTCGGCGGTGTGCAGCTGTTTCTTGCCCTGCTTGCTCAGATACTCGCCTAAGGTGTCCTCCACGTTCTCCTTGGGGAAGAGGATATGGACGCCCTTGAAGTTGGCATCGTATGGCGTCATGCAGTAGTACTGCAGGCCGGGGATGGTCTTCATGCCTGCCTCGGGCATATCCTGCTGGGTCAGGGCGATGGTCATCTCCTTGGCACGGTCGTTGCGGAAGTTGATGAAGATTACCACGTCGCCCTCCTCGATGCAGCCGTTGACAGCAGCGTTGTGGATAGGCTTGATGAATTCGTCGGTCACACCCTCGTCGTAGCTCTCCTGCATGGCCTGCACCATATCGGTAGCCTGCTTGCCAGTGCCGTTCACTATCAGGTCGTAGCCTTCCTTCACGCGCTCCCAACGCTTGTCGCGGTCCATGGCGTAGAAACGGCCTACGATGGAAGCGATGGCGGCATCGTTCTCGGCACAAACCTTCGATACCTGTTCGATGAAGCCCTTACCGCTCTTCGGGTCGGTATCGCGACCGTCCATATAGCAATGCACAAACACCTGATTCTTCAGACCGTAAGCCTTACCAATCTCAATAAGCTTAAAGAGGTGGTTGAGGCTTGAGTGAACGCCGCCGTCAGAGGTCAGACCCATCAGATGGAGCTTCTTACCCTTCTCCTTAGCATAGCTGTAAGCGGCCTTCACCTGCGGGTTCTCCATGATAGAGTCGTCCTTGCAGGCACGGTTAATCTTCACCAGGTCCTGATACACGATGCGTCCTGCACCGATATTGAGGTGACCTACCTCCGAGTTACCCATCTGTCCGTCGGGCAGGCCGACATCCTCACCAGAGGCCATCAGCTGAGAGTGAGCCGATGTAGCTGTTAACAGATCGAGATACGGGGTCGGCGTATTGAAAATCACGTCACCCTTTCCATGCTTACCGATTCCCCATCCATCGAGAATCATCAAAAGTGCTTTCTTTGCCATAATCTTATTACTATTTTTAGTCCCTCGCGCACTCCCCTTTAAAGGGGGAGAATAGGAGAGGGTGGGTTTCCGGCTGCAAAATTACACTTTTTCCGTCACTTTACCAAACTTTAAGCCCATCTTCTTACTCCACCACCACATCTTTTCCCATTGTCTCAGGAGCGATGACCCATTCCTCTGGGGCGCGGGTGTCGATGTTGAACCTCACGCCGACCTTCACGACCTGACGGTCTTCGGATTTACAAGAATCGGTGATGACATTTTTTCGCTTTGTGCATCTTATTATAAAAATATATACTTAAATAGAAGATGATGAACGTAAAAGAATTGGAACTGTTGGCGGAGAAGAACCGCAAACGGTTGGTAGAGGTGGTATATGCCGCCAAGGCAGGTCACATTGGTGGTGACCTGTCGTGCCTGAACGTGATGACGGCACTGTATTTTGAAGTGATGAAGAACCTGAATCCTGCGGAGCCCAAGGCGGCAGACAGAGACCGTTTCGTGCTGTCGAAAGGCCACTGCGTGGAGGCGCTGTACGTGACGTTAGAGGCGAAGGGCTTCCTCGCACCTGAGGTGCTCGACACCCTTGGGCGGTTCGGCTCCGTGCTGAGCGGCCACCCGACCATTGAGGTGCCCGGCATCGAGGTGAACAGCGGCGCCCTGGGCCACGGCCTGAGCATCGGCGTGGGCATGGCCATTGCCGCCAAGATGGACCGGAAGACGTGGAAGACCTATGTGCTGATGGGCGACGGCGAGCAGGGCGAGGGCTCTATCTACGAGGCTGCCATGGCCGGCGGCAAGTACAAGCTGGACAACCTGGTGGCCGTCATTGACCGCAACCACCTGCAGATTAGCGGCAACACGGAGGACGTGATGCCCATAGACTCCGTCCGCGAGCGCTGGAGCGCCTTCGGCTGGGACGTGAAGGAGATGAACGGCGACTCGATGGATGACATCGTAAAGACCTTCGCCGGCATTGACTACGAGAACCAGAAGCCGCACCTGCTCATCTCGAATACGACGAAGGGCAAGGGCGTGAGCTTCATGGAGGGCATCGCCAAGTGGCACCACGGCGTGCTGAACGAGGAGCAGTGCAAAGCTGCCGTGGCTGAAATTGAAGAACGAATTAAAGGTTTGGAGGGCTAAGAAATGATTGCATGTAGAAAACAGTTTACTGACACGTTGCTCGAACTGGCACGTGAGGATAAGGATATCGTTGCCGTAACCACCGACGCACGCGGCTCTGTGACGCTGGGCGACTATGCTGACGCCCTGCCCGGGCAGTTTGTGGAGTGTGGCATTGCCGAGCAGGATGCAGTGGGCATCTCTGCCGGTCTGGCCCACTCGGGCAAGAAGGTGTTCTGCTGCGGACCCGCCTGCTTCTATGTGGCACGCAGCCTGGAGCAGGTGAAGGTGGACCTGGCCTACTCGGAGAACCCCGTCACCATTCTGGGTGTCTCGGGCGGTGTGGCCTACGGCGCCTTAGGTGCCACGCACCACTCGCTGCACGACATTGCGGCGCTGCGCACTTTCCCCGGCATGACCGTCTGCCTGCCCTCTGACTGGCGTTTCACCAAGAAGCTGGTCAAGTTGCTGGTGGACTACGACAAGCCTTGTTACGTGCGCGTAGGTCGTGCTGCCGTGCCCGACGTCTATGCTGACGACAACTTCGAGGTGGTGCCTGGCAAGGCCATCCAGCTGCTGGACGGCAAGGACCTGACCATTGTGGCTGCCGGCGAGACCGTCTACCATGCCTGGCAGGCCGGTCTGAAGCTGAAGGAGCAGGGCATCGCAGCACGCGTGCTGGACTGCTCGTGGATCAAGCCCTTCGACGAGGAGGCCATCCTGAAGGCTGCCCGCGAGACGGGACGCATCATCACCGTGGAGGAGCATTCCAAGTTTGGCGGTCTGGGTGCCATGGTCTGCGAGACCATCAGCGAGAAGCCCGTCCCCGTACGCATCCTTGGCATTCCCGACGAGAACGTCGTCCACGGCACCAATACGGAGATATTCCACCACTACGGCCTGGATGCCGAGGGTGTGGTGAAAGCCGCCGTCAGCTTTCTGAATGAGAAATGAGAAACGGAAAAGGAGAAAATGACTCAGAGAATCATCGCAATAGACCAGAGCACGTCGTCGACGAAGGCATTGCTGTTTGACGAGCAGTGCAAGATGCTGGCGCGTACCAATGTGGACCACCGGCAGTACTACCCCCAGACAGGGTGGGTAGAGCACGACGCCGAGGAGATTTACCAGAACATGGTAGAGGCCATCCGCCAGCTCCCTCTGGAGAGGGCGGGGGAAGAGGCTGTCTACAGTATAGCCCTCACCAACCAGCGCGAGACCGCCGTGGTGTGGAACAAGACGACGGGCAAGCCCATCAGCCGTGCCGTGGTATGGCAGGACACCCGTGGTGCCGGGCTGTGCCGCGAGTTGCGTGCCAAAGGCTATGCGCAGTGTGTGCAGGACAAGAGCGGCCTGCTGATAGACCCCAACTTCTCTGCCACGGGTGTGAAATGGCTGTTGGACAACATCGAGGGCGCCCGCGAGCAGGCTGCGAAGGGCGAGCTGCTGATGGGTACCATCGAGACATGGCTCATCTGGAAGCTCACCGGCGGCAAGGTGCATGCCACAGACTACACCAACGCCTCGCGCACCATGCTGTTCAACATCCATACCATGCAGTGGGACGACGAGCTGCTGCTGCTCTTCGACATACCACGCTCCATGATGCCCGAGCTGAAGCCCTGCGACGCCATCTATGGCGAGACCACCGTGGAGGGCCTGTTTGCCAAGCCCATCCAGATAGCAGGTGTCTTGGGCGACTCGCACGGTGCGCTGGTAGGCCAGATGTGTTTCAAGCCCGGCTCGGGAAAAGTGACCTACGGCACCGGCTCCAGCGTGATGGTGAACATCGGTGAAGAGCCACAGCCGGCCCCCGAGGGTCTGGTGACCAGCGTAGGTTTCTCGGCCTTCGGCAAGACCTACTACGGCTACGAGGGCAACATCTACAGCACCGGTGCCACGCTGAAGTGGATTGCCGACCAGCTGCAGTTGGTGGGACACCCCGCAGAGATGGAAGCCCAGGCTACCAGCGTCGACGATAATGGCGGCGTCTACATCGTGCCCGCCTTCTCGGGCCTTGGCGCACCCTGGTGGCAGAGCGACGTCAAGGGCGCCGTCTTCGGCCTGACCTTTGCCACGACGAAGGCTCACTTCCTGAGAGCAGCCTTGGAGTCGATAGCCTACCAGATCAAGGACCTGGTAGACGTCATGGCACAGGCTACGGGAGGACGCCTGGGCGAGATATGTGCCGACGGCGGACCAACGAAGAACCAGTTCCTGATGCAGTTCCAGGCCGACATGCTGGACACCCCTGTGGTGTGTACCGAGGTTGACGATGCCTCGGCATTGGGTGCCGTCGTCATGAACGGCTTTGCCCGAGGCCTCTGGAAGAGCTTCGACGAAGTGACAGGTCTGCGCAAGGTGACGAAGGTCTACCAGCCCGACGCCGAACACGCAACACGCAACACCCAGCTCTACAAGGGCTGGCGCAACGCAGTAGGCCAACTGATCAAGAAATAATCATCGAAGAAAGAAACAACATACTAAAAACAGAACTTTATGAAAAACGGGAAGACATGTTTTGGCGTGATTATCGGAACACGCGCCTATTTTAACTCAGAGTTAGCCAAGGACGTGCGCAAGCAACTGCTAAAGACCCTCGACGACGGAGGCTACGAGTACATCATCCTGCCCGAGGACGCCACGCCTACAGGCAGCAGCAGCATCGAGACCCGCGAAGACGGTCTGAAGGTATCGAAGCAGTTCCGCGCCCACCGCGACGAGATTGACGGTATCATCGTCTCCCTGCCTAACTTCGGCTTCGAGATTGGCATCATCAATGCCATCAGCGATGCCGACCTGAATGTGCCTGTCATGGTACAGGCCTGCGACGACGAGAACGACAAGGTGGACCTCGACAGCCGCCGCGACGCCTTCTGTGGCAAGATCAGCGTGTGCAACAACCTCTATCAGTACGGCATCCCCTTCACTGACACCACCCTGCACACCTATAGCATCTACGACCCCCTGCTGCGCAAGGATATCGACCGCTTTGCAGCCATCTGCCGTGTGGTCAACGGACTGCGCCGCTGCCGCCTCGGACAGATAGGCACGCGCCCCTTAGGCTTCAACACCTGCCGGGCCTCCGAGAAGCTGCTGCAGCGCTCTGGCATCACCGTCGTACCTGCCGACCTCAGCGAGATTCTCTATGCCGCCCAGAAAATCAAGGACGACGACCCCAAGTTCATCGAGATGTGCAACCGTACCTCGGGCTATGCCAAGGTGCCCGACAACTATAAGGAGAAACTGGGACTTCAGGCGAAGTTCAGCGTGGCTGTCGAGAACTGGATAGAGGCCAACGACGTGCAGGCTGTCGCCATCCAGTGCTGGGACTCTCTGGAGCAGAACTACGGCTGTGCGCCCTGCGTCACCATGTCCATGCTCTCCGACAAGCTCATCCCCGCAGCCTGCGAGACCGACCTCGCCGGAGCCGTCTCCATGTACGCCCTCACGCTGGCCTCCGGCAAGGCCTCTGCCCTGCTCGACTGGAACAACAACTTCGCCGAGGACCGCAACAAGTGCGTCTGCACCCACTGCGGCAACTATGCCAAGTCGTTTGTGGGCAACGACGACCTGAAACTCGGACCCCTTGGCGTGTTAGGTCGCACCCTGGGCAAGATCAACACCTTCGGCGCCGTCTATGCCAAGGTCAGCGAAGGACCCTTCACCTTCTTCCGTATCTCCACCGACGACCCCAAGGGCTGCATCAAGGCCTACCTGGGCAAGGGCCAGATTACCGACGACCCCTACGGCATGGACGGCTGCATCGCTGTCACGCAGGTCGACAACCTGCAGCGTCTCATGAAGTACATCTGCAAGAATGGCTTCGAGCACCATGTGGCGATGTGCCGCACCGATGTTGTCGACATCCTCAACGAGGCCATCGAGACCTACCTCGGCTGGAACCTCTACGTGCACGAGTAAACACGCCCTGCACCCTACACCCAAAGAAAAGGACTGACCACGCGGCCAGTCTTTTTTCTTTGGCTATTAGATTGCGTGTCTTCACACTGAGATACACAAAAAAATAGTGCTACTTTAGTGCTACAGAAGAAATTTCAACAAACTATTTTGGCTATAGGTGAAAGGTCTTTTGCCTACAGGCGCACATACTTTTGCCTATAGGCGTAAGCTATTTTGGCTATAGGCAAAAGATTGTCAGGCCGGCACTTTATCCCTGTTAGGATAGGGGCTTGCCCCTGTTTGCTACGTCCCAACACCTCTTCAGGTTCCGTTTGAACGAGTCGTTGAAACCATTGGAACGACCGAAAGATGCCGTTTCTTTATAACCCAAAGGGCGCAAAGGAGCTGTCCCCTTTGCGCGCCTTTATCGGGTCACCTGCATAACCACGTGGGATTAACCGAAAATTTTGACCAATCTGAAAATGAAGAATTTCTTGTCAATGACTCCCCTTAGCTGAGCCCTAAAGTCCTTGATTTTTGCATTGAGGGATTCTGCAGAGGCATTGGTTGATCTGTTCACGAAGTAGTTCAGAATCTCATCCTCTCTGTCGTACATGGCAGCTGCGATGTCATTGAAAGCCTTATTGTCAAACTCACCTACTTTTGCGTACCATTTTTTGATGCTCTTGCGTCCTGCTTCTTTGTCGCACTTTTGGGCAAAGATCATTCTAAGCGAGTGTGTCAGACTGTATGCCACCTCTATGTCAGGATACAGTTCAAAAAGCATTTCTGCACGTTCTCTCTGGCTTGGTGTCCATTTCTCTGGCGACACCATCAGCAGGTATTTGCTGCGCATGAGCAGTTCAGCCTTTGTTTCGTTGTTCTTCAGTCTCTCGGGATGGTATGCGGCATTGCTGCGGATGGGTTTGCCTTCTGTGTCTACAAGAGGCTTGCCGCTTTTGATTAGGTCTTTAATCATAGCCCTGAAGTCATCTCTGGCGTTAGCCACCTCTGTCATCACCTCGCGACGATGTCCAATGCGTAATTCCTGCAATGCCTCTAGACAGAACTGCTGATGATGGAAACGGTCGAGGGTAATCATCGCCTTGGGAAAGCAGGCGCAGACAATCTGGTGCATGCTGTCAGAGAAGTCAAGCGTCACTTCTTCAACCAATAAACGGACAGGTTCCGGTATTTTCTTCAGAATGCTTGTGACCTCCTTCGCCTTCGTCCCCTTTACAATGGCTACAAGACATCCCTTGCGTCCATGGGCTTCTTTGTTGGACAATATGGTGTACACCTCACCGGTAGACAGACACGTTTCATCTATGCTCAGATGGGTGCCCATGTTCTCTGGAATTATTATCCAGTCCTCGGCATGGCCTGCGTCCTCCCAGGTCTTGAATCCGCTGATAGTTTCCTTGTATGAGCGCTCGAAATTGTCACCATTGACATGGTAGTCTTTCTCAAATGAACGGGCCGTTATAGGGAGCGCCTCCAAACGCCTCTTTTAAAAAATCCGCCAGTTCCTTTGAACAGCGGGTGGATTCCTGGATGAAGTCAAACTCGGACATCACATTATGACTGGCTGCGTCAAGCCAACGGCGACGCCTTACATGCAGGAGCACTTCCTGCCCACGAATAGGAAAGTCGTGAAAAGTCTTGGCCGGGGTAAAACCATTAGGACGGAGGTCTTCACGATTGTCGGGTGTCAGTTCGTTCTCGTCAAGATAAAGATGGATAACATTCACAGGGATGTCGTCAGGTTGTTTGTCCCATGTGGACTTCTTCTCCTTGGGCTTCACCTCAACATTGGTTAGTTCAAACCATTCCAGCATGTGTTCAGGCAACAAGCATTTGGCAAGTGTTTCGTGTTGTGGATTCATTGTGATATCGCGTTTCCTATTAAAACGGAAATATCATGATTTTAGTATAACTGATTCCACGTAGTTATGCAGGTGATCCGTATTCCCATGTCAAAGACGATGCGGGCCGTCTGGAACTCGCGCTCAGCCAACTCGGCCTCTCTGCCGGGATGGAAGAGTTTGGCCAGTGTAGCACGTGTCTTGTGTGAGTAGGTGAGTGACGCTCCGCCCTCACCGGTCTGAACATAATCGTTCAAGTCAATCTGTTTGTAATTTTCCATCGTTTTTCTATCGTTAAGTTAATTCACTGTTATCTTGCGTATTGCACGGGACTTATGCTCCTTCTTTTGCCGACGTTCGGAACTCGGTAGGAGTCATGCCGTAGCGTTTGCGGAAGCACTTGCCGAAGTAGTCGTAGCTGCTGAAGCCACTGTCGCCGGCCACCTGTCTGACGCTCATGTCCTGATGCCCGATGAGCTGCTGGGCGGAATACTCCAGGCGCAACTCCTGGGTGTAGTCGCTCAGCCTGGTATATCGGCTGCCTTTCGAGAACATCGCACCGACACGCTCTTTCGAAAGTTGGAAGCGGTCCATGATGGCCTGACGGTCGAAGTTGGAGTTGAGGAAGAGACGTTCGCGCACGACGACCTCGTTGATATACTCGAAGAGCTGCTCGTCGGAAAGCATATTGAGGTCGGTCATGGCAGAGGGAGGGGCAGCTTTTTCAAGTTTCTCCTTACGGTACAGCTCCTTATAATTCAGGGCCTCGGTGATCTGTTCGGCCAGCGAATGGTTCTTCTGGCTGATGACACGCTTCTGGCGGATGACGTTAACGGTATAGGCGGTCACGCCAAGCAAAACCAGCAATACGATGATGATGAAAGTCTTTTGGCGGGTGTTGGCGGCCTCCTGCTGCATGATCTTCTGTTCCTGCTCCTGGGCGTGATAGACGGCGGCCAGTCCCTGGGCGGTATTCCGCGCCTGACGCTGCTTCAGCGTATCCTGTATCTCCAGCACCTGGCTGTACAGCTCGGCAGCCTGCCTGCTGTCGCCCATCTGCTGGCAGACAATGGCCAACCCCCATTTGGCACTGCTCATCATCTCGCCCAGCGTGTCGCCCTGTGCACGCACCATCTGGACGAGACCGCTGTAGATATTGGCGGCCTCCGCGTTGCGGCCACGAGCCCGCAGATAGCCCGCGATGAAATAGTCGCGGGCGTGGTTGCCATCATAGCTGATGGCCTGCCAGGCATGGTAGGCAGAGTCAGCACGGTTGAAGTCGCCCAGCTTAGCCAGCGTGAATGCCATCTTGGCCAGTGCAACGTGCTGGTCGCGCTGCTGCTGGTCGGGGCTACGGCCCCAGCGGGAGCCCTCGCGGGTCAGCCTGACGTTGCGCTCGTCGGTCTTCAGGGCGTGCTCGTAGTCGTCCATCCCCACATACAGGCCGTTGAGTATGAGCATATAGCTATGAGCCAGGTGGTCGGCATCCTCGCGGTCGGTCGCGGCTATCAGGTCAAGGGCATCCTTCACGTACTGGATGCCCTGCTGGCGGTTGCCCTCGGAATAGATGCGCTTACCCATCGCCTCCAGTCCCAGCGACTCGTAGTAGGCGTTGCCCGTCTTCTTGGCGAGGTCTATCAGCTGCCTCATCCACTTGCTCTGCTCCATCTTGTGGTCAGCCAGCTCACTGGCCATGCAGAGGCTGTCCAGCACGTTCAGCATCTTCTCGCTGTCGGCCTTGGCCTCCTTGTCGTCGAGCAGTTCCAGGTACAGGTCGTAGGCATCACGGAACTGCATGCTGTTATACAGCGAGTCGGCCTCGCGCATGGTCTGGTCAAACGGGCTCGCCTCGTTTGTCTGCGTCTCTTTGGCTTCGCCGCTGCATCCCGTCATGAAGACGACCACTATAAATAGAATAAGGTGTAATCTCTGTCGCATTGCGTTTCCAGTCAATAATCTGCTGCAAAGATAATCATTTTCTCAAAATAATGTGAAGGATTTTGCTTTTTTTCGTACCCTTGGGACACGCTGAGGAAGGACTTTTGTCCTTTTACAAAAAAAAACGGGATTTTATTTGGTTTTTTGCTCACTTATTCGTACCTTTGCAGCCGTTCAGAGGAATGGGAGACTCAACCGAGAGTCTCTCATTCTTATTTTTAAATCATTAAATAACGTTTATGATAGACAAGAACGTAGTGACAAAAGCTGTTGAGGAGTGGCTCGCAAAGGGCGACTACTACCTCGTGGATGTAGAAATGACTGCTGACGACCGTATCGTGATTGAGATAGATCACGCTGACGGTGTATGGATAGAAGACTGTGCCGACCTGAGCCGTCACCTGCAGGAGACACTGGGCGACGAGCTGGGCGACTACGAGCTGGAGGTAGGCTCTGCCGGTATTGGCCAGCCCTTTAAGGTGACACAGCAATACCGCAACCACATTGGCAAGGAGGTAGAGGTATTGCAGAAGAACGGCCAGAAGCTGCAGGGCATCCTGAAAGAGGTCAGCGAGGACGGCAGCCGTTTTACCGTCAGCGTCAAGGAGAAGCAGCAGGTGGAGGGCAAGAAGCGCCCCGTGTTGGTTGATGTGGACAAGACCTTTGGCATGGATGACGTGAAGTACTGCAAGTACCAGCTGAATTTCAAATAACAAGAAGAATAATCTAAATAAATATATATGGCAACTGTAAAGAAAGCGAAAGGCCCCTCAATGATTGAGACCTTTCAGGAATTCAAAGAGACAAAGAACATTGACCGTACTACCTTGGTGAGCGTGCTGGAGGAGAGCTTCCGCAACGTCATTGCCAAAATGTTCGGTTCAGATGAGAATTATGACGTCATCGTCAACCCCGACAAGGGCGACTTCGAGATTCACCGCAACCGCATCGTGGTGGCTGACGGCGAGGTAAAGGATGAGAACAAGGAGATAGCCCTGAGCGAGGCCCAGAAGATTGAGCCCGACTACGAGGTGGGCGAAGAGGTGTCTGAGGAGGTGAACTTCCAGAAGTTTGGCCGCCGTGCCATTCTGAACCTGCGCCAGACGCTGGCCTCGAAGATTCTGGAGCTGGAGCATGACTCGCTGTACCAGAAGTACAAGGACAAGGTGGGCCAGATTGTCTCCGGTGAGGTGTACCAGATGTGGAAGCGCGAGGTGCTGCTCATCGACGACGAGGGCAACGAGCTGCACCTGCCCAAGCAGGAGCAGATTCCCGCAGACAACTACCACAAGGGCGAGACGGTGCGCGCCATTGTCAAGGAGGTGCAGAACGAGAACAACAACCCGCGCATCATCCTGAGCCGTACCAGCAACCAGTTCCTGGAGCGTCTGTTAGAGGCCGAGGTGCCTGAGATTCAGGACGGCCTGATTACCATCCGTCGCATAGCCCGCATGCCTGGTGAGCGTGCCAAGGTTGCTGTGGAGAGCTACGACGACCGCATAGACCCCGTAGGAGCCTGTGTGGGTGTGAAGGGTAGCCGCGTACACGGCATCGTGCGTGAGATGTGCAATGAAAACATCGATGTCATTAACTACTCGAACAACACGCAGCTGTTCATCCAGCGTGCCCTGTCGCCTGCCAAGGTTAGCAGCATCACGCTGAATCCTGAGGAGCACAAGGCTGAGGTCTATCTGCAGCCTGAGGAGGTGAGCCTGGCCATCGGCAAGGGCGGACTGAACATCAAGCTGGCCTCCATGCTGACAGAATACACCATCGATGTCTTCCGTGTCGTGAACGAAGGCGAGGCTGACGAGGATATCTATCTGGACGAGTTCGCCGACGAGATTGACCAGTGGATTATCGACTCTATCAAGGCTATCGGTCTTGACACCGCCAAGTCGGTGCTGAATGCTCCCCGTGAGATGCTCATTGAGAAGGCCGACCTTGAGGAAGAGACCGTCGACCACGTCATTGAGGTGCTGAAGGCTGAGTTCGAGTAAGGGTTGAAGGTTGAATTTTGAAGTACGATGTATTGCCAACGGCAAGTAGGACGTTAAAAGGTAAAAGTAAGGGTTCTCTTACATCGTACATCTACCTGCGCAAAGCGCATACATCGTAATTCATACATTGTAATTCATACATTTAAATATGGGAGTAAGATTAAATAAAGTATTATCAGAACTGAATATAGGATTCGAAACGGCAGTAGAATTCCTGAAGAAGAAGGCGGAGCTGGGCGAGATCAAGGACGATGCCACGCCCAACACCAAGATTAGCGACAGTCAGTATGAGGCTCTGGTCAACGAGTTTAATACTGACAAGGCTGTCAAGACGAAGGCCGAGCTGCTGTTCACCAAGAAGGTGAAGGAGAAGAAGGCGGAGAAGCCCGAGACGAAAGAGAAGGCCGTAGCTCCCACTGACGAGCTGCTAGAACACCGTCCCCAGTTCAAGACGGTAGGTAAGATTGACCTGGACAGCATTGGCAAGCCCAAGGCAAAGCCCGAGGCCGAGCCTATAGAAGCTACACCTGTGGCTGCTGCCGAGCCACAAGAGGCAGAACCGGAGCCCCCCATCGTAGAGGAACCGGAGCCCATCGTAGAAGAGAAGGAGCCAGAGAGAGAGGCCGCCCCCAAAGAAGAGGCTGTCGTCGAGGAACAGGAAAAGGTGCTGGCGAAGACGCCTGGCGACCTGAAGGCAGCCCAGAACGCGCCCCAGCTGAACGTGGTGGGTAAGATAGACCTGGACTCGCTGAACCAGAGCACCCGTCCCAAGAAGAAGTCGAAGGAGGAGCGCCGCAAGGAACGCGAGGAGAAGGCTGCCGGTGAGCGCAAAAAGCGTGAGCGCATCCGCCAGGGCAAGGTGGACATCGAGGCTGCTGCCAAGCAGGCTGGCAAGAACGACAAGAAGAACAAGCAGCAAGGCGGCAACCAGCAGCAGCAGAACCAGCAGGGCGGCGGCAAGAAGAACAAGAAGAACCACATCCAGAAGTCGCTGGAGGTTGACGACGAGGCAGTAGCACGCCAGGTCAAGGAGACGCTGGCCCGTCTGACGTCGAAGACCAACCAGAACAAGAAGGGTGCGAAGTACCGTAAGGAGAAACGCGACGCCGTTGCTGAGCGCATGAACGAGGAGATGGCTGCCGAGGCAGCAGAGTCAAGAGTGCTGAAGCTGACCGAGTTTGTGACCGTCAGCGAGCTGGCAACGATGATGAATGTGGGTGTCAACCAGGTTATCGGTACCTGTATGGCCATCGGCATCATGGTATCTATCAACCAGCGCCTGGATGCGGAGACCATCAACATCGTTGCCGATGAGTTCGGCTTCACGACGGAATACGTCTCGGCAGAGGTGCAGAACGCCATCACCGAGGAAGAAGACGATGAGAACGACCTGATAAGCCGTGCTCCTATCGTCACCGTCATGGGTCACGTAGACCACGGTAAGACGTCGCTGCTGGACCACATCCGCAACACCAACGTCATTGCCGGTGAGGCAGGTGGTATCACGCAGCACATCGGTGCCTACAACGTGAAACTGAAGGACGGCCACAGTATTACCTTCCTCGACACTCCCGGCCATGAGGCCTTCACGGCCATGCGTGCCCGTGGTGCCCAGGTGACGGATATCGCCATCATCATTGTTGCTGCCGACGACTCGGTAATGCCTACCACCAAGGAGGCCATTGCCCATGCCCAGGCCGCCAACGTGCCGATGGTATTCGCCATTAACAAGATAGACAAGCCAGGAGCCAACCCCGACAAGATTCGCGAGGACCTGGCCAACATGAACCTGCTGGTAGAGGACTGGGGCGGTAAGTACCAGTGCCAGGAGATATCGGCCAAGAAAGGCCTTGGTGTCGACGAGCTGCTGGAGAAGGTGTTGCTGGAGGCCGAGATGCTGGACCTGAAAGCCAACCCCAACCGTAAGGCTACGGGCTCTATCATTGAGTCTTCGCTGGACAAGGGCCGTGGCTACGTCAGCACCGTCCTCGTATCGAACGGTACGCTGAAGGTAGGCGACGTCGTCATTGCCGGTACGGCCTGGGGTAAGGTCAAGGCTATGTTCAACGAGCGAAACCAGCGCATTGAGAAGGCCGGTCCTGCCGAGCCTGCTATCATACTGGGTCTGAACGGCGCTCCTACCGCCGGTGACTCGTTCCACGTGATGGAGACGGAACAGGAAGCCCGCGAGATAGCCAACAAGCGTGTACAACTGCAGCGCGAGCAGAGCCTGCGTACTACCACGAAGCTGGGTCTCGACGAGTTGTCGCACCGCATTGCCTTGGGTGAGTTCCACGAACTGAACATCATCGTCAAGGGTGATACCGACGGTAGTATCGAGGCACTCTCTGACTCTTTCATCAAGCTCAGTACCGAGAAGGTGCAGGTCAACGTCATAGCCAAGGCCGTGGGTCAGATTTCGGAGAACGACGTCATGCTGGCTTCGGCCTCCGATGCCATCATCGTTGGTTTCCAGGTACGTCCCTCTGCTGACGCTCGTCGTCTGGCTGAGCGCGAGGGGGTTGAAATCAACACCTACTCTATCATCTACGACGCTATCGATGAGGTGAAGTCGACGATGGAGGGTATGCTCGACAAGGTGAAGAAGGAGATTGTCACCGGTGAGATTGAGGTAAAGCAGGTGTTCAAGATATCGAAGGTGGGTACCGTTGCTGGCGGTCTGGTGATCGACGGTAAGGTACACAATAAGGACAAGGCCCGCGTGGTACGCGACGGTATCGTCATCCACACCGCTGCCATCGACGCCCTGAAGCGCTACAAGGATGATGCCAAGGAAGTGGCAACGGGTCTGGAGTGCGGTATCTCGCTGGTGAACTTCAACGATATCCAGGTAGGTGATATTATCGAGACCTTCACGGAGATTGAGGTAGAGCAGAAACTGTAGTAATGTCAGAACAGAAGAATCAATTTGTCCGTCAGGTGGCCGAGCAGAAATACGAGTTCGGCTTCACGACGGATGTACATACAGAAATCATTGAGAAGGGCCTGAACGAAGACATCGTCAGGCTCATCTCTGCCAAGAAGGGCGAACCAGAGTGGATGCTTGAGTTCCGCCTCAAGGCCTTCCGCTACTGGCAGGAGCAGACAGAACCCAAGTGGGGCCACGTGCATGTTCCGCCAGTAGACTATCAGACCATCAGCTATTATGCAGACCCGATGGCCGGAAATCCCAGTATATCCGGAGAATCCAGCAAGATTGACCCTGAATTGGAGAAGACCTTCGACAAGCTGGGTATCCCTTTGGAGGAACGCCTGGCCCTGAGCGGCAATACCGCTGTCGATGCCATCATGGACTCGGTGAGCGTCAAGACCACATTTAAGGAGAAACTGCGTGAGAAAGGCGTCATCTTCTGTTCCATCGGTGAGGCTATCAAGGAGCATCCTAATCTGGTGCGCCAGTATCTGGGTACAGTGGTGCCTTATCGCGATAACTTCTTTGCTGCCCTCAATTCGGCTGTGTTCAGCGATGGCTCATTTGTGTATATTCCCAAGGGGGTACGCTGTCCGATGGAACTCAGTTCTTATTTCCGCATCAACGCCCGTAATACGGGCCAGTTTGAGCGCACGTTAATCATTGCCGATGACGATGCTTACGTAAGTTATCTGGAAGGATGTACGGCCCCGATGCGCGATGAGAATCAGTTGCACGCTGCTATCGTAGAGATTATCGTGATGAACCGTGCAGAGGTGAAGTACTCTACCGTGCAGAACTGGTACCCAGGCGACGAGAACGGAAAAGGTGGTGTGCTGAATCTGGTCACCAAGCGTGGCGATCTGCGTGGAGTTGACTCTAAACTCTCCTGGACTCAGGTAGAGACGGGCTCTGCCATCACGTGGAAATATCCGTCTTGTATTCTGCGTGGTGACAACTCTCAGGCGGAATTCTATTCGGTGGCTGTGACGAACAACTACCAGGAGGCCGATACAGGCACGAAGATGATACATATCGGCAAGAATACTAAGTCGACCATCATCTCGAAAGGCATCTCTGCTGGTCATTCGCAGAACTCTTATCGCGGATTGGTGCGTGCAGCAGCTACAGCCGACAATGCCCGCAACTACTCATCATGCGACTCGTTATTGTTGGGTTCTAATTGTGGCGCCCATACCTTCCCCTATATGGATGTGCATAACGATACTGCCATCTTCGAACATGAGGCAACGACCTCGAAGATTTCAGAGGATCAGCTGTTTTATTGTAATCAGCGCGGCATCCCCACGGAACAGGCCGTCGGACTTATTGTTAACGGTTATGCCAAGGAGGTCTTGCAGAAACTCCCGATGGAGTTTGCTGTCGAGGCTCAGAAACTATTAAGTGTATCATTAGAAGGAACTGTAGGTTAAAAGTAAAAAGGTAAAAAATGCTTGAAGTCAAGAACTTACATGCTCGCATTGGCGAGAAAGAGATATTGAAGGGCATCGACCTCGTGATCAACGATGGTGAGACGCATGCCATCATGGGTCCTAACGGCTCAGGAAAGTCAACCCTAAGTGCTGTGCTCGTGGGCAATCCGCTCTATGAGGTCACGGAGGGTGAGGCTTATTTCAATGGTAAGGACCTGCTCGAGATGAAGCCCGAGGATCGTGCCCATGAAGGACTTTTCCTCTCGTTCCAGTATCCTGTGGAGATTCCTGGTGTGTCGATGACCAACTTCATGAAGGCAGCCATCAACGAGAAGCGCAAGTATCAGGGCTTGGAGCCGATGAATGCTGCCGAATTCCTGAAGTTGATGCGTGAGAAGCGCAAGGTGGTGGAACTCGACTCCAAACTGGCCAATCGCTCAGTAAACGAGGGCTTCAGCGGTGGTGAGAAGAAGCGCAACGAGATATTCCAGATGGCGATGCTGGAGCCTAAGCTGAGTATCCTCGACGAGACGGATTCAGGTCTTGATGTCGATGCGATGCGTATCGTGGCAGAGGGCGTGAACAAACTCCAGACGCCTGAGACGTCGTGCATCGTCATCACCCACTACGACCGTCTGCTGGAGATGATTCGTCCGCAGTTCGTACACGTATTATATAAAGGTCGTATCGTAAAGACTGGCGGCCCTGAGTTGGCTAAGCAGATTCAGGAGCACGGCTACGACTGGATTAAGGAAGAAATCGGAGAAGAATGATGGCAAGCGAGCAACAATACATCGACCTCTACGAGCAAGCCCGTCAGATGATTCACCAGCACTCGTCCAACGTGATGAATGCTGAGCGCGACGCAGCATTTGGACGCTTCAGGGCCAAAGGATTCCCTACCCGCAAGGTGGAACGCTACAAGTACACCGACATGCAGGCTGTCTTTGCTCCCGACTACGGTCTGAACCTCAACCGCCTGCAGATTCCCGTCGACCCGTACAAGGCCTTCCGTTGCGATGTGCCCAACCTCTCGACATCGCTCTACTTCGTGGTCAACGACATGTTCTACTCCAAGGCCCTGCCCAAGGGACATCTGCCTGAGGGCGTCGTCATAGGCTCGCTGAAGGACTTAGCCACAACCCGATACTACAACCAGCTGGCCTCCAAGGGCAATGATGCCGTTACCGACCTGAATACCATGCTGGCCCAGGACGGCCTATACGTCTACGTTCCCCGTGGCGTCAAGGTAGACCGCGCCATACAGGTCATCAACATCCTGCGCTCTGACGTCGACCTCATGGTCAATCGGCGCGTCCTCATCGTACTTGAGGAAGGTGCCGAGCTCAAGATGCTCTTCTGCGACCATGCTGCCGATGATAAGAATTTCCTTGCCACCCAGGTCATCGAGGCCTATGTGGGCGAGAATGCCTCGCTCGACCTCTATTGCCTTGAGGAGACTCATTATAAGAATGTACGCGTGAGCAATGTCTATATCGACCAGCAAGCCAACAGCCGCGTGAACCACAACGTCATCACCCTGCACAACGGCGTTACCCGCAATAAGCTCGACCTCACCTTCTCTGGCGAGGGAGCCGAGTGCCAGTGCTATGGCTGTGTGATTGCCGACAAGCAGCAGCACGTGGATAACAACACGCTGATCACCCATCGTGTGCCCCATTGTACCTCTAACGAGCTTTATAAGTATGTGCTCGATGACAAGGCCGTTGGTGCCTTTGCAGGCCGTGTGTTGGTAGAGCATGGGGCTCAGAAGACCGCTTCGCAGATGACCAACCAGAACCTCACAGCCACCCGTGAGGCCCGCATGTACACCCAACCGATGCTGGAGATATATGCCGACGACGTGAAGTGTGCCCACGGTTCCACCGTTGGTCAGCTCAACGATGCGGCCCTTTTCTATATGCGCCAGCGCGGCATCTCGCTTGCCGAGGCCAAGCTTCTGTTGCAGAATGCCTTCATCAACGAGGTCATCGACAAGATGCAGCTTGCCCCCCTTCGCGATCGCCTGCATCACCTCGTAGAAAAGCGCTTCCGAGGAGAACTCAACAAATGCGAAGGCTGCAAGCTCTGCAAATAAAATAATAAATAATCAGGTATCAGAGCGACATCCGCTTCAGCAACGCTATCAGCACCTTCCAGATATCATCGATGGTCGACAGTTCCACCCGCTCGCTGGTAGAATGAGGTTCCACGATGCGTGGTCCGATGCTGGCTATCTGGATGCCCGGATAGTGCTGCACAAAAAAGCCCGCCTCCAACACGAAATGCATGGCCACCATTCGAGGACGCCATCCCAGCACATCCTGGAACGTATTGCTGACCAGTTGCAAGAAGGCTGATTGCTGGTCTTCCTGCCAGGCCGGAGCCAGCATGGCAGTCTCCGAGGCAGCGCCGACAGCTGAGAATGCCGCGGCAATGTCCTGACTCAACCGGCGCATGTCGTCGTCGATAAAGCTGCGTGTATGTGTACTCACAAGGATATGGTCGTCAGCCATGCTGATGCGTCCTATGTTGTTCGATGTCTCCACCGTATCCTGCATGACACTACTCATGCAGATTACCCCCTGAGGAACCTTGCGCAGACACGTCATCAGCGCCTCCGAAGCCTTCTTCTCAACAACACTCCCTTGAGGCTCACAGGCCTCTATGGTGCAGGTCATGCCTGCATCCTGAGGATACGCCTCGTGCAGATGTCTGTTCACATCCTGTAGGGCATCACAAAGAGAGGATAGTGTATCAGCCGATGGGAATACCGTCACCAGCTCGCCACTGGAAGCTATCGACGCATTGGCCTCGCCTATATTGACAGATGACATGCAGAAGTCATACTTCTTCGCAAGATGCTCCCAAACAGCCAAGGCCGCCACGACAGCGGAACAACGACCTTTGTTAATATCGACACCAGAGTGACCACCCAGGCCACCCGCTATCCGTATACGATACCAGTTGCTCTTGTCGCCTGGGACAGGCATCCGTCTGATGGGGATGCGGTGGAACTGCAGGCAGGCTCCTGCGGCACCAGTAGTGATGGTGTCGTAGTCCTCCGAGTCCAGATTGATGACCTTGCGCCCCCTGAGGAAGTTCTTACCCAGCTGCGAGGCTCCTGACATGCCGTCCTCTTCGTTCGTCGTGGTGATGACCTCAAGAGCGGGATGCGTAATGCTGTCATCTTCCAACACGGCAAGCGCCATCGACAGGCCGATGCCGTTGTCTGCGCCTAACGATGTGCCGCGGGCCTTCATCCAGCCATTCTCCTCATAGGCCTCAATGGGGTCGCCGAGAGGATTGCTCATCCCAACGCATACCATATCCATGTGGTTCAGCAGTACGACGGGTTCTGCGCCCTCACAGCCTGGGCTGGCAGACTTGCGTATCACCACGCAGTTCTCCTTGTCGCGCTCGTACTCCAGGTGAAGACGTTCTGCAAACCGGCAGAGATAGTCAGCAACTTGCTCCTCGTGATGCGAGGGGCGTGGTATTTGGTTCAGCTCTTTAAAGATGCTGAAGACCCGTTTGGTCGTTGGATATGATATCATCATTTTCATGCGTGTTTTGAGTATCCCTACTTATGCCTCAACAGGCTGACGATGCGCCCCATCTGATTGGGAATGCGAATCTGCTGAGGACACTTCGGGAGGCAGGCCTCGCAGTCGACACACTGGTTGGCACGCTTCTCGGCAGGCAACGCCTGACGGTAGTCGGCAACGAAATGCTGCTGGCGCTCAGCATAGTCGGGAGCTGAGGTCTCAGGCAGTGGAAGCAGGTGCTTGTTGACCGCATCGTTGTAGAAACTGAAATTGCCGGGAATGTCAACGCCGTAAGGACAAGGCATGCAGTAAGCGCAGGTGGTGCAGGGAATGGTGGGGAAACCCGCCATTTGGTCGGCGATGTCAGCCAGTAGCCTGTTCTCCGATTCCGTACACACCTCCAAGGGCGAGAAGGTGGTCACGTTGTCAACGAGATGCTCCATACGGTTCATACCACTAAGGGTAGTCAGCACATTGGGATAGGAGCCCACCCAGCGGAAAGCCCAGCGGGCCGTACTGTCGGCAGGACGTACAGCTTTCAGCTGGTCAGACAGTTCGCTGGCCATACGCCCGAAGGCACCACCTCGCAGGGGTTCCATGATGACTGCCTGCACGCCCGCTTTCTCTAATTTCCCATACAGATATTCTGCGTCGGCATCATGCCGACGACCTTGCCTGAGCGATGCATGGCGCCAGTCGAGGAAGTTCATCTGTATCTGCACGAAGTCCCAATGGTACTCTTCCTGACGGTCTATCAGCCAGTCGAAGTCGCGCACATCACCATGATACGAGAATCCCAGATGCTTTATGCGCCCCGCCTCACGTTCCTTCAACAGGAAGTCGAGCACGCCATTGTCCAAGAAACGGCCCTTAAGGGTCTCCATGCCTCCGCCAATGCTGTGCAACAGGTAATAGTCGATATAGTCCACCTTCAGACGTTCGAACGACTGCTCGTACAATCGCTTTGACTCGTCGTAGCTCCAAAGTCGCTTGTTCTGGTTCGACATCTTGGTGGCTACATGATATTTATCTCTGGGAAACCGGCTCAACGTATTTCCCGTCAACACTTCAGAACGGCCGCCCATATACATCGGTGCCGTATCATAATAGTTCACGCCGTGAGCAATGGCATAGTCCACTAACTTGTCCACCTCTTCCTGATTGTCAGGCAGACGCATCATGCCGAATCCAAGCAGCGAGATACGCTCACCCGAGCCATGTTGCACACGGTAGGTCATACGATTGTCACCAACGGCAGACACAGCGGGCTTCGTGTCACCAGCCCACACTTTCAGTGGCTCAAGCGCCATCGCTGCCATTGCCGAACCTGCCGCAACACCCAGCCGCTTCAGGAATTCCCTTCTGTCAATGTCCGTCGTCTTACTCATAGCAATATTCGTTTAATAGGCGTGGTGATGAATTACTCATCATACCAAAGTCTTAGCTATCTAGTTTAGTCGTAAAGATATAAATCTGAAGATGTTTCGCACTCAGTACCCCGACCCAGAATCGAACTGGGAACTAAGTCTTAGGAGGACCTTGTTATATCCATTTAACTATCAGGGCGCCAAAACTGACTGCAAAGGTACGAAATAATTGAGAATTAAGATTGCAAAGTCACACTTTTCTTTTAGAAAAGAATTAAGAATTAAGAAATATTTGCTACCTTTGCAACATAAAACATCTTTAATTGCAAAAAATGGGAAAATTAGTGATTAACTCGTACGACGAGTTTGCAGCCCACCTGGGCGAAGAGTTAGGAACGTCGGAGTGGCTGGAGGTAGACCAGGAACGTATCAACCTGTTTGCTGACGCTACACTGGACCATCAGTGGATACATGTGGATGTGGCTCGTGCCAAGGAGGAGAGCCCGTACAAGTCGACCATCGCCCATGGCTACCTGACGCTGTCGCTGCTGCCTTACATGTGGGGGCAAATCATTGAAGTGAACAACCTGAAGATGATGGTGAACTACGGCATGAACGACATGCGCTTCGGACAGCCCGTCATCACCGGCAGCAAAGTACGCCTGGTGACGAAGCTGCACAACATCCAGAACCTGCGCGGCATCTGCAAGGCAGAAATAAAGTTCGCCATCGAGATAGAAGGCCAGCGCAAGCCCGCCCTCGAGGGTATCGCCGCCTTCCTCTACTATTTCAAGTAACGTCGATAACGCATTAATTCAACCTGACAACCTGCTCGACACCTGTCTCGGTAGGTGCATCGATATCTTTCAGAGTGACATCCCGCACGTCATCAAGCACGACTGCGGGACGGTAGTCGGGGCGCTCATAACGGAAGGTGACGTCGCGAACATACAGACCTTCGACATGGCGGGCATAGAGACCGTATGCAGGAGTCCATCCGGCGAATTTCGGTTCGGGATAGTTGGTGCCTTGCTCACGGTAGTTCTTGTGAACGAGGTCCTTTGTACCACCACCCTTAAAGTAAAGCCGTATGTTCGACAGCCACACGTTGCGGACGGGTTCGTCCTTCATGCCTGTGACAATGATGGAGCAGAGCGAGTCGCAGTCGTCAGCTATGACATTGGATATTTGGATGTCTCAGGCCGATGAAGGCTGCGTCACCTTCCTATAAGAAAGGTTGCCTTCGCTATGGACTTCGGCGACCTCCTTAGGCCCTCGGTTGCGGCAGCCTGTCGTGATATAGATGGGATAGTGGTGTACGTGGCTCATGGTAATGTTGCTGACCACGATGTTCTCCATCCGCCCCTGGTCCACCTCCTCGAAAGCCAGGCCACTGGAGTACATAAACGTACAGTTGGTGAGCGAGATGTTCCGGTAGCCGCCGTTGCTTTCCGTACCCAGCTTGAACCGTCCGCACACCCATCCTACCGGCTCCGGCACATAGGTACCGTCGAGCAGCGTGCCGCACTTATATCCCGTGATATTGCAGTTTGAGATGGCGATATGCTCGCAAACGACGGGCTTCTTCAGGGCATAACTGGATTTCAGCACCAGCGCATCGTCCGAAGGGGTGTTTATCTTGCAGTTGGTGATGGTCATATACTTGCAACAGTCGATGTCGAAGCCATCGCGGTTGGTGTCGATGGTCACATTGTCAATGGTACTCAGGTCGCAGCCCGTCATGATGATGCCGAAGTGTCCGCCGCGATAGATGGTAATGTCGCGGATGGTCACCTGGCGGCACAGCTTCAGGGCTATCGCCTTGTCACCCGTTCCTATCGAGCCTCCCTGCACTTGTCCGGCCTTCTCCGTATCCTTCTTGGTCAACCCCTTGCCGTCAATCATGCCGTGACCTGTGACAGACACGTTCGTCTGCCCCTCAGCCCAGATGAGCGAGTTATGGAAATAGGTGTGGCCGCCATCCTGATACTCTGGGAATCCGCCGAACGACTCAGAAGCGTCGTAGGCCTTCATCGAGGCTGGTGCAGCCAGGATAGTACAGCCTGCTGACAGATGCAGGTCGATGTTCGACTTCATGCGGATGCTTCCGCTAAGGTAAGTACCGGCAGGTAGCAGCACCTGCCCGCCACCTGCTTTCACCGCAGCCTCGATAGCCGCGTTGATGGCAGGCGAATCAAGCGTTTTCCCGTCACCCTTGGCACCGAAATCGCGCACGTTATAGACACTTGCCGTAGCGGTAAGGCTGCAGCAGAAAAGGTAGAGAGCTGTCAGTAGTCGTTGTTTTTTCTTCGTCATGTTTCTTTCATCTTGGTATGACCAGATTCTTCATCACCCTGCAAAGGTAGTGCAAAACGAGCGAAATGCAAAATAAATTGGAATTAATTTGCATTTCTCAAGAATCATCATATTTTTCCACCTTATTTTGCTTAAGATTGACAGAAAAGTCGTACCTTTGCACCGTGTTTCAGATAAAACACATCTTTTGTTGCTCAATTTCTCAGCCGAACTGGTACCTCGAACGAGATTTCAAGAGCAAACCAAATATCCATTGGGGATGCGCACCATAGCGCAGACTCCAACCATAGGATATTTGGGACAGTACCAGGCCCGGCTGAGAGTATGGACAGAGCCTGCGCTTTTTCCTACCCTAACGGAATGTAGCAGGCTACTGCAAATGAGGGCGGTAATTATAGCATCAGCAACAATATGGAGACAACCGGAAACTACTGGACTTTAGGCGAACTGGTCACCCTTCCGCGCATGGAGAAACTGCTGAAGAAGAGCGGTTCGAAATCGTATTCGCACTACATCGGCTCGCACTACATCTGCATCCGCGAGGCCACCAGCGGACAGCGGGGCATACTTATGAAAGTGCTGGGCAAGTCATACAGAGACCGAATCATGATGGTGAACGGCGAGCCTTTCAGTAAGGACGACCACGAGGAGCTCTTCACCGGCGACCATTATTTCAGCTATTCCTTCCCGAGGGACAATGAGGTAATGGAAGCCCTTGACATCATACGGGGCAATCAGGATTTGCGCCAGAAGTTTGAGGAGGCATCGATGCACCTCAATCCCAACTCCACCTTCTGGGTGAGCGACATCACGCGCGACATGCTCCTGCGCCGGAAGCCGCAATTCCTCGACGGACGCGACGGTCAGCTCTATCCCGCCCGCGACGACAGCGAGCACTACCGCGTCACCTTCGTCTATTTCTACAAGGGCAGCCTCAACTGGTAAACTGCGCCTGATTGAGAAGGATGGTTTTTGTTTTAAAAAAAAGCATTTAACGTCATTACATGGCGTAAGTCATTTAGTTCCCTCCGAGGGAACTATTAGTTTCTCGGTAGGAAACCAACAGTTTCTCGGTAGGAAACTACCAGTTTGTCGGTAGGAAACCCTTGCTTTGTCGGCAGCTGTCTCTTTAAAGTTTCATTTGGAATCAAAAATCTCTCTCCCCGTGATTCAAATGTTCTGCCATCTTTTTTAGTTTTATTTTTCACTTCAGAAGAAGATTTGATCGGAATTCCTTGGAAGTTTAATAAAAAGTGCTTGTATTTGCAGTCGTAGAAACGAAAGTTCACTATGAGTCCAGTATTTCGAAGAGAGAGCGAATATACATTCAAGATATACTCCAATGAGGAAGAGCGTTTACATATTCATGTTACTCATGAAAGGTGTGAAGCCAAGTATTGGCTTGAACCCGAGGTGGAGTTAGCAAAGAATACAGGATTTTCAGAACATGAGTTGATAAAATCAAAAAAATGGTAGAGAAGTATGCAGACAAATTTAAAGAACAGTTCCGTCAACATGTTGGTAAGCGTATTGATGATTAATGCTCAAGGTATCATGATCTCTGTTCAGGGTCATGACTACTTCCTATCGTATAATCGTATCCCCTGGATGCAAGACGCTCCCATCCGTAGCGTGCTCAACGTTCGGATGTCAGGGCCGGAGGCTATCGAGTGGCCCGACCTTGATGTAGACCTGGAAATAGACAGCCTTCGCCATCCGGAACGCTATCCGCTTCTTATCAAGCGGAACGAGCTGGACTTTGTTAAAGCATAAATGCGTGAGTTGAATCACAGGGGACAAGCTCTTCCCGTTTTTCCCTATCCTTGGTGGCGCTGGCGGACGGCCTCGAAGAGGAGGATGGCGGCACTGACGGATACGTTGAGCGAGTCGAGCCGGCCCAGCATGGGAATGCGGATATGGGCATCGGCGGCACGACGCCACGCATCGGTCAGTCCTGTTGACTCGGTACCCATGACGATGGCCGTACCACAGCGCATATCGGTATCATAATAAAGGTGTGAGTCTTGCAGCTGGGCTGTCAGGATGCGGATGCCGCGTGCCTTGAGGAAGGCGATGCACTCTTCTGACGTGCAGGCCACACAGGGTACGGTGAAGATGGCGCCTATGGAGCTGCGGATGAGGTTGGGGTTGTATAGGTCGGTCAGCGGGTCGCAGACGACGACGGCATCAGCCTTGGCTGCATCGGCAGAGCGCAATACAGCACCAAGGTTGCCTGGTTTCTCGACACTCTCCAGGACGACAATCAAGGGATTCGCCTTGAGCTGTAGTTCGTCGAGCGTCAGCTGCCGCGAGCGCACGACGGCCAACAGTCCCTCCGTACTGCCTCGATAGGCTATCTTCTCGTAGACATTCTGCGAGACTTCGAAAATAGAGGAAACGGAAGACAAGGAAGGTGGCAGCTCCTGTAGCTGAGCGCAATAGTAGAGGCTCTCCACCTCATAGCCTGCCTCTATGCAGTGGTCTATCTCACGCTGGCCCTCGACTACGAAGAGGCCTGTCCGCCGACGCTCGGAAGACTTCTGCTGAAGCAGTAGCAACTGCTTGACGCGGGGATTCTGTACACTTGTGATGGTCATCATTGACTGGAAGAAATAAAAGCAGCCCACTCATGGGCAGAGCGGGCTGCTATATATATAATAAGGTGTAATCCTTATGCCTTTTCGGCTGTTTCAGCTTCGCTCTCACGGATGGTACGACCCATCACGAGGAAGGCCGTAGGAGCAGCAATGAAGAGTGACGACAGGGTACCGAAGACAACACCCAGGATCATGGCGAACGAGAAGCTGCGGATAGAGTCACCACCGAGGATGAAGATACACAGCAGCACGATCAGCGTTGTGACAGAGGTGTTGATGGTACGAGCCAGCGTCTGGTTCAGCGAGTCGTTGAACAGCTGCTGACGGTCGCGCTTGCCATAGAGCTGGAAGTTCTCACGGATACGGTCGAATACCACCACCTTATCGTTGATAGAGTAACCAATCACCGTCAGGATAGCACCAATGAACACCTGGTCGATCTCGAGTGACATGGGCACCCAACCCCACAATACAGAGTAGAAGCCGATAACAACGAGTGCATCCAGAGCCAGTGCAATAGTAGCACCTGTTGAGAAGGCTACGTTGCGGAAGCGGAGCAGGATGTAGAGGAAGATGGCGATGAGGGCGATGATGACGCTGATGATAGCACCATAGGTAATGTCCTTAGCCACAGCAGGACCTACCTTGGCCGAGCTGATGATAGAACCACCCTGACGAACATCAGGATTCTTGAAGGCCTCAACACTCTCCTGGCTGACGAAGCCACCCTTCTTCAGAGCGTTGTAGAGCAGGGTCTCTGCCTCGTCGTCAACGGTAGGACTGTTGGACTCGATGTCCCAGTTGGTGCTGACACGGATGGTCTTGCCGTCAGTACCCAGGGCAATGACGCTGGTGTTAGCCTCCTTGCCTGCATTCTCGCCGATGGTGTTGACAAACACACCAGCCAGTGCCTGACGAACCTCCTCAACGTGTGACTCCTTGTCGAGGGTGATGACATAGTTGCGACCACCTGTGAAGTCGATGCTCTGGCTCAGACCGCGTACAGCAAATGACACGCAGAACAGCACAGCAGCAACGCCCCAGATGAGGAAGCTCTTCTTATAGATACCCATGAAGTTGTACTTGGCATTCTGCATGAGGTTCTTTGAGTAGCCTGTAACGAAGGTGAGGTCGAGCCACTTGTCCTTCTTCAGACGGTTCTCGTAAACCAGACGGGTCATGAACACGGCGGTAAAGAACGAGCAGAAGATACCGATGATCCAAGTGGTGGCGAAGCCCTTGACAGGACCTGTACCGAAGAACAACAGGATGAAACCGGTAATCAATGACGTTACGTTCGAGTCGAAGATGGCCGAGAAAGCGTTAGAGTAACCCTTGCTGAGAGCTTCCTTCATGCCAAGTCCACGACGCAGCTCTTCCTTGATACGCTCGTAGATAAGCACGTTGGCATCCACAGCAGTACCCAGCGTCAGCACGATACCTGCGATACCAGGCATGGTCAGAGCTGCCTGGAACGACGTCAGAATACCCAGTGTGAAGAACAGGTTGAACAGCAGGGCGATATCGGCCAGGATACCAGGGATGAAACCATACAGCAGAATCATGTAGACCATCAGCAGCACGAAGGCGATGACGAATGACCAGACACCCTGACGGATAGACTGTGCACCCAGTGAGGGACCTACCACCTCTTCCTGCACGATGCGGGTAGGAGCAGGCATCTTACCTGAGTTCAGCGTGTTAGCCAGGTCCTTGGTGTCCTCGATGGTGAAGTTACCCGTAATCTGCGAGTTACCACCGTCAATCTGAGTGAGGATACGGGGAGCTGAGTAAACGGCGTCGTCGAGCACGATGGCCACACCACGACCGATGTTCTGCTTGGTAATCTGTGACCAGCGACGAGCGCCGTCAGAGTTCATCTGCATAGATACTGAGGGATGACCCATCTGGTCGAAGTCGTCCTTTGAAGAGGTGATAACGTCACCCTCCAGCGGAGCACGTCCATTGGGCTCGGTAATCTTCAGGGCATACAGAGCGAAGACATCGCCACGAGTGTTCTCGCCACCGAAGTCCTCAGCCTTGGCACTCCAGCGCAGCTTGCACTCTGCAGGCAGCACCTGGCGGGCAATCTCAGAGTAGATAACCTTATTGACGTCAGCAGTATCGCGAGCATTGGCATAACCAACGATGGCCAGTCCCTGGGGAACAGGCTGGAATACTGCGAACAGCGGATTCTGCTTCAGCGCTTCGGCCTTGGCCTTTGCGTCGTTCTTCTTGACATCCTTCTTGGCCAGCTTAGTAGCCAGGTCGGTAGCAGCAGCCTTGGCAGTGTCGGCGACAGCCTCAGCAACGGCAGAAGAGTCAGCAGCTACAGGAGCAGCGGCGGTAGTGTCAGCAGCAACGGGAGCTTCGCCACCCATAATGGCATACTTCTGGTTGAGCTGAGCCAGCAGCGGATAAATCTCCTGTGAGTTATAGGTCTCCCAGAACTCAAGGTTAGCAGAGCCCTGCAGGAGCTTACGGACACGCTCAGGTTCCTTGATACCAGGCATCTCGACCATGATACGGCCAGACTGGCCCTCAAGCTTCTGGATGTTGGGCTGAACGACACCAAACTTATCGATACGATTACGAACGACGTTGAACGAGTTGTCAACGGCAGACTGAACCTCGGCACGCAGAGCGCTCTCTACCTCAGAGTCGGTAGACTGAGTGCTCACCTTGCCCTTCATCTGCTGAGTAGCGAAGATGGCAGCAAGGGGACGTCCGTTCGCATTCTGTTTCCAATACTTGATAAACAGGGAGATAAAGTCGTCCTGACTGGTCTCCTCTTCCTTCTTTGCCTGATCCATTGACTTCTTGTAGGCTGCATCTGTCTTGTGGTCGGCCAGCACGTCAACGACGTCAGGCACCGACACCTCAAGAATCACGTTCATACCACCCTTTAGGTCAAGACCCAGGCCAATCTCCATCTCACGGCACTGCTTGAAAGAATAAATTCCACAGTACACCTTCTCGTTCATGATTGAGTCAAGATACTCCTGACCTGCCTCTTCGCCCATGGCAGCAGCCTTACTTTCGTAGTGGCGTGTCACAAACGAGAAGGAAAGGTAGAAGCAGCAAACCAGAATCAAAACGATTGCGATAAATTTTACAATTCCTTTGTTTTGCATTTTGTTTAATTTATTATTTTAATTTATGATTTTGCTTTTTTAGCCTGCAAATATACTGATTTTTCTCCACTTACCGAAATTTATTGGGGAATTTCGTTCGTTTTTTGTGCTTTTTGCCTGATTTTCAGCCAACAAATCATCGGATTGTGGTCGCTGGCGTCCATTCGACTGTCAATTTTGCAATTATAGGGTTCGATGTCATCCGAGCAAAAAATGTGGTCAATGCGGAAAGAAAACGCTTTCTGATTATATGACAAACCGATGCCCCTTCCCGTCTCGACAAAGCAGTCGGTGAGTACCTCACTCATTGCATGACGCGAATAGGATATCGGAGTGTCGTTGAAGTCGCCACACACGATGACGGGATACTGGCTATGCTCCTGGACATAGCGACATACGACATCGATCTGCTGCGACCGCTTGGCGTTGGCCTCAGCCAGCTTTATCAACAGGAGTTTAGAGCCTGCACGTGCAGAGTCGCCTGACAGCTCTCCATGCAGAATTTGCCTGTACTGCAAACGGTCGTCCCGCGTCAGATGGCAACCTTCGAAGTGGTTGTTGACAACGATGACCGTATCGCCATTGACGTTCAGCCACCATGCTGCGCTGCCATTAGCCTTTGAGGAATAGGCTATGCGCTCGCGCTTGATGATGGGGAAACGGGTATGAATGCCCAAGGCGTTATAGCTATTGACATCGTGGATAAGCACCAGCGTATCGTTGTAGGCAAAGGTCTTGCCATACTCCAGAAAGGCATAGCGTCGCCAAGTGTCAACATCCTCCTGCAGGCAGACAATGTCGGGGTGCTCCTCTCGCAGATAGTCCTTCACATGGCCAAAGCCATCCTCGTATTTGTAGTTGCCCCCATAGCTGCAGACATTGTAGGAGATTAGCTTCAAGGCTCCCTCAGGCTCTGTCTGGCCGGGGTTAATGGGCATATATATACTGATAGGAACATACGCGAGGATGTAGCCCACGACGGGAATCCACAACATGCGCCACTTGAACAGCAGCCAAAAGAAGAGAAAGGCCATGTTGATGAGCAGGAAGATGGGGAATGTGAGTCCTGCTGTCGACAAAATAGGATGGTCAGCAGGATACAGACGGTCGCTGTAGCCCACCAGCAACATGATGATGACAGTGGCAATGTTGGCACCAGCCATCATCTGGATAGTAAACTTCTTGAGTTTCTTAATCACGACTCGCGACTCTGGTCAAACAACTTCTGCTTCTCTTCCTTCGTCAGACTATCGTAGCCACTCTTGCGAATCTTGTCGAGTATTGCATCGATCTCTTCCTGGTTCTGACGCTTGCGGGCATTATACTCCTGATCGGTCTCTCGACGAGGATCGGGATTGGTGTGCTCAGCCTTCATATGACTGGACTGCTGACGCTGGTCGTAGCGACGCTTCATGTTGTCAAAGAACTCCTGTCCCCTACTTCGTCCGAAGCGCTGACTGGAGTCAGGATGTTTCTGCCAATAGCGTATGAGCAGGAAGCCGAAAAGCATACCACCCAGGTGAGCCATGTGAGCCACACCATCGCCAGGACCACTCATAGCCGAGAACAGCTCAATGGCAATATAGCCCACCACCAGCCACTTGGCCTTGATGGGGAATGGGAAGGGAATGATGAAGAGACGCTCGTTGGGGAATATCATGCCGAAGGCCAGCAGGATGGCATACACCGCTCCCGAGGCACCAATGGTAGTCCACAGGTTGATGTAGGCGTCTGTCGACATCTGCACCCCACCGGCATTCACATACTGATAGGCAGCAATGCCCTCTATCATGTAGGTGGCATATTGCACCAACTCCTGCGCGATACCAGCTCCTATTCCACAAGAAATGTAATAAAAAAGGAATTTCTTCGGTCCCCATACCCGTTCTATCACGCTACCAAACATCCACAAGGCAAACATATTGAAGAAAATATGTGTAAAACCTCCATGCAGAAACATGTAGGTAATGAACTGATAGACATGAAAATCACTCGCCAAAAAGAAATGGAGTCCCAGCAGGGAGGTCAGGTCAACCCCACGCATCTGTAAAACCCATGTCGCTATGAATGCCAAGAAATTAACGATGAGAAGATTCTTGGTCATTGCAGGCATATTATTCATATTCTCTCTTTAATAATTGTCGTACTACTTGTTGTTCTCGATTACACTCTATTTATTAATTCGTGCGCAAAATTACGAAAAATATCCGTTTTTTAGCACAAAAATAGGGCAATACCCACTTTTTTTCATGAAAAAAGGCATTTTTTTCCATTTTTTGTTTGTTTTTTAAATACTTTACCCTATATTTGCGTCAGAAATGACTTAAACCATTTATAAATTCACTTTTTAAAACAACAAAATTATGAACAAATCAGAATTAATTGATCAGATTGCAGCTGGCGCTGGTCTGACAAAGGTTGACGCAAAGAAGGCACTTGATGCCACAGTAGCAGCTATCATCGATGCTCTGAAGAAGGGTGACAAGGTTCAGCTGGTAGGTTTCGGCACATTCGCTGTTGCTGAGAAGCCCGCTCGCGAGGGTATCAACCCCGCTACCAAGCAGAAGATTCAGATTGCTGCCAAGAAGGTTGCTAAGTTCAAGGCTGGTGCTGAGCTTGCTGACGCTGTTAAGTAATTATACACTTGTCAACAAAAAATCAATAGAGGCTTCCTTGCGGGAGCCTCTATTTTCATGCTTTTTGCTGTTAGCAGCTAACTATCAGCCAATTACCTTATGCCAAAAGTCTACTGCTAAATGCCAACTGCCACCATCAGGGCTGTTTGCCGATATAGGCCAGGATACCGCCGTCTACATAGAGGATATGACCGTTGACAGCATCAGAAGCATGGGATGCCAGAAATACTGCGGGTCCACCCAGCTCTGACGGGTCGAGCCAACGACCGGCAGGAGTCTTGGCGCAGATGAAGGAGTCGAACGGATGACGGCTTCCGTCTGGCTGACGCTCACGGAGAGGAGCAGTCTGTGGAGTAGCAATGTAGCCCGGTCCAATACCGTTACACTGGATATTGTACTCACCATACTCCGAGCAGATGTTACGAGTCAGCATTTTCAGACCACCCTTGGCAGCTGCATATGCACTCACGGTCTCACGACCCAGCTCAGACATCATAGAGCAGATATTGATAATCTTACCCTCCTTGCGCTCCATCATCTCAGGAATTACTGCCGCACTGACAATGTAGGGAGCTACCAGGTCTACGTCAATGACCTGCTGGAACTCCTGACGCTTCATCTCGTGCATGGGGATACGCTTGATAATACCTGCGTTGTTGACCAGAATGTCAATCTGACCCACCTCCGCATGAATTTTCTCTACCAGAGCCTTTACAGCCACCTCGTCAGTCACGTCGCAGACATAGCCCTTCACGTTGGTGATGCCCTCAGCTTTGTAGTTGTCCAGGCCACGCTGCAGAGCAGCCTCATTGATGTCGTTGAAGATAATGGTCTTGATACCTGCTGCAACAAAAGCCTTTGCAATGTTGAAGCCAATGCCGTAAGAAGCGCCTGTAATCCACGCATTCTTACCTTCCAATGAAAATAGATTTGCCATAATTAGTTTGTTTTACCTAAAGTTAAATCAGTTATTACCATGCAAAGATAGCAATTCTTTTCCGAACTGCCATCCTTTTGCCGTACGATTTAAAATAGATTAATATTTAGCCCAGATACTTGACCAGTACCTTGGCATAGCCGCTATCGCGTAATTTGGCAATGCTTTTCTCGCGAATCTGGCGTACACGCTCACGGGTAAGGCCCATCTCTGTACCTATTTCCTCAAGACCTTTCTCCTGGCATCCGATGCCAAAACACTCCTTCACAATACGCAGCTCACGATCCTTCAGCACCCTGCGCAACACAGAGTCGAGGTCAGCCGTCAGCGACTGATAGTCCACCTGCTTGTCTGTTCTGGTCTCGTCCCCCGACGACAGCAGGTCGCTCATCGTATTGTCGTCGTCATCGCCAAAGGGTGCGTCAATACTCATGTGGTGGGCATCAGCCTTGATGGCCTGCTCTATCTTCTCGCTCTCTACGCCTGTCAGCTCCTCCAACTCAGTGTTTGAGGGACGACGACCATGTTCCTGCTCAAAAGTGTTGATGGTCTGGTTGATTTTGCTCAGCGCTCCGGTCTGGTTCAAGGGCAGGCGCACAATACGGCTCTGCTCCGCTATGGCCTGCAGGATGCTCTGGCGAATCCACCATACTGCATAAGAAATAAACTTGAAACCACGCGTCTCGTCGAACTTCTCCGCTGCCTTGATGAGTCCTATGTTACCCTCGTCTATCAGATCGGTCAGCGACAGGCCCTGATGCTGGTACTGCTTAGCCACTGACACCACAAAGCGCAAGTTGGCACTTACCAGCTTCTCCTTGGCTCTCTCAGCCTCGCGACCGCCATGACGGATGGTCTGTGCCAGTTCTATTTCCTCGTCTATACTAATCAGCGGTGCACGGCCTATCTCAACCAGATACTTATCCAGTGCCTCGCTCGAGCGATTGGTGATACTCTTCTGAATTTTAAGCTGTCTCATATACAGTCTCTTACCTTATATTATACCTCTTACTCTCCGTAAAAGGCGTGCAAAATTAATAAAACACTGCCAATTACAGCAAAAACATCGAAATAATTAACCTTTTTTAGTAATTTCCCTTTATTCTCACTTCCTAAAAAACCATTTTCTCGTCGCACAAGGCTGCCACTACAGAACGGTGGGTGATGAGGATGACGGTCTTGTCGGGATATTGCTCAAAGAGCCTGCTGAAGAGCTCACGCTCCGTATCCTCGTCCAGCGCCGAGCTGATCTCGTCGAGCAACAGGATGTTGCCTGGACGCAGCAAGCCACGGGCTATGGCTATACGCTGGGCCTGGCCTCCACTTAATCCACTTCCCCGCTCGCCCAACTCAGTATCGATGCCCTCCGACAAGTCCCTGACAAAGTCGGCACAAGCCGTATGCAGCACACTCCACAGCTCGTCGTCGGTAGCTTCAGGCTTGGCCAGCTGCAGATTGTAGCGTATGGTACCACTCATCAGCGTATTGCCTTGTGGCACGTAGCACATGCCTTTTCCTGTGGTCACCGAACCCTCCGTAGGCTGTACCAGTCCGAGTATCAATCGGAAAAGCGTGGTCTTGCCTATACCCGTCTCGCCCATGATGGCCGTCTTCGAGCCGGCCTTAAACTCATGGGTAAAATGTGACAGTATCCTACGGTCGCCTGTCGCATAGCTGAAGCTGACATTCTCGAAACGTACGCCACGCTCCCCATGCTGCTCAACCCACGTGCCCTGGTCTTCTTTATTGTCTGTAGTATTCTCGTCTGCGGAGAGCTCCTCCAGTCGGTCTACACTTGCAGTGGCGTGTATCAGCGTAGGCAGCAGGTTCAGCAACTGCAAGACAGGATGCTGTATCTGACTCACCAGCTGCAGGAACGAAGTCATCACACCAAAGGTGATGGCTCCTGTACGCAACTGCAGGCCACCCCATACGAAAGCCATCAGATAGCCCAGTCCGAAGGCACTGCCCAGTATCATTCTGGTCACAACGGTGAAACGTGTGCGGTGCATCACGTGGCCTCGCAGTCGTTGCTGCATGGTGTCCAGACGCTCCGTCAGCCACGACTCGCTGTCCAGCGAGCGTAACACAGCATTGTACTCCACACCTTCCTGGACATGCATCTGGATGCGACTCTCGTCCTCGCGTATGTCGAGGGTCATCTGACGTAACTTACGAGCTATCAGCTTGGCAACGACCAAGGCCATAGGCGTCAATACCAGCAAGGCCCAGGCCAGCCTTTCGTCGAAATATTGCAGTAACAGGAAGGCGCCACACAGCTGAATGGATGTCACCAACATCTGTGGCAACACATCCGTTATAGCCTGACAGACCACCTCTATGTCTTTGGCCAGGCGCGAGCTGACATCGCCAGAGTGCAACTCCTGGTCGGTAAACAGCTGGCGCATGAACAGACAGCTGAACATGTGTAGCCTGAGGGCATTCATCTGACGGGTGTTAGCCTTGACACCCATATAATAGTAGACTTGTCGGAGCACGACACCTCCTACCACTGTCAGCACCAGCCACAGTATCATCCACATGATGTCCTCAGCAGAACCCTTGCGGATGGTGTCATCGATGAACTGCTTGCTCAGCCATACCATAAGCAGGCCTAAGGCCACCTGGCCTATGCCTGCAACAATGCGCACCGCCGTATTCAGGCGAATGCCCTTTGTATTGTGCCAGAACCAACCGACATAATTCATTCCACGACGCCGACTTTCTGCCACTCAGCAACGATACGCTCGACATCGCCATGGGCTCTGCCTTCCTCCACGTCGTATTCCCCACAAAGGGCAGCGGTCAGAGAGTCAACAGTAAAGTCGCCTTGTGCCTCAGCCTGTTGCCACAAGAATGCAGCAGTCTCGTTCAGGCTGATGAGCTTGCCAAAGTCGACAGCTCCCAAGCCTTCTCCCACGATTACCTTCTCGCCACACACATCGCGCAGCACAAATCCTTTCTTCTGTCTCATATCCTTTTATATATTGCTAATAAATACCTTCTGATGGGGCGCAACGCATACCACACCCTTGCACCACGCTGGCGCCATGTACTGTACAGCGAACGCCGGCGGCCCTTGGCGTCGACCACATGAGTGGCGATGGCCTTGACGTCGGTGACTGTGCAACGCTCCGTGCCTGCTATGTTACCGTCGCCCATCAGCGTCAGACGGTCGTCCTGCATCTTGATGACGCGGTGTACCACATAGCGCGAGCCATCAACCCATGCCAGCACCACGTCGCCCACCTTCACACCTTCTGGAGAGCCCAGGATGACACTTTCCTTGCCACCGATGATGAAAGGAAGCATACTCCTGCCCTTGACAGGGAAGGTCACGCTCACTCCGTCGTTCACCAGCCTGATAGCTTCCTGTATGATAACCTCGTCTGTCACGCCCTTACACTTTGCTGATTAGACGGTGATGGTAGTGTTACACAACTGGGCTGCAGCCTCGTCGGGCAAACACTCCAGATGCCACGTAGGCACTGTCTGTGCCAAGGCATTCTCCGTCTGGTGAAGTCCGTCAGCCACCTGCCTGTCCCAGCGCTTGCCTGAGATGCTGGGTACCAGGACTACGTAGGCAGAAATGCCCTTCAGGGGCTTAATCTTATTATAGGGAGCCTGGCTCAATTGTACGATGCCTCCCAACGGATAGCTTACATTACGATAGCAGGGAGTTTTTCCACTCCAGGGACTTCCATAGACCACCGCCTTGCCGTCGTCAGTCACCCTGACCACAGGGTTGTCGTCGTTCACCAGCTCAGTGCCGTTGATATAGCGCAACCACAAGGAGGCATGGGTGCTCTTACCCGTACCACTCTTGCCCAGGAACATATAGGCACGACCCTCATAGCTCACCACTGCCGAATGGAACAATGCCGTATTCAGACCTGCCGTCGCCAGGGCGTAGAGCACCATCAGGGCGTTGTCAACAGCCATCTTCTCAGCATAGCCAGTCGTCGTCAGCGTGGCACTGCGATAGTTCGGCTCACACTCCAGCCAGCCAGCAGTACGCCCACTCCAACGGAACTCAAAGACAGGATGGTCGAAAGCCCTACCACAAATAATGTCCTGGCCTTCATCCTCCTGACGCAGCTCCTCCACATAGCTCACAGCCTCGCCGGCCTTGACGGCCAGGGCAAAGACCGTTTCACCTTGTGTCGCGACAAAGGGCTCGTAGTTCGTCAGCAGTTTCAACACACGTTCTTCAGCACCGACACAAAAGCAATGTCCTGCTACTATATAGTAATTCGTATTCATGCTTAATAAGACAAAAGAGATGCTCCGTCCCGGGCATCCCCCTTTTTGTATCCTTAGTTTTCTTTCGTTGTCCAAGGCGGATTCGAACCACCACAAACAGAACCAAAACCTGTTGTGCTACCATTACACCATTGGACAAACTATGCGTTAAGTGGCTGCAAAGGTATGAAAAATTTGGCATTCCACCAAATTTTTCACTACTATTTTACTACCAGCAGATAGTAGTTCTTCTTACCCTTCTGTGCCAACAGGTACTTGCCGTCTATCAAGTCGTCAGCAGTGACAGCACGGTTCTGGTCTGTCAGCTTCTCCTTGTTCAGCGACACGCCACCCCCCTGAACCATCTTGCGCATCTCACCCTTTGAGGGGAAGACGGGAGCTACCGTGGTGAACAGCTCAATAGCAGGCTGACCCAACTGATCCTTGGAAATCTCGAACTGAGGCACGCCGTCGAACACATCGAGGAAGGTCTGCTCGTCCAGCTTCTCAAGGCCCTCCTTGGTTGACTTGCCAAAGAGCAGGTTGCTGGCCTCAATGGCAGCATCGAGTGCCTCCTGGGAGTGTACCATGACGGTGACCTCCTCAGCCAGACGCTTCTGCAGCACACGGCGACCGGGGTCCTGCTTGTGCTCTTCTACGAGGGCGTCGATGGTGTCCTTCTCCAGCGACGTGAATATCTTGATGTAGCGTTCTGCGTCGTCGTCGCTGACATTCAGCCAGAACTGATAGAACTTATAGGGTGTGGTGCGCTTGGCGTCGAGCCAGATGTTACCGCTCTCGGTCTTGCCGAACTTCTTGCCGTCGCTCTTGGTGATGAGCGGACAGGTCAGGGCGAAGGTCTCCACCTCGTTGCCGAGGGTGCGGCGGATCAGTTCAGTTCCGGTGGTCATGTTACCCCACTGGTCGTTACCGCCCAGCTGCAGCTTGACACCGTAGTGCTGATAGAGATAGAGGAAGTCGTAACCCTGCAGCAACTGGTAGGTGAACTCGGTGAAGGAGAGTCCGTCGCGGGCCGTGCCGTTCAGGCGCTGCTGAACGCTCTCCTTAGCCATCATGTAGTTCACGGTAATGTGCTTACCCACCTCGCGGGCGAAGTCGAGGAAGGTGAAGTCCTTCATCCAGTCGTAGTTGTTGACCATGATGGCGGCATTAGCGTCCTTCGACTCAAAGTCCAGGAACTTGGCCACCTGCGCCTTGATGCACTCCTGGTTGTGGCGCAGCGTCTCGTCGTTCAGCAGATTGCGCTCCTGCGACTTGCCGGAGGGGTCGCCAATCATACCAGTGGCACCACCCACAAGAATAATGGGCTTGTGACCGCAGCGCTGCAGGTGGCGCAGCATCATGATACCGCAGAGGTGTCCGATGTGCAGTGAGTCGGCTGTAGGGTCAGTGCCCAGATAGGCCGTTACCATTTCTTTCTGGAGCAGTTCTTCAGTGCCAGGCATCATCTGTGCCAGCATACCACGCCATTTAAGTTCTTCTACAAAGTTCTTCATATCTCTAAATTCTTTATGCTATAATCTTAACTCTTCATTTAGTCTGGCACTGGGTCGTAGCCCGAACCTCCCCATGGATGACATCTTAACAGTCGCCTGATGGACAGCCAGAGTCCCTTGACGGGACCATGCTTTACCAGCGCCTGACGGGCATACTCACTACACGTTGGCGTAAAGCGGCACGAGGGTCCCAGCAGTGGCGAGATGGCTATCTGATAGAATCGGATGGGCAGTACCAGCAGCCACACCAGGCCTTTCGAAATGTAACGTCCCAGCGTCTTCATAGCTTCTCTGCCACACGTTGCAACAGGCCGACCACCCGTTTCTCCACCTCCCAGCTCGGACGGTGCTCGTCCGACAGCCATACGAAGGCTATCAGCAACTGCTCCTTAGGGAGCACGACATCATATACCAGCTGTTTGTGCTGCCTGTAGGCCTCACGTACCTGACGCTTCGCACGGTTTCGGTCTACGGCATGCTTGAATCGCTTCTTGGATACGCTGACCAGCAGCTGTACCGGTGCCTCGCCGTCCGGGCGTTCTCTCTTCATGTAGACTATCCTCAACGGGAAAGCGGCCATCGAGTGGCTGCCTCTTGCCTCGCCAGGCAAAAGCTCATGCCTTGTTTGATTGGCGCCGAAGAGCGTTTCTATCAGCTTCCTGCTGACCATGCGCTCCCGCTTTCTCAGTGTAGGAGCCGTCATCTATTATATATAATAAGGTATATATTACCCTTGTTTCTCCAACAGATAGTGTTGCAACGCACCCGTCATCGAAGGATATTTCTCCGAAGGAGCCTCCAGGTCCAGACGGAGTCCTGCGTCCTTGACAGCCTGTGCCGTGGCCGGACCGAAAGTGGCAATAGCGATGTCTCCCTGCTTGAATTCGGGGAAATTCTTGGTCAGCGACTCAATACCAGCCGGGCTGAAGAAAATGAGCATGTCGTAGTCGAAGTTCTTCACTTCCTCAGGCGTGAAGTCATTGCTCACAGTGCGATACATCACACACTCCTGATGATGCAGCTTCTTGGCATCCAGCATCTGGGCGATGGCGTCATTATGGACGTCACTCATGGGCACCAGGTACTTCTCGGTCTTGTGCTTCACCATCGTAGGTATCAAGTCGTCAATTTTACCTGTCGTTCCGAAGAACACCTTACGCTTACGGTACTGTACATACTTCTGGATATAGAGCGAGATGGTCTCTGTCACACAGAAGTACTTCATGTCCTCAGGGATGGCCACACGCAACTCCTTGGCCATGGTGAAGAAATGATCAATGGCATGGCGCGAGGTAAACACAATGGCCGTATGGTCCAGGATATTCACCCTCTGCGCACGGAATTCCTTGGAGGAAATACCCTCAACCTTGATAAACGGGCGGAAGACGAGCTCCACGTCAAATTTCGATGCGATGTCGTAGTAAGGCGACTTCTCGCTGGACGGTTTAGGCTGCGAAACCAGAATCTTCTTGATCATCAGTGTCCTAAAAATTTATTTTCAAACTATTTGCCGTTATCTCCAAAGCGCCCCAAAAGGCGAGCAATGGTACGATTTCGAGGGTGCAAAAGTACAAAATAATTTGCAATTTAACGACATTTCGGCGGAAAAAGATGACGTAAGACTTATAAATTGTCAGAATTTTAACGATTGCCAAGGCTATCAGGAAATAAATGACGGCATTTTGGGTCGTCAAGTCGTAGTATCCCCACAGCATGGTCAGGGGGAAGAGCAAGGTACCTTCCAGGGATGTGATGAACAGGAGCGACTTCAGCCATTGTCCGTTTCTTTTACCGTCAAAGAGAACGACGTCAACCACTGAGTACACCATGAACTTCAACAGGAAGTAGGCAACGGTCATGCCCATATAGATGGCTATCAGGTAGTATTGCGACTTCAACACATACGTGTCGCCATACGTCTCCACCGTATAGAAATAGTAGAGCAGCGCCAGGATGAAGCTGGTCAGGAACACCAGGAACTCCAGGAAGTGAATCTCGTTAGACGTCTCCATCACCTCGGAGACACCCTCACGCGACAGGTACAGGAAGCTCTTGAACTGACGGGCTATGAAGTTGCGTGCGTTCGACAGCGAGATGACAAGCAGGACGAAGCACACCAGCAGTATTGAGGTGATGAGGTCGTCGCCATGGACGGAATAGGGAATGGGGTCGCCTGCCACCCCCACGCGCCCACCAGGCAACTCAGGATGAAACAGGGTGTCTTTCGAGAAGAATCCCTCCTTATAGTATTGCGGCAGCTGGACATCCAGCATGTTGCGGCCCTTGTCGTGTCCTGGCAGGTGCAACGTGTCCGGACGCTGGCTCCAGCGAATCTCCGAGGGTTTGAAGTGTGCCTGGATGGCCGAGTCCTGCTGGGCGGGCGTTGCGTCACGGGGCAACCAGCTCAGCACCATCTTCGGTGTCAGGACAAAAGGCTTCGGGGCGACAGAGTCCGCCTGCCCGCCTGTGCTCTCGTGTACGATGCTGTCCTGCTGAAGAATCATCGGGCCTTGACCTTAAATACCGAACTCACGCTTGATGTCGTTCACACGGTCCAGCTTCTCCCATGTGAAGAGCTCCACATCAATGGTCTTCGTCTCGTGGTAACGGCTGGTGAACGTCTTCCTAACCACCTCCGACTGGCGTCCCATGTGTCCGTAGGCCGCTGTTTCCAGATACATGGGCTGGCGCAGCTTCAGCG
Source organism: Prevotella sp. (assembly GCA_017412705.1). Lineage (GTDB taxonomy): Bacteria > Bacteroidota > Bacteroidia > Bacteroidales > Bacteroidaceae > Prevotella. The sequence goes on from JAFPWS010000053.1 coordinate 47,057, forward strand.
TACGCTCGATGGCCTTCGGACGCAGGTCGAACAGCTGTTCTATCTTCTTGGCTATCTCGCCGTCAGTCATCTTCACATGCGAGCGTCCGTAGGTGTTCACGTAGATGTTCATGGGCTTGGCCACGCCAATGGCGTAGCTCACCTGCACCAGCATCTCGTCGGCCACTCCGGCAGCCACCATGTTCTTTGCAATATGGCGTGCCGCATAAGCCGCAGAACGGTCTACCTTCGACGAGTCCTTGCCCGAGAAGGCGCCACCGCCATGAGCACCCTTGCCGCCATAGGTGTCGACGATAATCTTCCTGCCCGTCAGGCCTGTGTCGCCATGAGGGCCTCCGATGACGAATTTACCCGTCGGGTTGACGTAATACTTGATGTCGTCGCCAAAGAGGGCCAGCACTTTCCCGGAGTGAATCTTCGACTTGACACGGGGAATGAGGATGTTGATGACGTCGGCTTTAATCCTGTCCAGCATCTTCTCGTCGTCACTGTCGAACTCGTCGTGCTGTGTCGATACCACGATGGTGTCTATGCGCTCGGGAATGCCAGCGTCACTGTACTGTACGGTCACCTGGCTCTTGGCGTCGGGACGCAGATAGGTCATAACCTGTCCCTCCTTTCGAATCTCGGCCAGTGTACGCATGATGAGGTGCGCCAGGTCGAGTGACACGGGCATCAGGCTCTCCGTCTCGTTGGTGGCATAGCCGAACATCATACCCTGGTCGCCGGCTCCCTGGTCTTCGTCGTTCTCGCGGTCCACACCACGGTTGATGTCCTCGCTCTGCTCATGGATGGCTGTCAGTATGCCGCATGAGTTACCGTCGAACTGGTACTCTGCCTTCGTGTAGCCTATCTTCTTGATTGTATTTCGGGCTATGGTCTGCAAGTCGATATACACCTCGCTGCGCACCTCGCCCATGAGCACCACCTGGCCGGTAGTCACAAACGACTCACAGGCCACGCGGGCATGCTCGTCGTAGGCCAGGAACTGGTCCAGGATGGCGTCGCTTATCTGGTCGGCAACCTTGTCGGGATGGCCTTCAGAAACTGATTCTGATGAAAACAAATAACTCATAGTATGATTCCTATTTCCTATTTCGGCTGCAAAGGTACGAATAAGTGAGCGAAAAGCCAAATTTATTTGGACTTTTCCGAACGTGAGTACTTTCGCTGTATTTGTACAGCAAAGGTACGAAAAAACGGCGAATTCTACAAATCCGCCGCTTATTTTCTGTCGTGTTGTGCTTTACTTAGCCTCCGGCAGCATGATGACCTCGGCCTGGTTGCCGCTCTTGAGCAACTCGTTCAGGAAGTCGCGCACGGAGTCGACGGTCAGGGCCTCGACGGTCTTCTTGTAGTCGGTATAGAAGTCCAGTCCGTAGTCCTTCCAGCTGGTGATGGTGTTGATCCAGAAGTTGTTCTTCTTGGCGTCAACGTCAATCTGCTTCAGCATATACTCCTTGACCTTCTGCAGCTGGTCGGCGTCGACAGCCTTCTGCATGTTCTGAATACCCTCGTGCAGCAGCCGGACGGCAATCTCCTGCTTGTCGGGGTTCATGGGGCAGTAGGCCTGCAACTGTGCCTTGGGATGGTGGGTGCTCATGTTGAAGCCACCGAAGGCGCCACAGCTATAGGCGGCACTCTCGTCCTCGCGGATGGTCTTCAGGTATATCATGGAGAGCACCTGGCCCACGGCGTCTATCTTGACACTGTTCTCCAGCGTGTAGGGCATGTCTGCATACCAGCACATGAAGGCGGTAGCCTTGGGCGACTCGGTCTTCACCTTGAAGTTGTTGACCACCTTACCCTTGAAGCCGGTCAGTATCTCGTTGAAGTCCTCGGCCTTCTCGCCTGTAGCGGGCAGCGAGGCAACGTACTGCTCAATCAGCGGGCGGATAGCCTGCTCGTCGAAGTTGCCGCAGAAGACGAAGGTGAACTGGCCTGCGTTCTTGAAGCGGTCCTTGGCTATCTCCAGGATGCGGTCGTAGCTGATGTCCTTCAGGTCCTTCACGTCAATCTGCGTGAAGCGCGGGTTGTGGTCGTACATCGTGGCGGCCAGCGAATCGGAGAAGACGGCGTCGGGGTTCAGGCTCTTGTTCTTCAGCCCCATGTCGAGGGCTGTCATCAGGTTCTGGAACTGCTTGTCGTCCTTGTTGATATTGGTGAAGTACAGATACTGCATCTGCATCATGGTCTCCAGATCCTTCGGTGTCGAGTGTGCCGTCACATACTGGCGTGTGTTGCCCAGCGTGGCGTCGGCGTTGCACTCCTTACCAGCCAGGGCCTTCTGCAGCTCACTGCTCGAGAAGTTGCCCAGTCCACTGATGCCGATGACCTGGTCGAACACCTTCAGGTTGGTGTAGTCGGCCTCACCGAACATCGACTTGCCACCCTTGGAGAAAGCCTGCATCTGCACCTCGTCGTCCTTGAAGTCGGTCTTCTTTAGAATGACCGTGACACCGTTCGAAAGCGTCAGCTCCTTATAGCCGAAGACGCTGTTCTCGGTCTCGCCCACAATCTTGCCGGGCTGAATCTTCGTGACGTCCACTAGCGGCTCGTCCTTCACGTTGTCCACGTAGGCCTCAATCTGCTCGGCACGGGCGGCTGCAACGGCAGCGGCCATGTCCTGCTCGGTGAAGTAGGTCTTGCCCTCCTTCTCCTGAGCCATCAGCAGCACCACCAGGTTGCTGTCGGTGACGCTGATCAGCTCGGGCAGCATCTGGTTGATGGCCTGCACGGGAATGCTGGGGGCTATCTGCTGCATGGTCTGATAGAGCATGTCCAGTGGCGGGATGGGCTCGTTCGACAGGAAGTGGTCGCGATAGGCGTTGCCGAACTCGGCGTTCTTACGCTTGTCGCGGTTGGTGTAGCGCTTCTCCAGCCCGCTCAGGTAGTCGGCCTTGGCGCGCTCGTATTCCGTAGCGGTGAAACCGAACTCGCAGGCCCGTCTGGCCTCGCGGTAGAGCACCTGCAGCGTCTCCATGTCCTTGCCTTCCTTGGGCACGCCGGCCAGCTCGAAGCAGTCCTTGGTGCGCGACAGCATGTAGGTGCCGTCGTAGGCCATGCCCTGGAAGAAGGGGCACGACTCCTCCTGCGTCATCTCCGACAGGCGCTGGTTCATCATCTGCGAGATGACGGTAGTGGCGTAGTCCTGAATCAGATAGGCCATGGTACCCTTCTCTTCGGGCTTCGTGGCCTCATGCTTCATCATGATGCCAATCTGCGACATCTGCAGCTCCTTGTCCTTGTCCGACACGTAGATGGCCTCCTTGTTGTCGGGCACCAGCTCGGGCACCACCTTCGGAGCATTGGGGTCTACCTTGATGCCGCCGAACAGCTCCTTGACCTTTGCCTCCATGTGGTCTACGTCCACGTCGCCCACCACGATGATGGCCTGGTTGTCAGGACGGTACCACTTCTCGTAGTATGCCCGCAGCGTCTGGGGCCTGAAGCTGTCGATGACCGACATCAGGCCGATGGGCAGGCGCTCGCCGTACTTCGAGCCGGGATACATCTTGGGCAGCACACGGTTGTAGATGCGCATCACAGGACCCTCGCCCAGGCGCCACTCGTTGTGCACCACGTCGCGCTCCTTGTCTATCTCTTCAGGCTCCAGCGACAGGCCGTTCGACCAGTCCTTCAATATCAGCAGGCAGGAGTCCAGCGCCGTGGCGCGCTTGGTAGGCACGTCGCAGACACGGTACACCGTCTGGTCGATCGAGGTATAGGCGTTCAGGTCGCTGCCGAACTCGACACCCAGCGAACGCGTGAACTCGATGATGCCGTTGCCCTTGAAGTGCTCAGAGCCGTTGAAGGCCATGTGCTCCAGGAAGTGGGCCAGTCCGCGCTGCGACTCGTCCTCGTTGATGGAGCCCACGCGCTGGGCAATGTAGAAGTTGGCCACATGCTCGGGATACTCGTTGTGGCGGATGTAATAAGTCAGTCCGTTGTCCAGCTTGCCGATACGCACGGCAGGGTCAACGGGAATCGGGGGCAGCTGCATCTGCTGAGCCACCATGGCTGTCGTGCTGAACACCGTCAGCGCAGCCACAAACATTCTCTTCAGTTTCATAGTAACGGTTTATAAGTGAATTACTCGGTTGTGTTGTCCGATGACAGTGCGCCGACAATGCCCTGCACGAACTTCACCAGCTGTCCGACTATCGTGACGGCATCGCCCATGGGCTCCAGGGCGTGACGGCCGATGTTGACGCCGTAGATGATGGACTGCATGTCGTAGAGCTTCGTCAGCGGGGTGTATGTGCCGTTGCCCTCGAGGTCGATGGCGGGCATGTTGACCAGGTCGACGCCAAACGGCACGGTCTGGAACTTGATGGGAGCGTCAATGATGCCGACACCCTTGCAGGTGAACTTGCCGGTGACCGCCTGGTTCAGCTGCTCGGCAATGGCGGCCAGCTTCGCCTGGTCGTTCTCGTGGCGGGCCTGGTTGGAGGCCAGGGTGAGCTGGGTGGCAGCCAGCCCGTCGAGGATGTTGATGCTGACACCGAGGTCGCCCATCAGCATGAGGTCGGCGCTCATGGTGCTGTTGGTGAGCATGTTGGTGACGAAGGTCAGCAGGTCGAAGGTGGCCAGGTCGAACTTCGAGAGGTCAATCTTCTGTTCGGGATTCAGGTTGCCGCTGAAGTTGAAGTCGGCAACGGGCAGCTCGCCAATCAGGAACTTGAAGCTCGACTTGGTGGCGTTCTTGGTGGGGTCGATGTTCGTGCTGAACGACAGCTTCTTGGCGTCGGGCTGGCCCGTCTGCGTGGGGATGTTGGTGTCCACCTCGCCCGTAATGGTGAAGGGATTGCCCAGCCCCGCAATGTAGGGGCTTTCACTCTGGATGTCAAGGTTGAAGCTGGCAGCCAGGGGCCTGTAGTCGGCTACGCCGAAGGCATTGGTGGCAAACGAGAAGTCGAACTTCTGCGGCAGGCTGAGGATAAGGGCGGTGCCCTCGTCTATCGGCAGCCCGCTGATGTTAATCTTCCCCGTCAGAGGAATGACGAGCTGGTACTTGCTGCCCGAGCCCTTGCACTTCAGCGTGTTGGTAATCTGCTGGCCGCTCTGCTCCTTGGTGTACGAGATGCTCAGACCGTCCGTGCCGGGCACAAAGCCCACCGTCTTGTCTATATCGTTGAAGGCCAGCGTGCCGTCCAGCACGGCAAGGTCTATGGGCATAACCTTCGTGATGCCCTGAGCCGCTAACGCCTCGGGGGCGTCCTGAGGCTGTATCTGCTGCACAATGGCAGGCAGCAGCTGCAGCAGGACAAGTTGCATCTGCTCCCTGTACTTACCGCTGAGCAGCACATTGTCGTTGAACTGCTGCAGCGACTGGCCCACGACCTTGAACGCCGTGAGGTCAACGTTCTCGGCTATCGACTTCATCTGTGTCCTGACGTGCTGCTTCAACTTGTCTACGGCGTCAGGGGCCTGGAACGTCACCTGCTCCACGTCGGCAGCGTCGATGCTAATCGTCTGGCCACCGCTGGCGGCAACCTTCATCATGTACTCCGACTGGGCATCAGCACCCAGTGCGATGGTGGCAAGAGCCGCAAGTGAGGTAAAAAATCTTTTCATATCGTGTTTCCTTTCTTTAGTTAATAACCTTGATACTCGTATTGGCCGACTTCACCACGTACACGGCCTTGCGCAGACCGCTCAGGTCGACATCGGCGACACCCTTGTCGTCGGCCGTGACGGTGAGCACCAACCTACCGTCGGTCGTGTAGACGCCTATGCGCCCGCCCTTGCCCGCGTTGGCCACGTAGACATGGCCCTCCTCCAGACGCACGCCGTCCTTCAGGGCCTCGCTGATACCCGTAGGCGTGGAAGTCTCTGAGAAACAGTAGTTCTTGACGTTGTCTAAGGGTGTCTCCACCTTCACCGCGCCGCCTACCGTCACCTTCAGCGTGCCCGCCGCCGTCGTGATGACGGGCTGGTCAGCCAGTGCGATGACCACCTGCTGGCCGCCCTCGTTCATGTTGAACACCAGGTACCGCACGCCTGCCGCCGCCACGCTGCCTGCAGACAACGTGACCAGAAGCGCCAGCACCGCTAAAATCTTTTTCTTCATAATCCTTTACTAATTAGCTTTGTTTATTAACGAATCGTTGAATTTTCTACATCTTTTCGTGCAAAAGTACTAAAAAAGGGGGAAAACACCCGATTCCCATGTCTAAAAAACGTTAAAGCGCCAGAAAAAGGCAGATAATGACACATCGACACATTGACACATTCGCTCGAAAAAGACCATGAAAAATTGCCAACGGCTCTATATATATCGTTTTCTCTTCTTTCCCTTTTCTTAGTTTATTCTTTAATAGGGGGTATGGGGGGAAGCTTTCTTTTTGCTTTTTTCCCCTTCTCTCTTTTAAATCAAAACGTGTCGAAAAAAAGAATTGCAGCTTTTTGATGAACGTCTATCATGGACATGACAATGTATTTGTCGTACCTTTGCAGCGTCCGAAAGGGAGTGAAAGGGCATGGCGGACGGGGCGCAACTTGGCAGCAAGCCGGGCGCCGACTGTCAGCGGACGGGGCAGAGACTGTCAGCGGACGGGGCAAAAGACCCTTCAACCCCTTCCCTTCCTCTCCCCGAAGGGGAGGTGACGGGGTCTTTTTGAAGCGTTTTTTTGCCTTTTCTTCTTTTGTTTCGTGTTTTTGTGCTACCTTTGCAAACAAAATTACAACAAGGAACTATCATGTACGACCAGATTCGGGAAGATACACTCTATATTATGCTTTATGCATCAGTGGCTGTGCTATCTCTGACGGCCAGCTGCTATCTGCTGTTCCGGAGGGGTAACGCCATTGCCCCTGACATCACGCCGCCCCTGCGTCTGCGCCGGTGGACGGCAGCCTTGTTAGCCAGCATCACTTTGAGCCACTTGTGGTTTATGCCATCGACGTTTTTTCTCACTTCACACGATGATATTCAGACAGCCAGTTTTGTAGGCGGATTGCTTGACTGCATGACCTTTTTCCCCTTGGCCATCATCGTATTGCTTACCATGCTGCAAGACCGCAGGCGACCGCTGTGGCCTGTCTGGCTGATGATGATGCCGCTGGTTGTGGGAGCGGTGTGGTGCGTAGCTACTCGCAGCAATGCCCTTCTGTCTGTGCTGATTGGCTATTTACTGCTGATTTGCATTGGCGTAACCATAAATATGGTACACGCGTTGAGGCAATACGGTCGCTGGCTGCGCGACAACTATGCCGACCTGGAGCACAAGGAGCTGTGGCAGAGCTTCGTGGTGCTGGCCATCATACTGATGGTGTTCGGTGTCTATGCACTTACCGGCGAAGGCGCAGCTTACGAATACTTTCTTCAGTTGGCTGCCGCTGTACTCATCGGCTACCTGCTTTGGCGGGTAGAGACGCTGAGCGACCTGCAACCCCTCTCCGTCTCCCCCGAGGGAGAGCGACCGGATGCCTCCCCTCGAGAAGGTTTGGAGGGGGTCGGCCTGTTATTACAGCGGCATTGCATTGACACACAACTCTACCTGCAACACGACCTTTCCCTTATGCAGCTTGCCAAGGCCATTGGTACCAACCGCACCTATCTCAGCCAGTATTTCTCCAGTCTGGGCATGACCTACAATACCTATATCAACGGTCTGCGCATCAACCATTTCATCAGTCTCTATCGCGAGGCTGTCGCCAACCAAACCCCTTTCACCGCCCGACAACTGGCCTTCGAAAGCGGCTACCGGAGCTACAGCACCTTCACATACGCTTTCAAACAGCAGATGGGGAAGAATGTGACAGCATGGATTGGCGATTCGGCTAAATAGCTACGGCTTGGCTTTCAATATCTACAAAAATCGTTTCAATATCTTCAAAACCTGACTTGCAAGCCGATTTATGCCACCACGGTTTGTTTTTTTTTGTTATTTTTGCAAGACCAAATTAACAAAAAAACTGCATTATGAAAAAGAAAGTATTTATGTTAGCCGCTTCCCTGATTTGCGGAGCAAGTGCATTCACATCGTGTACGTCGAATGACGACAACCCAGCCAAAGAAGACCCCACAACAAGTAAGGCCGACCTTGTGGTCTATGGCAAGATTTTCACTTCTGAGAACAACCAGATAGTGGAAGCCTTCGCCGTGAAGGAAGACAAGTACGTCTATGTAGGCAATAAGGAAGGAGCCAAAGCCTTTGTAGAGGAAAGCAAAACCGAGGTGGTGGACTATACCGGAAAAGGCCTTGTGATGCCCGGATGTGGCAACGGCCACGCACATTACATGCTGGGCTATGCTCTCAAGACTATCGGTACCATGATTGGGCTGGACGTTACTTCAGAGCAGTTCCTGAAGGAGATCGTGCCCGCTGCCGTCAAGAAGGCAAGAGCCGAAGGGGCAACTTCCATCTTCGGCCAAGGATGGCGTCTACAGAGCTTTGACCCCATGCCTACCCGTGAGCAGTTGGATGCCATCTGCGATGATATCCCCATGTACTTCTTAGACGAGGAATGCCACAAGGCACTGGGCAACACCATCCTGCTGAAAAAGGCCGGCATCATCAATGAGGACGGTACTGCCGGTAAGACCACCTTACGCGGTGGCGAGATTGTGGTAGATGACAACGGCATGCCAACCGGTCTGATGAAGGAACAAGCCCAGACCTACTTGCGTTCGTTCCTGGATAATGACAATCTCTATACCCTCGACAGGGCCTTGTCTAACCTGGCGGAAATCGAGCAATACATGCTGTCTGTGGGTTATACGATGTACCACGGAGGTTGGGGTAACTATTTCGTCAACACCAATTATTATCAGGCATGCCAACAACTGGACAAGGTTGGCAAACTGCACTTCGTGGTGGGGCTGCCTTACGAGATTGAAAGTTGGATGGATATGGACGAAGCCCTTGGCAGAGCCGCCGATGCCAAGAAGTTCGCTTCTGCACACGTTCTACCGAGATGGATCAAACTGCTTTTCGACGGCGGTGTGGAAGCAGGTACAGCCATTGTTGACCCCCTCTATCCCGACGGTCATCAGGGCATTGCCAACTGGACGGAAGAGGAAATGACAGAGCTGGCGCGTAAGGCTAATGCCAACGGACTGACCTTGCACGTTCATGTCATGGGTAACAAGGGTGTTAATCAAGTGGTTAACGCCTTCATCAACGGTGGAAAAGATGAGATGCGCAATACGCTGGTACATGTTCGCAACGTCAATGATGAGGATTACAAGCGCATGGCAGACCATAACATCTATGTCACCTCTGGCGTGACTTGGCATCATAACATCACCGGGGCAGCAGATTACATGCGTGAGCATGGTATGACTCCCGTAGGTCAGGAAGACAAGTCTTATCCTTTTAAGTCATACTTTGACAACAACATCCCAGTTTCCATCCACTCAGACTATCCTGCTTTGAGCGGCAGTCCCGACGACCCGTTCGGCATCATGGAGATAGCCGTCACTGGTGTACTATGGTCTGAGAGCGGCACTCCTTGGTGGCCCGAAGAACTCGCTACCCGCGAGCAGACTCTTACCGCCATGACCATCAATTGCGCCAAGCAGATGTTCATTGAGGATGAGCGTGGCAGCATCAAGACAGGCAAGTATGCAGATTTTCTCCTCGTTGACAAGGATGTGCTGACCTGCCCCGTGACGGAGATTCACACCGCCAAGCCCGCAGCCACCTACTTCGAGGGAAAAAGGGTTTTCGTTAGGCCGTAGGGGAGAGGACTGCGGTGACGCAGGGTCTTTGACGCAGCAAAGAGGGTCCACCCGTCGGTGGACCCTCTTGTCGTGCTGTGTCGTACGGATTAGTTGAAGTAGTACTTCACGCCGAGCTGGAGGCGCCAGCACTGGTCGTAGTTGTGGTTGTAGTCCCACGTCGTGTTGAGGTAGGTGCCGTCGGTGTTGGTTGCCATGCGGTAGACGGGCACGCCGTTCTCCTTGCTGGCGACGGTGAGCAGGCGAATCATGTTGTTGGACATGCCGGGGGCGTACTTGGCGACGCCCCACTTGGAGTTGAGCAGGTTGCCCAGGTTCTCGACGTTGGCAATGAGCTGCAGCTTGTGCCTGGTGTTGCCAATCTTGAGGTCGAAGTCGTGGGCCCACTTGAAGTCGAACTTGTGCACCCAGGGTGCGCGTGCGGCATAGGCGTCAGCATACTCGCCCTTGTGGCTGCTGAGGTAGCTGTCCTGGTCGACGTAGCGCCAGAAGGCGGCGCGGTCTTCCTCGGTCTCGAACTTGATTTCGCTGTCGTCGCGGGGGATATACATCAGGTCGTAGGCCAGCCCGTCGCCGTTGAGGTCGTTGGTGTAGCAGTAGCTCCACCCGGAGGGCGAGTAGCCGGTATAGAAGAGTGAGAAGTGGTCCTTGCCGTAGGTGTAGCTGACGTTGGCGATGAGACGGTCGGGGACGACGTAGACGGAGTTGCGCACGTCGACGACGTTAGGACCGTTGACGGTGTGCAGGTACTGCCATGCCGCAGAGGCGTTGGAGCCGGGCATGCCGGTGACCTCGCGGCTGACGGTATGGGTGTAGGCGGCGGTGACGCGCAGGTCCTTGATGGGCTCTGCGGCCAGCTGCAGGCTGGCTGTCAGTCCGTAGCCCTTGTGATTGTTGGTGAGCACGCAGGCGTTGCTGTACTGGGTGTAGTAGTTCCAGTCGGCCTTGTTGGAGGGGTAGATGTAGCGGTCGTCGGCACCCTGGAAGCGCGACCAGGTCTCGTCGGGGTTCTTCTGGTTCCAGTTCTCGAGGTTGACGGCGTTGACGTTCTTGGTGTACATGAACTCGGCTGTCACGGTCAGGGGGAACGATACGGGCACCTGGTAGTCGACGGCCAGGGCGGTCTTCCACACCTGCGGCATCTTGAAGTTGCGGTCTACGCCAGCCACTGAGGAGGGTATGATGCCGTTGGGGTCCATGCTGTAGGGTGCGCCGAGCTTCTCGCGGATGCCCTGCACGTCAGTGGTGAGGCCTCCTGCGAAGTTAGCCAGGCGGGCGTCGCCAGCACGGGCCACGACGAGGTTCTGTATCATGCCTGAGTTGGTGGGCATGTTGGTGAAAAACACGAGGGGCAGTCGTCCGGCGAAGAGTCCCGTACCGCCACGCACCTTGAGCGTGCGGTCGCCGAAGACGTCCCATGTGACGCCCACGCGGGGCGACACCTGGATGTTGCCCTTGGGCCACTGGCCCACGTCGAGGTGGCGTCCGCCGAAGTCGAGGTCGTAGAGGGCCTGGTTGAAGATGAGGTCGCTCTCGTTGAACGAGATGTTGTCGAAGCGGATGCCTGCCGTCAGCTTGAGGTTCTGGCGGATGTTCCACTCGTCCTGCAGATAGAGTCCTATCTGGTTGAAGCGTACCTTGGAGGCGGGGTCGGTCTGGCCGTCGTAGCCATAGGCCAGTGCCACGCCGATGGGTGCAGCGCCCTGCATGAAGTCGTCCATAGAGGCATAGCGGTAGTAGCCGGTGCCCTGGCGCATGTAGCTGTTGCGTGCCATCTGGTGCTCGAAGTTAAGGCCTGCCGTCAGCTTGTGGTCGCCCAGGTAGTAGGTGAAGTTATCGTTGACGGTCAGTATCTTGTTCTGCACGCGGTTGTTGAAGGTGAACAGCTCGTAGCCCAGCGACATATAGGGGTCGTTGTCCTTCATGATCTCGACCATAGGGAAGATGTCGGAGTTGGTGTCGCGGGGGTCGTCGATGTTCGAGTAGGTGATGAGCAGCTGGTTGCTCATGTTCTGTCCGAAACGGCTGTTGAGGTCGGCAGAGAGCGTCGTGGCCTTGTTGTTGTACTTGAAGAAGGTGTTGGCAAAGGCCATGGAGTTGATGCTCACGCAGCCTGACTTCAGGCCGCCGACATCGCGTGACGACGCGTTGGGGGTGCTCCACTCCTCGTTCTTGGTGTGGTTGAAGCGCACGGCCAGGTGGTGCTCGTTGGTGATGTTCCAGTCGAGGCGTGCCAGGAACTTGTTGTTCTTGATGCCGCCGGGATAGCTGTCGGCGGAACCGGTGTCGTAGCCGTACTTGTTCTTGACGAAGTCGGAAACCGTCAGCATGTCGGAGAGCAGCGTGCGCGAGGTGTAGGTCTTGCTGTCAGCACCCTCGCCCGTGGCATCGGGATGCCAGAAGGTGGGCACCTTCTCAGCGTCGAGGTGCTCGTAGTTGACGAAGAAGAAGAGCTTGTCCTTGATGATGGGGCCGCCGAGCGTGAAACCGAAAGTCTTCTGCTCGTCGGGATTGGGTTCTGCGTTCTGCATGCCGTCGACACGGTTGCCGTGCAGGTCCTCGCTGGTATAGTAGAAGTAGGCCGTTCCCTTGAAGGTGTTGGTACCCGACTTGGTGACGGCATTGATGCCACCGCCGATGAAGTTCGTCTGGCGGACGTCGAAGGGCGACACAACCACCTGTACCTCGTCGATGGCATCCATAGACACCGGCATACCGCCACCGGGCAGGTTGGAGGACAGGCCGAAGTTGTTGTTCAGGTTGGCACCGTCGAGGGTGAAGTTCGACGAACGGCCGCTGCTGCCGCCGAAGCTGTTGTTGCCTCCGTAGTAGGGCGAGAGCTTGGCAATGTCGCCAATGCCACGGCTGACGGTGGGGATGTCCTGGATGGTGCGGTTGTTGATGTTGGTGGACGCACCGGTCTTCTCGGCGGCAAACTTGGAGGCCTTGCCGCTGACGACAATCTCGGTCAGCTCGGTGGAGTTCTCCGAAAGCCATACATTCAGCTCGTAGGTCTCGGCCAGCTGGAGCTCAAGGTCCTTGAAGGTCTTGGTCTCGTAGCCGATGTAGCTGACGTTGACGGTGTACGGCCCGCCGTTGCGCATACCCTGGATGGTGAAGCGCCCGCTGGTGTTGGTGACGGCGGCATACTTGGTTCCGGAAGGTTCATGGACGGCCTGGATGGTGGCACCGATAACCTCTTCCCCGGTATCTTCCATGGTTACCTTTCCGCTCAGGGCCGAGGTGGTAACCTGTGCCAGAATTGTCAACGTGGAAGTCAACATCATGGCCATTAAAACTAGTTTCTTACGCATAATGTTCAATCTAAGAGTTTGTAATTGGCTGCAAAATTAAATAATAATTTCGAAACAGTACACTTTTTTACCTTTTATTTTTTTGAAAGGCCGCGCTTTTGGGTCAGATTCCCTTCTGTCTGGTTCCCATACGGGCCTCGACGACGTTGACGACATAGTCGCCCAGCTTCTCGCACTCGTTGATGAGGTCCATGTAGATGGTACCCACGGCATAGGTGTAGAGGTGGTTGTTGATGTCGTTGATGTTCTGCGACTTCAATTGGTTGCGGTAGTTGTTGATCTCGTTCTCGATGTTGAAGGTGCGGTTGACGTCGTAGGCTTCCTTGCGGCCTCCTAACAGGGCGTTCATCTGCGTCAGCGACTGGTTGGTGAGCTCCATCATCTGGTGGATGTGCTCATACTGCCGCTCGGTGAAGTGGTCCTGCTTGCTCTGCACCTTGCGGTTGATGGTGCGCGCCATGTTGTAGCAGGCATCGCCGATGGACTCCAGCTCGGAAATCTCGCGCAGCATGGCACGAATCTTGGCCTTTGTCTCGTCTGACAGATGGGCGTCGCCCACCTGGTCGAGGTACTTGGCTATCTCTATCTCCATATTGTCGGAGATGCCCTCGTACTTCTCGATGCGCGCAAACTCCTTGGCGAACTTCTGCTCGTCTTTCTCGACGAGCAGCTCACGCACCATGCCGAACATGCGCTGCATGCGCTCTGAGAAGGAACGAATCTCCTTCTGCGCCTCAAGCACGGAGAGCTCGGGAGTCTTCATGATGCCCGACTGGATGAAGTGCAGGCTGAAGTCCTCCTCCTCGTCAACGCTCCTGGGCTTGATGACCCAGCAGACGAAGCGCTCGATATACTGCACGAACCATATCTGAAGCACCGTGTTGGTGATGTTGAAGGCTGAGTGGAACGTTGCCAGCACCATGGAGGCCTTGATGGCAAAGCCCGGTGTCGTGGAGGACATAGAGGGGTCGAAGCCCACCACCTGGCACACCATGCCGAAGAAGGGCTTGAGCAGAATGAGCGCCCACGTGACACCGACGACGTTGACGGTGAAGTGGGCGAAAGCAGCGCGCCGGGCCTGCACGTTGGCCGTTGCCGCCACAATGTTGGCAGTGATGGTGGTGCCGATGTTCTCGCCCAGCACGAGCATGATGCCCTGGTCGATGTGCAGCACGCCCGTGGAGCACAGCATCATGGTGATGGCCATGATGGCTGCTGACGACTGCACACACAGCGTCAGCACCGTACCCATGAGCAGGAAGAACAGCGAGTTCCAGAAGGTGGCCTCGTTGAAGTTCTGGAAGAAGGAGCTGATGACCGCGTTGGCCTCAGGGTCCTGCACGAGCAGGAAGCCCGTATCTTTCAACGTGCCCAGTCCCAGGAAGAGGAAGGCCACGCCGAAGAGGAAGTCGCCGATGATGCGACGGCTCTTCATGTAAATAAGGATGATGCCCAGGAAGAAGGCTGGATAGACAAAGTCGGTGATGTTGAACGAGAAGCCCAGCGACATGATCCATGCCGTCACCGTGGTACCAATGTGGGCTCCCATGATGACGGAGATGGCCTGCAGCAGCGTCAGCAGTCCGGCATTGACGAACGACACCGTCATCAGCGTCGTTGCCGTTGACGACTGTACGGCAGCAGTGACAAACATACCAGTCAGCATGCCCGTAAAACGGTTGGTGGTCATGGCACCCAGCACATGGCGCAGCTGGGGACCGGCCATCTTCTGCAGTGCCTCACTCATCGACTTCATACCGAACATCAGCAATGCCAGCGAGCCTAAAAGCTTAAAAATTACCCAAATCGACATAATTTTCAATGATCAGTTATCAATTATCAATTAAATTTCGTACCTTTGGCCCCAACTTAAAACATATGTCTTATGGAACAGCAAATACAAATCCGTTGCAAAAATAATAAAAAAACTCTAAATATCAGCATCGGGAGCACACTTTCTGAAATTTTTTCTTTGTGTGACCTCCAAATGGAGTACGGTCCCATTAGCGCGCGCGTAAATAATAAGGTAGAGGGAATGCACTTCCGCGTCTACAAGCCCAAGGACATAGAATTCCTTGACCTGCACGACGCCTCGGCCATGCGCGCCTACATCCGCAGTCTCTTCTTCGTGCTCAACAAGGCAGCACACGACATCTGGCCCGACTGCACGGTCGTCATTGACATTCCGGTGTCGAACGGATACTATATAGACCTCAGGCTGGACCGCCCTGTAACCCCCGACGATGTGAATATCCTGCGCCAGCACATGCAGGAGATTATCAGTGCTGACATCCCCATCCATCGCCACGAAACCACTACAGAGGAGGCCATCCGCATGTTCCGCGAGTCGCGTTCCTACTCCAAGGTGAAGCTGTTGGAGGGCTCAGGGTCACTCTACACGACCTATTACGACATTGACGGATACGTGGACTACTACTATGGCTCCATGCTCATCTCGACAGGACAGCTATACCTCTTTGGACTGGAGTGCTACTACGACGGCCTGTTACTGCGCATTCCCTCACAGCAGGACCCCTCGCAGCTAGGAGCCTTCGTGCGTCAGGATAAGATGTTCGAGATATTCAAGGAGCACCACAGCTGGCAGGCCATCCTTGGCATGCGTACCGTAGGCGACCTGAACCAGGCCATTGCCAAGGGACATACCAACGAGCTCATCCAGATCAGCGAGGCCCTGCAGGAGAAGAAGATAGCCCTGATAGCTGACGAGATAGCCCGCAGACCCAGCGTCAAGATGGTGCTCATAGCAGGCCCCAGCAGTTCAGGCAAGACCACGACCTGCAAGCGACTCTCCGTACAGTTGGCTGTCAATGGTATCAAACCCATCGGCATCTCGCTGGACGACTACTTCCTGGACCGTGAGCAGACGCCTGTCGACGAGACGGGCGACTACGACTTCGAGCACCTGCACGCCCTGAACATCCCCTTGTTGAACGAACAGATGAATGCCTTGTTCCGCGGCGAGGAGGTGGAGCTGCCACGATACAACTTCCAGAAGGGCAAGAGCGAGTGGAGCGGCAAGAAACTGCAGCTGAAGGGCAAGGAGGTGCTGGTAGTAGAGGGCATCCACGCCCTGAACCCAGAGCTGACAGCCGACATCCCCGACGAGCAGATATACCGTGTCTACGCCTCAGCCCTGACCACCATCCTGCTCGATAATCATAACTATATTCCGACGACGGACAACCGACTACTCAGAAGAATCATCCGCGACTACAAGTATCGTGGCGTCACGGCACAGGAGACCATCCGTCGCTGGCCCAGCGTGCGCAAGGGCGAGAACAAGTGGATATTCCCCTATCAGGAGAACGCCGACGCCATGTTCAATTCTGCCATGCTCTTCGAGCTTGCTGTCATCAAGAAGCAGGCTGAGCCCCTGCTCGAAGAGGTGCCCGAGAACTGCGTAGAGCATGCCGAGGCCTATCGCCTACGTAAGTTCCTGCGCTACATCAAGCCCATCCCCGAGACGCAGATACCCCCAACCTCGCTCTTGCGTGAATTCCTGGGGGGAAGTTCCTTTGAGTATTGAATATGTAACCATAAAAGCGCATAAAAATGCAATAACGCGAGCGTTTGCTGGCCGTTATTGCATTTTTATTGCTATTTATTTGGGTCTTTGCATAATTTACCGTACCTTTGCATGCGGAAAAGAAAATAATGTACGTATTTATATCATATTATGGCTGAACAATTAGAAATCAAAGAGCTCGAACAAGTGGTTGTTCGTTTCTCAGGTGACTCCGGCGACGGCATGCAGCTGGCTGGAAACATCTTTTCTACGGTCTCAGCGACTGTAGGCAACAGTATCTCAACATTCCCCGACTATCCTGCTGACATCCGCGCCCCGCAAGGCTCGCTGACCGGTGTATCTGGCTTCCAGGTACACATTGGCGCCGGACAGGTGTATACACCCGGCGACAAGTGCGACGTGCTGGTGGCTATGAACGCTGCTGCCCTGAAAACGCAGTATCGCTATGCCAAGCCTGGAGCAACGATTATCATCGATACCGACTCCTTCGGACCTAACGACCTGAAGAAGGCCGAGTTCAAGACAGAGGACTATTTGGGCGAGATGGGCATTGACCCCGACCGCGTCATCCAGTGCCCGCTGACCCAGATGGTAAAAGACGCGCTGGCCGATACCGGCATGGACAATAAAGCCATATTGAAGTGCCGTAACATGTTCGCCCTGGGTCTGGTATGCTGGCTCTTTGACCGCGACCTCTCGCTGGTGGCTAACTTCCTGAAGGACAAGTTTGCCAAAAAGCCCGCCATCGCCGAGAATAACATCAAGGTGGTGCAGGCTGGCTACGACTACGGTCACAATACTCACTCAAGCGCTGTCAACGTTTATCGTATCGAGACCAAGCACAAGGTGCCTGGACGCTATATGGACATCACTGGTAACAAGGCCACGGCCTATGGTTTCATGGCTGCTGCCGAGAAGGCTGGCCTGAAGCTCTACCTGGGTTCCTACCCCATCACTCCCGCTACGGATGTGCTGCACGAGCTGTCAAAACATAAGTCGTTGGGCGTCACCACGGTACAGTGTGAGGACGAGATCAGCGGTGCTGCTTCAGCACTGGGAGCCTCGTTTGCAGGTGCCTTGGGTGTGACCTCTACCTCTGGTCCTGGCATCTGTCTGAAGAGTGAGGCCATGAATCTGGCTGTCATCATGGAACTGCCCCTCGTGGTGCTCGACGTACAGCGTGGCGGTCCTGCTACGGGTCTGCCCACCAAGTCAGAGCAGACTGACCTGCTGCAGGTGCTCTTCGGACGTAACGGTGAGAGCCCCATGCCCGTGCTGGCTGCTACCAGTCCTGCTGACTGCTTCGATGCTGCCTACCAGGCCTGTAAGATAGCCCTGGAGCACATGACACCCGTCGTATTGCTGACGGATGCCTATATTGCCAATGGCTCCGGTGCCTTCCGTCTGCCTGACATGACCAAGCTGGACGCCATCAATCCTCCCTATGTGCCCGAGGAGATGAAGGGGCAGTGGACGCCATACATGCGTGCAGAGAACGGTACCCGCTACTGGGCTATTCCCGGTCGCGAGGGCTTCGCCCACATCCTCGGCGGACTGGAGAAGGACTCAAACACTGGTGCCATCTCGACGAATCCTGAGAACCACGACCTGATGACACGCCTTCGCCAGCAGAAGATTGCCAACATCGAGGTGCCCGACTTAGAGGTCATTGGCGACAAGGACGATGCCGACCTGCTCATCGTGGGCTTCGGTTCTACCTATGGTCACCTGCACTCTGCTATGGACGAGTTGCGTACCAAGGGCTATAAGGTAGCCCAGGCTCAGTTCAAGTACCTGAACCCGCTGCCTAAGAACACGGCAGAGGTTCTGTCGAAGTACAAGAAGGTAGTGGTGGCCGAGCAGAACATGGGTCAGCTGGCCACCTACCTGCGCATGAAGGTCGACAACTTCACTCCTGCCCAATTCAACCAGGTCAAGGGTCAGCCTTTCGTGGTAGAAGAGTTAGTCAACGCATTCGAGGACATTTTAAAGAAGTAAACAGTTATGAGTTATACAGCAAACGATTATAAGAAAGGACAGCCAAGATGGTGTCCTGGTTGCGGTGACCACTTCTTCCTGGCATCGTTTCACAAAGCATTGGCGGAAATCGGCGTAGCTCCACAGGATACTGCCGTCATCTCAGGTATCGGCTGCTCCAGCCGTCTGCCTCACTATATGGCCACCTACGGCATGAACACCATCCACGGCCGTGCTGCCGCCATAGCCACAGGTGCCAAGGTTGCCAACCCCAACCTCACCGTATGGCAGGTGTCGGGTGACGGTGACGGATTGGCCATCGGTGGTAACCACTTCATCCACGCCAACCGTCGTAACATCAACCTGAACATGATTCTGCTCAACAACCGTATCTACGGTCTGACCAAAGGTCAGTACTCGCCCACCAGCCCCCGTGGCTTCGTCTCTAAGTCGAGCCCCTATGGCACCGTCGAGGATCCCTTCCGTCCTGCTGAGCTGTGCTTCGGCGCCCGTGGCCATTTCTTCGCCCGTGCCGTTGCCACCGATGCTCCTGGAACCATCGAGATTCTGAAGGCTGCCTATGCTCACAAGGGTGCTGCTGTCTGCGAGATTCTGCAGAACTGCGTCATCTTCAACGACGGCACCCACGAGGCCGTATATAATAAGGAGGGCCGTAAGAAGAATGCCATCTACGTGCGTCATGGCGAGAAGCTTGTCTTCGGCGAGAACTCGGAGTTCGGACTGGTTCAGGAGGGCTTCGGCCTGAAGGTTGTCGAGATTGGCAAGGACGGCTATACGCTCGACGATGTGCTGGTACACGATGCTCACTGTGAGGACAATACGCTGCAGCTGAAGCTGGCCCTGATGGGCAATGGCGACGGGTTCCCCGTAGCCTTGGGCGTCATACGCGACGTCGACGCGCCTACCTACGATGAGGCCGTCAGCGAGCAGATCAAGGAGGTCTCGGCCCAGAAGAAGTATCATAACTTTGCCGAGCTGCTGGAGACCAACGACATTTGGGAGGTGAAGTAAAATAACATACATGATTAATATATTAACTAAAAAGAGAAAAAACAATGAACAAATTATTCAAGATGCTGCTCTTCGTGTGCGGTTTTGCCATGATGCTGACCGCCTGCAGCAAAGACGATGACAAAAACAACAACACAAACGACGAGACCACAGTACAGCAGGCCAAGTACACCATCATGATCTATGGTTGTGGCGGTGCAAATGTCGACTGGCAGGTTGACGGCGCTATTGAAGACATGGCCAAGTCCTTAGGCGTCAGCAACAACCAGGTGCGTGTTACCGTCATGTACTCCATGTCGAAAGACATCTCTACCCACCAGAGCATTGACCCCTCAGTGAAACCAAACCATTTCTACGGCGAGTTCGGCAAGACCTACCGCTATGAACTCACCAAGGACTTCACGAAATATGCGAACGACCTCGACGCCTTCCGCAAAGACTGCTTCTACAAGAATGCCTCCGAGGTAGAACTCTACAAGGAGTCTACCCTCGTTGACTACATCA
This sequence comes from Prevotella sp., assembly GCA_017412705.1. Taxonomy (GTDB): domain Bacteria; phylum Bacteroidota; class Bacteroidia; order Bacteroidales; family Bacteroidaceae; genus Prevotella. Next base: position 67,119 of record JAFPWS010000053.1, read on the forward strand.
AGTGGGCCAAGCAGACCGCTCCTGCCGAGAACTACATCCTGATGCCTACCAACCACGGTGGCGGCTTCGACCTTGACCATGAGGTATTTACTCGCGGCATTGGCTACGACGACAACCACGACAACAAGAGTGTAGCCATCAAGACCATCGCCGAGGCCCTCAAGGAGACCGGCAAGATCAAGGCCATCTACTGGTACGGCTGTCTGATGGGTCAGCTCGAAGTGTTCACCGAGGTTGCTCCCTACTGCGAATACCAGTTTGCCAGCTCGCACGTAGCACGCATCAACAACAAGCACATCACTGGGCTCATCGATGCCATCAATGCCTCGCCCAACGACTTTGAGGCAGCCATCGCCAAGCAGCATACCACCATCGAAGCTGTCAACGGGGACTTCCTCAATGTGAAAGACAGTAAGGACCCCAACATCAGGCACAACGAGAACTGCGACTTCGGCTGCTGGCGCTCTGACAAGCTGGCCGCCATCAACACACAGGTGAAAGCCCTGGCCGACCTGCTCGCCGCCAACTACGCTACCAATGCCAGCGACATCGACCAGGCAACCCATCTCGTCTACCTCTTCGAGAAAGACTGCCCCTATATCGACCTGCTCGACTATGCCAACCTGGTATCCAACTATCTGCAGAACACCACTCTGAAGACTCAGGCAGAGAAGATTGCCAGCGACTTGCATACAGCCTACAACGCTGCCACCATGTATCGCTTCTGCGGCGTCAACCGCACCACCAGCGACGGCTACTTTATTGCACCCGTCGTCAGCGGCGACAAGCCCGGTTACTCAATAGGCATCTCCGTCTACGCCAAGAACGAGAGTACCTATACCAACTACGGTGCCAACTACAAGGCCTCTGCCTTCGACGCAGCCACCGGCTGGAGCAAGTGGCTCAATGTCAACAATGTGGCAGTGAAAGATTCAGAAACCAACCCCTGCAACGACTCGTCGTGGGAGACCTTCTGGCTTGAAGACCCCGAAGACGACGAAGATTAAAATACACACAACAGATACAAAAAAAGAAAGAGGATGTGCCGGCACATCCTCTTTCTTTTTCCTTTATTCACTCACTTGTCAGCCTTCTTCCTGAACGACTGTAGCTTCTCGCCGAAGCACAGGTCGCCACAGTCGCCGAAGCCCGGTATGATGTACTTTTGCTCGTTCATGCCCTCGTCGATGGCGGCACACCAGATGGTGCTGTCATCAGGGAGACACTCTTTGACAACCTCGATACCCTCGGGAGCCGCAATGACACAGCAGACGTGAATCTTCTTCGGCTTGCCAGCCTCCATCAGCGCCTCGATGGCAGCAGCAAGACTGCCGCCCGTAGCCAACATGGGGTCTACGATGAGCAGCGTCTTGCCTTTCACGCTAGGTGTGGCGATGTACTCTGCATGGACACCCACTTCCGTATGTTCGCGGTTGATGTACATACGATAAGCCGACACAAAGGCATTGTCGGCACCGTCAAAGACGTTGAGGAACCCCTGGTGGAAGGGCAGTCCGGCACGCAGCACGGTGGCGATTACCATATCTTCCTGTTTGATGAGAGGAATGTCAAGGGTACCCAGCGGGGTCTTGACAGTTTTGGGTTTATACTCGAGGGTCTTCGAAATCTCGTAGGCCATCATCTCGCCAATGCGCTCCACATTATGACGGAACGTCAGGCGATACTTCTGATAATTCTTGTCGCGCAATTCAGCCATGTAGTGGTTGATGATGCTGTTCTGTTCTGCGAAATTGATTACTTGCATTGTTTTGCCTTAGGTTTGTTGCCGGCAAAGGTACAAAATAATTCTCAATTATCCATTGCCAATTATCTATTTTTTATTACCTTTGCCCCGAAATGGCAATAAAAAAAGATATTTTTCGGCGTGCTGAGGCCCTGCTTGGACCTGACGCCATGGAGCTAATCGGCCAACAGCGCATCATCGTCTTCGGAGTAGGTGGCGTCGGGTCGTGGTGCGCCGAGGCGCTGGTACGTACAGGCGTCAGGAAGCTGACCATCGTAGACTTCGACCGGGTGGATGCCACCAATGTCAATCGCCAGCTGATGGCCACCTCGGAAACAGTGGGCCAGGTCAAGGTAGAAGCCCTGAAGGCACGACTGCAGAGCATTCATCCTGACGTTGAGATTACTGCCTTGAAGAAGACGTTCACAGAGGACACGGCATCAGACTTCCAGCTGGATACATACAACTACATCATCGATGCCATAGACTCGTTGAAGGACAAGGCACTGCTCATCCTGACGGCTTGTCAGAGCAAGGGTAAGCTGTTCTCGTCGATGGGTGCAGCACTGAAGCTGGATCCGACAAAGATTCAGGTTGCCGAGTTCTGGAAAGTCAAGGGCGACCCCTTGGCACGGGCCCTACGCAACCGTTTCAAGAAGGAGCAACGCTTCCCCAAACGTAAGTTCAAGTGCGTTTTCTCCGACGAGACCATTCAGGCGGCAGGCGAAGGCAAGGGTTCGCTGGTGCACATCACTGCTGTCTTCGGCATGACCTTGGCAGGACTGGTGATACAAGATATCGCTAAACGTGTTTTTGACAAGTCGGTGTAGCAAAAAGCACCGTGCCGTTTCCGTTTTTAAATACTTTAACTCAAAAAAAGCGCGCAGAGTATTAAAATCTCTAAACTTTGAACACTAAACTCTAAACTTTTTTGTACCTTTGCATGCGATTTCAAGATAATACGTTAATTTACAATTAAATAAGTAACAATTATGGCAAAGTTAGATTTGACACAGTATGGCATCACCGGTTCAACCGTGATTGCTCACAATCCGTCTTATGAGTACCTCTTCGCTGAGGAGACAAAGGCTGGTCTCGAGGGTTTCGACAAGGGCGTAAACACCGAGCTCGACGCTGTTAACGTAATGACCGGTATCTACACTGGTCGTTCACCTAAGGACAAGTACATCGTGAAGGATGCACAGAGCGAAGACAAGGTATGGTGGACTACTGAGGGTTACAAGAACGACAACCACCCCATGTCTGAGGAGGTCTGGGCAAAGGTTAAGGAGATTGCCATCAAGGAACTCTGCAACAAAGACCTGTACGTGATGGATGCCTTCTGCGGTGCCAACGAGGCAACCCGTCTGCGTGTTCGCTTCATCGTTGAGGTGGCCTGGCAGGCACACTTCGTAAAGAACATGTTCATCCAGCCTACCGCTGAGGAACTGGAGAACTTCGAGCCTAACTTTGTAATTTACAACGCTTCCAAGGCAAAGGTTGATAACTACCAGGAGCTGGGTCTGAACTCTGAGACCTGCGTAGCCTTCAACACCACTTCTCGCGAGCAGTGCATCATCAACACTTGGTACGGCGGTGAGATGAAGAAGGGTATGTTCTCTATGATGAACTACTATCTGCCTCTGCAGGGTATCGCTTCTATGCACTGCTCTGCCAACACCGATATGGAGGGCAAGAACACCGCTATCTTCTTCGGTCTGTCAGGTACAGGTAAGACCACGCTGTCAACCGATCCTAAGCGTCTGCTCATTGGTGACGACGAGCACGGATGGGACGACGAGGGTGTGTTCAACTTCGAGGGTGGTTGCTACGCCAAGGTCATCAACCTCTCTAAGGAGAACGAACCTGACATCTACGGTGCCATCAAGCGCAACGCTCTGCTGGAGAACGTGACCGTTGACGCTGCAGGCAAGATCGACTTTGCTGACAAGAGCGTAACAGAGAACACCCGCGTAAGCTATCCTATCAACCACATCGAGAAGATTGCCCAGAAGGTGAACAAGAAGAGTGCCGGTCCAGAGGCTAAGAACGTCATCTTCCTCTCTGCCGACGCATTCGGCGTACTGCCCCCAGTATCTATCCTGACTCCCGAGCAGACCAAGTACTACTTCCTCTCTGGTTTCACAGCCAAGTTGGCTGGTACAGAGCGCGGCATCACAGAGCCCACTCCTACCTTCTCTGCCTGCTTCGGTCAGGCCTTCCTCGAGCTGCACCCCACAAAGTATGCTGAGGAGCTGGTAAAGCGCATGGAGAAGAGCGGCGCCAAGGCTTATCTGGTGAACACTGGTTGGAACGGTACCGGCAAGCGCATCTCTATCCCCGATACACGTGGTATTATCGATGCCATTCTCGATGGCAGCATCCTGAAGGCTGAAACCAAAAAGATTCCTTTCTTCGACTTCGAGGTTCCCACAGCTCTGCCCAACGTGAACCCTGCTATCCTCGATCCTCGCGACACTTATGCAAACGCTGCTGAGTGGGAGGAGAAGGCTAAGGATTTGGCTGCTCGCTTCATCAAGAATTTCGGCAAGTACACGACCAACGAGGCTGGTAAGGCTCTGGTCGCTGCAGGCCCAAAGCTGTAAAAAACATTTTTTGACTTACATCAAAATAAGGGGCGGTTTCCAAGGAAATCGCCCCTGTTTTTATAAATATACGGAAAATCTACGTAACTTTGCATTGCGCAATCGGGAGAGATTGCACAGTTATTCATTAGGTTAGTAGTTTATAGATTTAAGGTAAAGATTATGTTATTAGATTTTCAAACAATGGTGTTGTTGGCATCTGTAGCCCTTGCTACTATTCTGAGTGTTATCACTCTGATGTACACTGACATCCGTTGAAGAAAGAGCACGGAGTGAGTGATTCATACCGTGCTCTTTTTGATAAATAAACCTAAAATATGACATTTTATCATATATTTAACTTAATAAAAGGCAGAAAAATGCTCAAATTTGCGGAATTGTGCGTAAATTTGCACCCAAATTTGAATTAATTCAAACTCATGAGACAAATTAAGACTATATGTATGCTGTTGGCGACTATGGCCGTCATGGCGTCGTGCATGTCGTCAAACGACAGTACGTCGACCACCTATAGCGATGCCGCCATTACCTCATTCACCTTAGGTACGCTGACGCGATACCTGCACACCACCTCTAAGAGCGGTGGCGACTCGATATACAAGCAAACCGTTACAGGCAGCAGCTATAAATTCCACATTGACCAGAACCTGCGCCTCATCTACAACACCGACTCCCTGCCCATAGGCACCAGCGTGAACAAGGTGCTCTGTACGGTGGGTTCCAAGAACTACGGCACCATATTCATTCAGGACGAGGCCGATGAGAATACACTGAACTTCTATAGCTCGACGGACAGCATTGACTTCACCAACCCCCGTAAGTTTATTGTCTACTCTAACGACAACACTGGCAACCACTCGGACTATACCGTCAAGGTAAATGTCCATAAAGAGGATGCAGGAGAATTCGTCTGGCACCAACTGGACGTCAGCGAGGAGCTGAAGGAGCTCAACGACCTGGAAGCCTACTACTGGGCAGGCACGATGTACCTGATGGGAACCGTAGGCGAGAACACGAAGATTTATGAGGTCGACAAAAACGGCAAGCTCGTACATAACGAAGAAATCAAGAACATCCTTCCCTCTGGCATCAAGCGCTGGATAGGTAGCACAGAAGGTGAAATCTACGCCCTCTCTACTGACGACAAGCTGATGATATCGACGGATGGAGGCCTCACCTGGCAGCAAGACCTGTTGGACGACGACGAGGCCCTGATGCCTGTACGCGACATTGCTTTTGTCAGCTATCCCCTGGATTATGCCACCAACACCGAGTACGCACTCATGGTGGGCAACCGCGACAAAGAGAAGTATGCTGACGACGATATTGCCATGGTGTGGCGCAAGATTGTGGACAATGACGAATATACACCTGAAGGCCGATGGACCTATATGGACCACGCTGCCAACAACATCTATGCCCTGCCAAACCTGGAACACCTGAGCCTGGTGGTTTACGACGACGGCATCCTAGCTATTGGCGCTGCTGAAAAGGAGGGCGAAGAATGGACACCCTATACAAAGATCTACCAAAGCCGTGACGACGGCATCACTTGGAAATACAACAGCAGCTACCAACTGCCCGAGGACTTTGACTCATCAACCACCTCTGTGGCCATGGCTGTCGACGACGACATGAACCTGTGGCTCTTCTGCGGACAAACCGGAGAGGTGTGGCGCGGACGCCTGAACAAGCTGGGCTGGGAATTCCAAGAATAAATAAAGATTAAAGGTAAAACATAGGCACAAGAGGTGAGACAAAGCACGACATATCAAGGTCTGCGATGGGTGAAACACATTTTACCCTTTTACCTTTTTACCCTTCTGCCTCTCAATATACAGGCCCAGACCCAGCCAGAATACCGTCTGGAGATTGGCGGAGGCGTGGGAGCCCTGACCTATCTGGGCGACTTTAACGGCAATATCTTCAAGGAGATTCAGCCCATGGGCTCCTTACTGGCCAAATACCGCTTCAACCCCCGCATGGCTCTGGCCATGAACGTCAGCTACGGACAGCTTAAAGGCTCGTCGAAGAATGCCAAGACCTACTACCCCGCCATCAGCGACTACAGCTTCAAGAGCAGTCTGGTGGATGTAGGCATGAGATATGAGTACAACTTCTGGCCTTACGGAACAGGCGATGAGTATAGAGGCGCCAAACGCCTGACACCATATATATATATAGGTATAGGCATGACCATCGCCAAACCTGACAAGGGCGAGGGCGCCACGCAGACAGCAGTGAACGTGCCGCTGGGCGGAGGTGTCAAGTACAAGGTGGGCGACCGGGTGAACCTGGCTGTCGAGTGGACCATCCACTTTACAGGCAGCGACCTGCTGGACGGTGTCAAGGACCCCTACGGCATCCAAAGCAGCGGACTGTTCAAGAACACCGACTGCTACAGCCAGCTGAGGCTGTCGGCCACCTACGATTTATGGGCAAAATGTAAAACATGTCACAATGATAGAGACTAACAACATTCCACAACACATTGCCATCATCATGGATGGCAACGGACGCTGGGCGATGGACCGTGGACTGGACCGTACCTTCGGGCACAAAGCCGGACTGGACAACCTTGAGGCCGTCACTACCCTTTGTTCCAACTTAGGTGTCAAGTACCTGACGGTATATGCCTTCTCCATAGAAAACTTCAACCGCCCTGCCTACGAGGTAGAGGCGCTGATGGGACTGGTGCTTAGCTTCATCAAGATGGACCTGTTTCACAACAACAATGTGAGCTTCCACGTGGTGGGCGATCGCAAACGTCTGCCCCGGAGTGTCCAGGACAAGCTACGCTCCATGGAGGAAGAGACTGCCATGTACGACGGTATGGCCCTGACTATCGCCATGGGCTATTCGTCCAAGCAGGAGCTGGTCAGTGCAGCCCAGGCCATTGCACAAAAGGTGCAAAGCGGTGAGCTGAGTGCCGACGACATCACTGAGCAGACCGTCAACGACAACCTGTGGACATCGTGGATGCCTGACCCCGACCTGCTCATCCGTACTGGTGGCGAGCTACGCATCTCCAACTACCTGCTGTGGCAGTGTGCCTATTCTGAGTTCTATTTCTGCGACACCTACTGGCCCGACTTCAACGAGCAGGACCTCCATAAGGCCATCGCCAGCTACCAGAGCCGCCAACGCCGTTTCGGCAAGACGGAAGCACAGGTAGAAGAAGAAAATAAAGAGAATTGTGAATAATTTGCTTCCGCAAGATGAAAGATATCAATATAGCAACGAAAGATAAGACGTGGGTAGTGAGAATGCTGACGGCATTGTTCGCCATTCACTTTTACCTCTTGCCGACTGTGGCGCAGGATGTCATTGTAAACCCCGACATCTCCTATGCCGGCACACCCCGGCAGTGCGAGATTGGAGGACTCTCCGTCAAAGGTGTCGAGGGCTATGAAGACTACGTGCTCATCGGACTCTCCGGACTCTCCGTCGGACAGGTCATCAGCGTACCTGGCACCGAGATTACCGAGGCCGTCAAACGTTACTGGAAACACGGGCTCTTCTCCAGGGCATCCATCACAGCCGACTCCATCGTGGGCTCCAAGGTGTACCTCTGCATCCATCTGGCTACCCGTCCGCGTGTCAGCACCATCAACTACTACGGACTGAAGAAGTCGGAGCGTGAAGACATGGAGTCCAAGCTTGGCATCATGAAAGGCGCACAGATTACGCCCAACATGATTGACCGCGCCAAGATTCTGGCCAAGAAGTACTTCGACGACAAGGGTTACAAGAATGCCGAGATAGACATTGTCCAGCGCGACGACGTGACAGGCAAGAACGAAGTCATACTGGACGTCAACATCGACAAGAAGGCCAAGATGAGGGTGCGCAAGATTATCTTCGAGGGCAACACACAGCTGTCCAGCAGCAAAATCAAGGGTAACCTCTTCAAGAAGGGTTCCTTTGGCAAGATTAACGAGGCCGGCAAATTCTCTACCTTGTTCAAGGCCAAGAAGTTCACGCCCGAACGCTACGACGAGGCCAAGAAAGCCCTCATCGACAAGTACAACGAGCTGGGCTATCGCGACGCTGCCATCATCGAGGACTCCGTATGGACCGTCGACGAAAAGCACGTCAACGTCTACGTCAAGCTGGACGAAGGCCAGAAATACTACATCCGCAACATCACCTGGGTGGGCAACACCGTGGTCACCAGCGACTACCTCTCTGCCGTGCTGGGCATGAACAAGGGCGACGTCTACAACCAGAAGAAGATGAACAAGCGCCTCTCCGAGGACGACGACGCCGTAGGCAACTACTACTGGAACAACGGTTACCTGTTCTACAACCTGCAACCCACCGAGATTAACATCGTGGGCGACTCCATTGACCTCGAGATGCGCATCCAGGAAGGTACGCAGGCACACATCAGCCACGTACGCATCTTCGGTAACGACCGACTCTACGAAGAGGTGGTACGCCGTGAGTTGCGCACCAAACCCGGCGACCTGTTCTCCAAGGACGCCATCCAGCGTTCTGCACGTGAGATAGCCTCCATGGGCTTCTTCGACCCAGAGAAGGTGAACCCCGACATCAAGCCTAACTACGACGACGGCACCGTAGACATCAACTGGGAGCTCGAGTCCAAGTCCAACGACCAGCTGGAGTTCTCGCTCGGTTGGGGTCAGACAGGTATCATCGGACGCGTCGGCATCAAGCTCACCAACTTCTCCATGCGCAACCTCTTCGGCAAGAACCGCATGCACCGAGGCATCCTGCCCATTGGCGACGGCGAGCAGCTGTCACTCTCGCTGCAGTCTAACGGCTCCTACTACTACTCCATCTCTACGGGCTACTCCACAGGATGGTTTGGTGGCAAGCGACCCAACGCCTTCAGCGTCAACGCCTTCTTCTCCAAGCAGACCGACATCTCCAGCACCTATCGTAACTCGAGCTGGATGAACAACTACTACAACTACGCTTACGGCTATGGTTCGTTCAACAGCGGTAACTACGACTACACGTCTCTCTACGACGACGACAAGTACATACAGCTGTTCGGTGCCAGCATCGGATGGGGTAAGCGCTTGCGCTGGCCTGACGACTACTTCCAGCTCTCTGCACAGCTTTCGTACACACGCTACATGCTGCGCGACTGGAGCTACTTCATCATCAACAACGGTAACTGTAACAACATCAACCTGGGGCTCACCCTGTCGCGTACCTCTACCGACAACCAGCTCTTCCCACGCCGAGGCTCCGAGTTCACCGCTTCCGTCACACTCACCCCACCCTGGTCGCTCTTCGACGGCAAGGACTACAGCAACATGGCCACGGCAGAGACCTACCAAGTCAACCGCGACCGCTACGACGAGGAGCAGCAGGAGAAGTACCGCTGGATTGAGTACCACAAGTGGAAGTTCAAGTCAAAGACCTACACCGCACTGACCGGAGGACAGAAGTGCTTCGTGCTCATGACACGCTTCGAGTTCGGACTGCTGGGTTCTTACAACAAATATAAGAAGTCGCCCTTCGAGACCTTCTACATGGGTGGCGACGGCATGAGCGGCTACTCCACCAGCTATGCCGAAGAGACCATCGGACTGCGCGGTTACGAGAACGGCTCGCTGACACCCTATGGCGCAGCAGGCTACGCCTACGACCGCTTCACACTCGAGCTACGCTATCCCTTCATGTTAGGCAACACCACCATCTACGGACTCGGATTCCTCGAGGGAGGTAACGCCTGGAACCAGACACGCGACTTCAACCCCTTCGACATCAAGCGCTCTGCAGGTGTCGGCGTGCGCATCTTCCTGCCTATGGTCGGACTGATGGGTATCGACTGGGCCTACGGCTTCGACCGCGCCTATGGCACCTCCAGCAAGGGTGGCTCGCAGTTCCACTTCATCCTCGGACAAGAGTTCTAAGCGCCACATCACAAGAAACATCGGAACATCAAAATAAAAAAAGACAACAGCAATGAAAAAACTCTATATCATCATAATCCTGTGCGTATCGGCATTGTCGATGCATGCGCAGAAGTTCGCCCTGGTCGACATGGACTACATCTTCAAGAACATCCCCGCCTACGAGCGCGCCAACGAGCAGCTTAACCAAGTCTCCAAGAAGTGGCAGGCCGAGGTCGACGCCTTGCAGATTGAAGCACAGACACTCTACAAGAACTACCAGAACGAGGTCGTCTTCCTCTCGCAAGAGCAGAAGAAAGCCCGTCAGGACGCCATCATGGAGAAAGAGAAAGAAGCCGCAGAGCTCAAGAAGAAATATTTTGGCCCACAAGGCGAGCTCTTCAAGAAGCGTACCTCACTCATGACACCCATCCAGGAAGAAGTCTACAGCGCCGTCAAGGAAGTCGCCGACCTGCGCGGCTACCAGCTCGTGCTCGACCGCGCCAGCGACCAGGGCATCATCTTCGGCTCACCCAAGATAGACATCTCCAACGAGGTGCTCTCCAAGCTCGGCTATTCCAACTAAAGCCGAAATATCGAAACCTCGAAATATCGAAATATCGAAAAAGTAATAATTAAAAAAACAACAAAACAACGAAAATCATGAAGAAATTATTTTTAGCACTGCTCATGTTCGCCCCCGTGGCAACATTTGCACAGAAGTTCGGACACGTCAACTCGCAGGAGATTGTTCAGGCCATGCCAGAGTTCACCAAGGCACGCACAGACATCGAGGCACTCACCAAGCAGTACGAGGCCGACCTGAAGTCTATGCAGGAAGAGCTGCAGAAGAAGTCTGAGGCTTACGAGAAAGAGCAGGCCACTCTGCCTGCCAACATCAAGCAGCGCCGCGAGCAGGAGCTCCAGGAGATGTACCAGAAGATTCAGCAGAGCTATCAGGACAACCAGCAGGCACTCGCCAAGGAGCAGTCAGAGAAGATGCAGGCCATTACCACCAAGGTGCTCGACGCCATCAAGCAGGTAGGTCAGGCAGGCGGCTACGTCTACATCATGGACCTCTCAGGAGGCATCCCCTACATCAGCACGACCCTCTCCACCGACGTCACCTCACAAGTCAAGGCCAAACTCGGCTTGAAGTAATACACATCCCGTACACAGACAAGAAAGCCCTTTAGTTCTTTAGCTAAAGGGTTTTTCTTTTCCGCCAAAACCAGTCATTTTCGCTTCAAGTATGCTTCATTCAAAGAAAACGTTAGCCGAAAATCTCAAAATTGCTCACGATTACAGTTTTACTTCTGGTACTACTTGACCATCCAGCAGGTTGATGATGCGCTGGGCGTAGCCAGCATCGCGCTCGGAGTGGGTCACCATCAGCACGGTGGTACCTTCCTGGTTCAGTTGGGTGAGCAGCTGCATCACTTCCAGACCATTCTTTGAGTCAAGGTTACCTGTCGGCTCGTCGGCAAGGATCAGCTTGGGATTCATCACGACAGCACGGGCAATGGCAACACGCTGCTGCTGACCGCCTGAGAGCTGTTGGGGGAAGTGGTGGGCGCGATGCGAGATGGCCATGCGGCGCAGCACCTCTTCTACACGCTGCTTACGCTCCTTCTTGGGTACGCCAAGGTAGGTCAGCGGCAGCTCCACGTTCTCCTCCACGTTCAGTTCGTCGATGAGGTTGAAACTCTGGAACACAAAGCCTATCTGACCCTTGCGCACTTTCGTACGCTGGCTCTCCTTCAACTGGCCTACGTTCTCACCATCCAGCAGATAAGTACCGCTGGTAGGATTGTCGAGCAAGCCCAGGATGTTCAACAGCGTTGACTTACCACAGCCCGACGGCCCCATGATAGCCACGAACTCACCTTTCTTCACTTCGAGCGACACACCGCCCAATGCTACGGTCTCCACCTCTTCCGTGCGGAACACCTTCTGAATGTTTTCTAATTTAATCATCTTTTTAATTTACTATTTGACAATTTCTATTTATTTACGATTTTGTCGATTTGGCTATTTGAATCGCAACGAGCCAGATCTGGATATTTTCTGTCTACAAGTTTAACCTTGTTAACCATCGTCATGTTTTATTGTAGTCATGCTAGCAACTCCCGTTGCTCCAACAGTTAATGATGAAGCAGGTAAACATAAGTATCCATGATTGTCCAGAGGCTGGACTCGATGCGAATGGTTCATACTTATTCTGTTTTGAGATAGTTGACGGGATTGCTGGTTGTGACGCGATGCGTCTGTAGCAACACGATAGAGGCAATGATGAATAGTACAAAGAGTGCACAGGCCGCAAAGACATACCACACGAGAGGAATCTTATCGGCAAACTGTTCCATCAAAAGATTGCTGAAATACCAGCCCAAGGCGACACCGACAATGATAGACGGGATGGCTATCAGGGCGATGCTGCGCAGGAAGAGCGCTTGAAGCTCACCGACACCAGCCCCCATCACCTTTCGGATGGCCAGTTCGCGGGAGCGGCGCTGCACCTCGTCGCGTACATAGCCTATCAGTCCTATCAGCGTAATGAGCAGCGATGCCAGACAACCTATCATGATAAGATCACGGGTATGCCGCGTCTCCAGATAGCTGTCAACAAGTTCATTGGCATAAGACTTCACCACCAGTTCGGCATCAGGATAGAGCTTGTCGCATAGTTGTCCTACGGCCATCAGGTTCTCAGCCGTAAGCACATTCAGCTTTATCACTATGTATTTCGCATAGATATTTCCGCTAATCATCATGGAGGGACGCTCCTCAGAGTTGACCAGCGTACCGAGGTGAAAATCATTTACTACGCAGGCGATGGTAAGAGGAATGTCGTTGCCAAACTCCGTACTCAGCATCGTCTGGCCAATCACGTCCCCCCATCCAGTATGATCTTTCATCAGTTTGGCAAACTTCTCGTCGACAATGGCTTCAGGTTCCCAGCCCGGACGAGTCCGTTGCTCTGGAATCCTCCCTTGTACCACCGTCAGTCCCATCGTCTTGACGATGCTTGGCTCTGCCCAATACAGACAGGCATAGTTGAACAATTGCTTGGGGTCGCCCGGCAGCATGACATTATTGCCACTCTGTTTCTCGAAGAAGAGTGAATAAGCTGTAGAGGTGCTTTCGACGCAAGGCAACTTTTCAATCTCACGAGCCAATGTGAACGTAGAGTCCGACCGTTGGGGAATCTCAATATAGGCCACATCCTTATACTTATAGCCCAAGTCCTTGTTCAGCATATAATCGTATTGGCGATAGATGGTGCTGAGTATGCACAGGAGCATGGTGGAGAGCACGAACTGGAAGGCGAGCAACGACAGTTTCCAGATGCGCTTGTTCTCCGTAAACAGACGATAGGCATATACCATTGGGATGCGCGAGTAGATATAACCTGGCAACAATCCGCAGCAGACGAGTACGATGAGACACACCACTGTCAGCACCAACCATGTTTGTATAGAGAATAGGGTCGAGACGCTGGCACCCATCAAGTCGCGAATCCAGTCCTGCCCAGCCGTGAGCAATAGCACCATGATAAGCAATGCCGGTAACAGATGCAGTACAGCCTCACGGAGTGTCATCAGGTAGAACTCTCGCTTGGGTGCTCCCAACACCTTGCGGATAGCCACGAGACGAGCCTTGCCCACCATCATACTGATGACTACGAGGATATAGTTCATCACTGCCGTGAAGAGCATCACAAAGGCCACGATACCAAGGATGATACAGGTAGTGCGTACCCTTTTGTCCTTCATCCGGCTGTCACTCGTAGGGCTGAACGTAAAGTGAAAGTCCTCCACGCCAGCTGCTTTCAAGTCCTCCCAAGGCAACTGTTCCTTCAGCATCTTGTCCATCTCATGTTCCACCTTCTTCATGTCTGCATCGGCACGCAGTCTGACGTAGGAGCGGTAGCGGTCGTTGCCTATCAGATTTCTCGTGCCATCGTATGAGTAAGTACCGATAGAGGGCATAGACATCACGATGTCAAGCAGACTGAAAGTCGAGTTCTCGTCGAATGTCTCAAACACACCGCTGATGGTCATCGGCTTGCCTGGGGCTGCCACGAATGTAATGGTCTTACCCACGACATCGCCGCCCATCTTATCGCTCAGCCTGCGACTAATGAGGCACTGCCCCGATGTGCTCAGAATCCTCTTCGCATCGCCTTGCAGAATCCTCGTACCGAAAATGTCGAAGAAGCAGGAGTCGGCAAACACCGTATGTTCGAACGCATAGCGACTTCCATCCTCCAGCGCCAGTTTCTCGTTTCTGAACTGATACGTGTAGCGTGTTCCCACCACAATTTCAGGGATATAGTGGCACAAGGCGGGAATGGCACCGCCGGGCGTATTCTCGTGTTCAGCAGGGTCATCACCTTCCTTGGTGAACGACTCCCCGACGGCATATACATGCTGCTTGTCCACAATGCAGCGGTCGTAATTCATTTCCAACTGCACCTTGGCTATCAGCACCAGTCCTACTGTCAGACCGATAGCCAGCGAAACGACTTTGATAAAGGCGCCCTGGCCCATGGCAAATATGTTCATAATAACACTCCTTTATTCTGTTTTAATACTTTCTACGGGATTGGTTCTGACTGCCTTGATGATCTGGAAGCCGACGGAGAGGATGGCTACCAACAGGGCAAAAGCACAGGTGGCTGCGAAGATCCAGGGCGAGAGCGTGATGCGGTAGCTGAAGTTGGTAAGCCAGTCGCGCATGATGTACCATGAGAGAGGAACGGCTATGACGAACGACAGCAGCAGCGGCGAACAGAAAATGCGCAGCATCAGTACCATCACCTCGCCCGATGTTGAACCCATAATCTTGCGGATGCCAATCTCCTTCTGGCGCTGACGGATGAAGAAAAGCGACATACCCACGTAGCCCATCACAGAGATGATGACGGCAATCGCGGTGAAGAGCGTGATGATCTTCAGCGTGTTCTGCTGGTCTTCGAAGGTGTCGGCGATGCTTTCTTCCATACCGAATGCGGCCCATTCCATAGCAACCTCAGGGACACCCGCGTCTTTCAGCATCTGGATGAAGGCTGTCTTGGCCTGCTTGTCGCCGTTGGTCTTGACGAGAAAATTAGAATACTCCTTCGTATCAGACAGACGGATGATGAAGGGCCTGATATCCTGCAGCACGTTGATGATGTGGAAGTCGCTGATGACACCCTCAATGGGGTCTTTGTCGCCGTCGCCCCAGTCCAGTTCACGGTCTTTCTCCGTGTAGCCCGTCTGGCGCAGGGCCTCCTCCGTCAGGTAGTAGCCACCGCCATGCAGACCGTAGTCCTGACAGATTTTCAGTCCAAGGAGTTCGAAGGCCGTCTTGTCCAGTTCCGTCACCATCAGCATGAGGTACTTCCCGTCGTCGCGCTTGATGCCTTTAGCACTGGTGTTATATTGTGTGAACGACGTACCCTGCAAAGTGCCGATGCACTCCACGAAGGGCATCTTTTCCAATTGGCTCCTCACCGCCTGCTCCTTCCCATCAGGCGGAAAGACATAGTAGAGGTTTTCGGTGTTAAAGCCAAGTGGGGCATGGATGAGGTGGTTCAGCTGTAGCCAGATGACGAGGGCGGCGGTGAGCATCGTGACGGTGATGATGTTCTGCAAGACGATGAAGACCTTGCCCAACAGCATCTTGGAGTGATAGCGGAAGTTGCCCTTCACGATGTCGATAGGCTGGTAGCGGGATATCTGATACGAGGGCAGAATGCCTGAGATGATGCCCACGAGCAGGATGAACCCCGTGCAGACGCTCACCGTGCCGATGCTGATGTCGTTGAGCAGGGCTATCTTGCCCTTGAACAATGCGACTGCATCCTCTTGGAAGCAGAGGGCCAAGCCGAAGCCCAGGAGAAAGGCAACGGCTATCATCAGTGTCGACTCGGCAATCAGTTTCAGCGAAATTTCCGCCTGACTGCTGCCGAAAAGTCGTCTGGTGGCCATCTCCTTGGCACGAAAGCCCGTATTCGCTACCGTCAGGTTGATGTAGTTGCTGACAGCGAAGAACAGGATGGCCAGCACGGCAGCCAGCAGGATGTAGAGCCGCGTCTTGTCACCCTTCTGTAAGCCAGTGCCTTCGTTCTGCAGGGCAAACAGAACGTCGGTAAGTGGTGTCAGGCTCACCTTGTAGTCGCCCCATCCGGCAGGGTGGGCCTTCTTCAGATGGGCATTGATGATGTCTTTCTTATGCTCAAGGGTCATGCCGGGCCGCAGCATGAGAAACACCTTGTTGGCACCTGTCGGTCCGTAGGCGAAGACGTTGCCCTTGAGATCATAGCCCAACACCTGCGGAAAGCGCTCTATGTTGACGATGATTTGCGTCTCGTTGGGCAAGACGGTACGGTCCAGGTCTTCCACGACGGCGCTGACACGATAGAGCAGCGTACTGTCGGAGGGGTCATCATGGCCAATGCTCACATGGCGGTCGCCCACTATCTGCAGCGATTCGCCAATAGGATTCTTATCGCCAAAGAGTCGCTTGGCCAGCCGTTTGGTGATGACACATTTGTCTGGCGAATCGAGTGCCGTCCGTCTGTCGCCCTCCAACAGCTCGAAGTCGAAGAAGCGGAAGAACACCGGGTCGGTCAGCATGATGATGCCGTTCTCGTTTTCACCGTCCTTCACCTCCTGCTGTCCGTATTTTATCTTTCCGCTTTGGCTCATCACGCAGCAGGCCTCTTCCACCTCTGGACACAGATTCTTAATGTCCTTAGCCTCCTGCGGCCACATAAAGAAAAAACTCTCGTTGCCCATCAGGTAGATGCGATCGGCGTTCTTGTGCCATGAATCAATGCTATACTGCCGCCAGGCATAGTCGCCCATCTGGATGATAAACATCAGCGACACTACCAGGCCCGCTATATTTATAAAGGTGTAGGCCTTGTTACGCGATAGGAATTTGAAATAACTCTTCATGTTTCTACTCGTTCTTGATACTATTAATGGGATTCTCATTGGCTGTGCGCCAACTCTGGATAATGACGGTGGTGAGGGTAATGACGCCAACTGTCAGAAGGGCCAGGGGGAAGAGCCACCAGTAGATGGGCGTGCGCTCGGCAAACGACTGAAGCCACTGCTGTCCGATGTAGTAGGCAACGGGAGCGGCGATGATGTAGCTCACGGTGAGCAGCAGGCCATAGTGGCGGCAGAACATCATGAGGATTTCCTGCGTCGAAGATCCCATTACCTTGCGGATGCCAATCTCCTTGCGACGGTATTCCGTCTCGAACATCGTCATACAGAACACACCGATGAGGGTGATGACGAGGCATACACCTGAGAACCAGCCCACCTGACGGATGAAACGGAACTCATCCTGATAGAGGTCTTCGAGTTTCTGGTCGAGGAACTTTGTTTCCACCTGTTCTCCACTGCCCATCCGTGTAAGTACATCGCTAATCTGTTTGCGAGTAGCGACCTTGTCATTGCCAGCAGTCACACGGATGTTGGCAATACCCAACTGGTCGCCCCATTCAGAAAAACTTTCACCGAAGATAATGAAGGCCAGCGGTTCCTGATGCCGGTCCTTGCGAGTGGATGCATATCGGATATCTTCGCAAACACCAATGACAGGGTAATCTTTGTCCAACAGTTTCTTGTCAATCTCCACCCAAGACCATTGCTTGCGGGCCGCCTCATTGATGATGTAGCAGTCGCCATCATGCTCTGTGAAGTCGCGCCCCTCTATAACCTTGATGCCCATAGTACGAAGATAGTGCCAATCGACGGGCATACTGGTGAAGGTGATTTGGTGGTCGTTGTCAGCGCGTCCCCAACCCATATAGCCATCCTGTGCACCCAGCACAAAGCGCGAGAAACTGACATCAGAAACGCCACTCTGTTGCATCAACTCGGCACGGATGGCATCTTTCTTACCTCGTAGTTCATTTGTGAGCGGGGCATAGAGCACCTCATCTTTGTCGAAGCCGTAGTCGCTGTTATAGATGTAGCGGCTCTGCATGAGCAAGATGCTGATATAGGTCACCATAAGCAGGGCTATGCCCAGTTGAAGTGCAACAAGAGTGGAACGCAACTTACGTCCCTTTGGCGTGAGACCGAAAGAGCCTTTCAGCACTAAGGCAGGCTGAAACGACGTAGCGAAGAATGCAGGATAGACACCCGCCACAATGCCGACGGCAACAGCCAGCAACGCTGTAATAGCCAGAATGACAGTATGGTCGCCAAGGGCCAGCGAGCCTAATAGCAGTTCTGTAGGCTGTTTTGCCACTAATGCACAAACCACTAATGCTAAGCCGTATGCTATCAATGCCGTCAGAACTGTCTCGGCAATCATTCCTAATCGCAGTCTCGCCACACCTTCGCCCAACACACGACGAGTATTTACACTCTTGATGCGCATAGGGCTCTCAGCCAAGACGAAATTCAGGAAGTTGATGGCTGCAATAACGATTACCAGCACGCATGATAACTCCAAGATGAAGAGTATGGCGGGATTGCCCTTGTCATCGCCATGAACACCAGAGAAATATGTGTCGCGTATGGGCGTCAGTCGATAGCCCTGATTGTCAAATTGCCTGTCGAACATGGCACGCACCTCCGACTCCTGAGCTTCAGTAACCTCTCCAGCAGCAAGTGCTCCGCCCCACTGCAGTTTCCACAACTGTTCCTTAAACTGTTTGCCAAACCCCTTCAGCATGCTCTCTGCATCGACACCCTCGCGAAGTTTGACGTAGACAATATAGCTCCATTCACTCCAGTCCTGCAGATTGTTTTGTGTGGCATAAAAAACATCGTTCTTCATTGAACAGTTGGCAGGAAAGTCCTCATAGACACCCTGCACGGTTAGCGTGTCACTCTTCGAATAGATTGGCTGTCCAGCCACGTCCGTCCGACCGAAAATCTTCTTAGCCAGCGATGCCGGTATGATGACACTCCGCTCACCGTAGTCGTCCCAACTAAGCTTGCCGTCAAGACAATGTGCAGATATTGCACCGAACGGTGTCAGATTTGAGCCGGAGCGAGGATGTTCGACCACACTCTCGCCAACAACAAACTCACGTTTCTGTCCCCAACTGGCCAGTTCAGTCATGGCCTCTACCTGTGGCATCTCCGAAAGGATGGCGTTTGTAGGACGATTGCAGTTGATGCCCCACGGAGAGTCGGATCCCATCTTCGTCTCAAATCGGAACACACGCTCATTGTCAGGGATACACGAATTATAGGAAATGTTATACACCACTTGCGTCATCAGCAGGTAGAAGGCTGCAAAGGCCACTGTCAGCCCGACAAAGTTCAATACAGTTGCCGTCTTGAAGCGGCGAGCCATATACCAGATGTTTCTAAATACTTCTTTCATACTTCTTTTGCTTTATTTTCTGCGACAAAGTTACTACAATAAAGCAAATCCGCCAAGGCTTTCGGCCCCGGCGGATGCAGATTGTCTAAAAATTAGACACCTTAGCGTATGATTATTAGACACTTCAGGAACACTTTGGTCGCAGTACAAGACAGTAAACCGATGGTGGCTGCGTAGCCATAATAAACCCGTGCGAGAAAAAAAGACAAATCATTGGCGTGGTTTTATCAATCATCGACGTGGATTTATCAATCATCGACGTGGATTTATCAATCATCGACGTGGATTTAACAATCATCGACGTGGATTTAAGCTTGTACGGCACTTCGACACCCTTTACCCCGTACCTCACAACCTTTTAGGACGGGCCTTCGTACGTTTCCTGACGTCGACGGTTTCAGCATTTCAAGATTATGAAAAAAGGACCAATTGTTCTCCCAAGACCGTTCGTTGACTTTGTCTTCGTTTTGTCCCTACTTAATCACTAACACTTCGTTGTCCTTGAATGCCTCGTAGCCGCTGGTGACGACGCGCTCGCCTGGCTCCAAGCCTTCGAGTACTTCGTAGTACTGAGGATTCTGGCGACCTATGCGGATGTTGCGGCGATAGGCTTTCTGTCCGCTCTTGTCCATAACAAAAATCCATTGTCCGCCTGTGGTCTGGAAGAAGGTGCCACGAGGAATGAGGACGGCCTGCTCTGGCTGGCCCAGTTCGAGGTCGATGTAGTAGGTCTGCCCCGTGCGGATGTTCTCAGGGCGCTCGCCTCGGAAGACGAAATCACAGCGGAACTTACCCTCGCGAACCTCTGGATAGACCTTGCGCACCTGAAGCTGATATTGCTTATCACCACGGGTAAAGGTGGCGGTGAGTCCCTGACGGACACGATCGATATAGTGCTCATCGATCTGCGCCTGAACCTTGTAGTCAGAGAGGTCATTGAGCTGACCAATCTTCTGGCCTGGTTGGATGCTCTGGCCCAACTCCACATCGAGCAACCCCAATTCGCCGTCGATGGCAGAGCGAACCTCGAGCTTGTCCTTACGCTGACGGACCAGTACCACGTTGCGGCGCATGTTCTGAAGGTTGTCCTCCATCTGGTCCATCTGCACAGAGCGATAGATGGAGTCCTGCTTCAGGCGCTTCGATACCAAGGAGCGCTTCTTGGCAGAGAGCTGATAGTCCTCCTGCGACTGGATATAGTCCTCGCGACTGATAAGCTTCTCCTGATAGAGCCGCTTGTTCTGCTCGAAGGTGCGCTGCTTGCGATGCGTGTCCATATCGAGCTGGGCCTGCTCCGTCTGGTTGTTCAGACGATCCTGCTGCATGGCTACCTGGGTGTTGCGCAGCAGGTTCTGCTTCTCGGCCAACTCGGCCTCAGCATTCAGAATCTGGAGGTCGAGGTTCGAATTACTCAGACGGACGATGACGTCGCCCTTTTTCACATGCGTACCTTCCTCGACTACCTTCTCCATCACGATGCCGCCTTCCTCGGGCGAGATCTGAACGATCTGGATGGGCAGCACTTGTCCGTTGGTGCGAACATAGTCCTTGAACTCTGCCCGCTGCACGTCGCTGACGGTCAGCTCGTCCTTGCCTACCCTTAGGGTCGAGGCATGATTGCCAAACACAAGCCATCCAATCAGTAGCAGCAACAATGCACCGCCAGCTGCGAACGGCCAATACTTCTTCAGTCGTTGCGACTTTGTCTTTTCGATTACTCTGTCCATATCGTTTCACCTTGATAATATCTCACTAATTCATGTTTCACCATTGCCATCAGCTGGCATTGCAGCAGCGTGGCCTTTGACTTCAGCAGCTGTGTGGAAGTGGTATGCAGGTCGATGGCCGTAGACAGTCCCTCCTCAAACTGGCGGCGTGTCAACTGATAAGCCAGCGAGTCTGCCTCTACCTTATGAGTCATCTGCTCTGTCTGCTTCTGATAGCCTTGCCAGTCCTGCCAGGCCTCACGGGAGAGCTTCTCCAGTTCCAACAGCTTCTGCTCGTAATTCTCACGGGCTATCTTGTAGTTGTTCTTGGCCTTGCGGATGCTGGTGATGGTCTGCAACCGATTAAACAGGGGAATGCTCAACGTGGCACCAACGTATTCACCCATATTGTTCTTAAGCTGATTGTGGAAAGACTGACCGGCATCGGAATGCAGGGTATGATAATAAGTGGTGTTCAGACCCGCACTCAACGAGAGAGAGGGGAATAACGAAGCACGGGCCTGACGCCACTCGTGTTTTGAGACTTGCATCTGATAGCGAGCTTGGAGAATCATGGGGACAAGTCCATGATTCTGGTAAGAATGAAGCGGCCTGTCCCCATGATTCTCCTGTCGGACAGAAAGCAACAGCGAATCCTGCATGGGATAGGCCATCTCCTTCTTCAATTCCAGCAATGCGGAAGCCAGGAGATTCTGCTGGCGAGTCAATTCATAATCGGCTTCAGCCTTCTGCGATTCCACCTGTGCCACGTCGGCAGAGCTCTTCCGCCCAACCTCTTCCAACACTCGGACCTGTTTCAATAATAGTGTGGTTTCCTCCACTTTTTCCTTTGCCATCTTGACCAGTCCGTCATAATAGGAGACATTGGTAAAAGCCTGCAACACATTCAGGGCAGTCTGATCCTGCTGCTGGCGCAAGGAAGCATGCCCCATGAGCACACTGGCTTTGGCTGCTTTCAGCGCATGCAGACGACTGAACCCGTCGAATACAGGCAGCGAAGCACTCAGCGAGTAGCCGTTATAAAAGGTACTCACATCTGTATAGCCGTTCGTCTCAGGGTCGATGGCTCGTCCGAAGTTGTACTGTACGCCAATACCTACATCCACTTTTGGCAGGTAACGGCCAATGGCTCCAGTCCGAACAGCCTTGTAGTTGTCAAGTTCCAATTCACTACGTTTTACCTGATGGTTATGCTCCACAGCGTATTGCATACATTGCTGCATCGTCCACCCTTGCGCCACAGCCTGACTGAATGACAACTGCCAGATGATAAATGATAAAGCTATTTGCTGTTTCATATCTTTGCTTTTTTTGATTGCAAAGGTATATGGATTACAGCAAGGCTGCAAGACTTTTGCCCTTCCCAGAGGCAGAACGTCTAAAAATTAGACACTCATCTGTATGATTTTTAGACAGATTCTTCGTAACTTTGCAGGCGAAATGAAATACGGTACGATATTAGTGGTCGATGACAACCCGTCAATCCTGACGGCGATGCGCTATCTGCTGGATAGCGTCTTTGACCGGATATTGACTTTGGAGAGACCTGATGACATCCTGAAAACGATGGCACAGGAGGAGACAGACATCGTGCTGTTGGACATGAACTTCACGCTTGGCGTGAACAGCGGACAGGAAGGACTCTTCTGGCTTCGCGCCATCCGCAAACAGCACCCGCAGACACCTGTGGTGCTGCTGACTGCCTACGCTGATGTCTCGTTGGCAGTAAAGGGCCTGAAGAGCGGAGCTGCCGACTTTATCACCAAGCCGTGGGACAACGACGAACTGGTGCGCAAGCTGAAGGACGTGCTGGAGATGCAGAGCGAGATAGTGACACTCGACGAGATGGAGAAAGACCACATCCGCCGCACCATCGACCACTGTCACGGCAATCTCACTCAGGCTGCCGAACTGCTCGGCATCACCCGCCAGACGCTCTATAACAAGATGAGGAGCCTCACCCCCAACCCCTCTCCAAAGGGAGAGGGGAGTAGATAGATACTTCTATGATGTGGCTTTATACTATAATAGGTGTAGTTATTGTAGGGTTCGCTTGGTGGTTTGTGCATCATCAGCGAAGGTTGCGGCTGCGGGCCCACCTGATGCAGGAGGCCATTCGCAATCGCGACTTCACCTTCCGACTGCCTACCGACGGATTGCTACCGGGAGAACGTGCCATGCAGCAGACGCTGAACCAACTGGGCGAGACCATCCGCCAGCAGGTGAACCAGAACGAGGTGGAGTCATGGGAGCGGCTGACGCGTGTGCTGACTCATGAGATGATGAACGCCACAGCTCCTATCACCAGCATCAGCCAGTCGATGCTGGGACGTGACGACGTGAAAGGCACGCCTCTCGAACCTGGCATTCAGGCCATCTGCGACACCAGCCGCCATCTGAGCGAGTTCGTAAAAACCTACCGAAAGATGTCGGAGCTGGAGAAGCCCGTTATGGCAGATGTCATGCTTCGTCCGCTGATTGATGATGTCTGCAAAGCCTACCCTGACCTGACGTGGGAGGTGAGCATCCCCAAAGACATCATAGTCCGTGCTGATGCAGGTATGTTGCGCCAAGTGCTGATGAACCTTGCCAAGAATGCAGCAGAAGCTGAAGCCAAGAAGATTGTCATCACACCGATGGATGAGAACCGACTCTATATCAGCAACGACGGCCTGCCCATCCCGGCAGAGAACCGCCAGTCTCTCTTTGTCCCTTTCTTCACGACGAAACGTAGTGGCAGCGGAATCGGCCTCTCTCTGAGCCGCCGCATGATGATTCAGCAAGGTGGTATGCTCGACCTTGCCGAAAAACCATTGTCAGGCTGCCACGTAGGTTTCATCCTCACGATTTTGATTTCGTAACAGATAGAGTAAAGATAAAAACGAAAGTACATATATACCTCAATTAAATCACGCTATATGGATAAACTCTCGAAACAGCAGCGGCACAAATGCATGGCGGCGATTCGGTCGAAGGATACGAAGCCGGAGATGATTGTGCGGCGGGGGCTGTGGAAGAGGGGATTCCGTTATAGGCTGAACCATAAGCGGCTGCCAGGACATCCGGACTTGGTGCTGAGGAAGTATAGGACGTGCATCTTTGTGAACGGGTGCTTCTGGCACGGCCATAATGTTTCATTGAACATTGAACATGGACCATTGAACATTGAGAGTTCGGAGTGTTGCAAGATTCCGAACACGAACAGGGAGTTCTGGGTGGCGAAAATTCGCAGGAACAAGGAGCGCGACAGAGAGGAACAGAAGCGGTTGGCGGCGATGGGGTGGCACTGTATCACGGTGTGGGAGTGCGAGCTGACACCCAAGAAGCGGGAAGAGACGCTGGAGTCGATAGCGTTCACGCTGAACCACATCTGGCTGCAGGACCATCAGGCCCGTGCCGTGACCTATCCGAAACAGGAGGAAGAGGATATGCAGATGCCAATGGCGGCGGAAACGCCCTGCCAGTATTTCGGATTCGACGAGGCGATGCGCCCGGTGCTCGACTTCTACAACCTCGGCGCGGAGGTGACGGCGTTCACTACCACTCGTCTGGGGGGCTGTGAAAGCAGCGGGAAATACGCTTCGTTCAACATCAACCGATTTTGTGGCGATACCGATGAGCACATCCGTCGTAACCGTGCGCTGCTCTGCCAGCGGCTCGGCATCAGCGACGACCACCTGCTGATGCCCCATCAGGTACACCAGACGCGTATCGCCCAGGTTGACGAGCGGCTGATGACCCTCACGCCAACGGAAAAAACCGAAGCACTGGAGGGCTACGACGCCCTGATGACCGACCTTCGCGGCGTGTGCATCGGTGTGTCGACGGCTGACTGCATCCCCGTGCTACTCTACGATAAGGTTCATCACGCCGTCTGCGCCGTCCATGCCGGATGGCGAGGCACGGTGGCCCGTATCTGTCAAAAGGCAGTGGCGGCGATGAGCAGTGCCTACGGTTCGCGCCCAGAACAGCTGCGGGCTCAGATAGGCCCGGGCATCAGCCTCGATAGTTTCGAGGTGGGACAGGAGGTCTACGATGCTTTCCGTACAGCCGGTTTCGACATGACGGCCATCAGCCGCCGCTATCCCGCAGGCGAAGACGAAAAATGGCACATCGACCTGCCTGAGTGCAACCGCCTCCAGCTGATAGCCGCAGGTCTGCCTGCCGACTCCATCAGCGTCTCTGCTGTTTGCACCTACCGTCAGCCCAACCGCTATTTCTCCGCCCGCCGCTTAGGCATCAATTCCGGCCGCCTCTTTACTGGCATCATCATGATGGCATAGTGGAATATTAACGCCCTGTTCACTTAGGGCATCGCCTCGTCGCCCTCGCCATACTCGCCCGGCCCGGTCTTGAAGAACCGCATCAGATGCTCCTGGAAAAGCCGCGCGAGTTTGCCCCCCGAGGGCAAAGCGACGATGACCCCTTAAAACCTTTTATTTTTGACCCCTGTAAAGTCCTGGCCGACGGGGTCATTTTTATTTTACCCTGTTACTTCTTTGCATTCATCTTGCGGA
>JAFPWS010000002.1 GCA_017412705.1 Prevotella sp.
TTTCCTTTCTACTGGTGGTTCTCCCCTGTCCTTTGGATCCTTGGCTTGCCAGCGACCATATTCTCGCTTATACTCCAGGTGCCATTCTTCGTCACGTTCCAATAAGGGATCTATTAGCCATGCACCGCATTCACTTTTGCCGTATCCACTAATACCAACTTGACACAACCAGAGTGAAAGTGCATTGCGATACCCTTTCGGGTCGATTATTTGATAGCGGTCCCCCTGTGAAGCAGCAGCTGCCGCAAATAACCCTGTTAGGGAATACGAGCTGTCAATTTGAAAAACGTCTGCCAATTTTTGAACTATCTCTTGCAAATAGGCGGGTAAAAAATCAAAATCTAACATAATTGCAAATTTAAAAATTTAACTAAAATAATTATCTAATAATTTGGTAGTTTGCAGAAATCTTTTTAAATTTGCAGCGTGAATAGCAAATAAAGAATCCTGCGCAAAGATTTATTCCCCTGGGGCAACCTGGGGGATTGCTTTTTTTATGGTGCTCTTGACTTCATCTTTTTTTCTTTTTACCAGATTATCGCTTAATACCATTAGAAATACCGTTTTTCACGATTTCATCGAGAGATTCCTCCAGACGCTCCAGCTGTTCGTCATCGAGGACGTTGTCTGCTCCCACGCATTTAAAATGCTGCAGGATCCTACCGGCAAGGACCTCACGGTTGAATTGGCTGCCTGGCTGGCCACCCATGCCGTAGCCGGGTGTCTCGTCGGACAGATCCAAATAACTGTTGAAGCTGTCGCGCAGCCAGGCGATACCCCTGCGGGTACCCTCCTTCGTCGCGTGCTGCGTGGCAAAGCCTGTCAGCTCTGCCCATTTCGCGTTAATCTTCGTGTTATTCATATCAACATGTATGTTATTATAGAGGACTTTCCTTACCAGCAGGCCTTTCGACGTGGCCACATCTATCATGTTCCTGGTTCCACGGCTCCTGCCGTCCCAGAAAGCTATCAGGGCATCGGCCACATCTGCCATCTGTGCGTTCCTGATGGGGCCTGCAGCCTTTCCGTCGGAATCCCAGTTGGCAGGGTGTCGCTCAATAGTATAGGCCCGTTCATGAGCGTACCTTTCTCCGAGACTGTCCGCACCTCTGGCCGTGCCGGACACAATGATGATGCTATGTGTCTGGCGCTTGTTTGCAAGAATAGCATCACACTTGGCCTTCAGAAGCTGATAGTCATTGAAGTCCCGTCCGCCAGCGATTATCACACGAAAGTTCTGCATAGTTGTAATAAATTTAAATTAATAATAAGTTAACTATACTATTTTAGATTTTTCCTTCAGCATCATTAACTGCCTTGACGATGGTCTTTGGCAGCATTTTGGCGTAAATTTTCTCAGTCATCTTTACGTTTGCGTGCCCTAAGACCTTCGAGACGATTTCTATTGGAACACCGGCATTCAGCAGTAGTGTGGCGCCAGTGTGGCGCGCCCAGTGGGTAGTGACTGGCTTATCTATGCCTGCCGCCTTGGCTGCCTCCTTTATGTATTCATTATATTTCACATTAGATAGTATCGGCAGCTTTCCATTATATTTCGCGAGAATCTCCAAGGCTGTAGAAAGCAGGGGGATGGTGTATTCTATATTAGTTTTACCCCGATGACCGATATACACCTTCTCTCCGTCTAATTCTTGGATCTTCTTGGCGCTGAAAGCCCGAAGGTCATGGTAGCTCACGCAAGTATAACATTGAAAAACGAAGAGATCGCGGACGCGTTCCAACCTGTCGTCCGGCATCGCTGCGGCACGAAGCTGCTGAAACTCTTCTGGCGAAAAATATTTATCAAGACCGTCGTAGTCCGTTCCTTTTTCGATTTTAACTAAGTCGTACGGGTTTTTCTGAAGAAGGCCTTCTTTTTGTGCATCAAGGATGAAAGAATTCAGGAACCGGTGATAGTTATTCCAGCGACTCTTTGCCTTCATATTATTTTGTTTTTTCAGGTAGCGGTCAAGTTCCATCACCCTGGATTCAGTTAGGTCTCCAAACGAGCGTATCTTGCCATATCTCTCCAGGAATCGCATGAAGCGGTCGTATCGTTCCTGACTGTCTGCTGCCTTGCCGTACTTCCGGATCTCTGCCTTCCTCGTGCAGAAATCGAGGAAGTCGACGATAGGATTTCGAAGAGCTTCCAGGCGAGCAGGGATTGCAGAAATGTCGATGCAACCTTCCTCATCCATCTTATAGATGACCTTCCGGACGTCATTGATATACTTATCCAGAAGCTTATTCAATTCAATGGCATCGACACGGTTCTGATATCGCCCGTTCTTTGCGTCCCACTCTTTTGGCACGCATGGCACACCGACAGAAATGATCTTCTGCCTTCCCTTATATTGTATGAAGAGATCCGGCGGGACGGGATGTGTTGCCGTCGCCCGATGCCGACGGTTATAGACAATTCTGATTGTCGGGAAAATTAATCTCATTTGGTAACTGAATTTAAACTTTTTCCTTTAACAAGCGCGCTTTTTTGAAATAAAAGATGTCCCTGTTTCTCGTTTCCGCGCTTGATGTGTGGATAGTTGTGACGAAGGGCCCGCATGTAATTCTCGCTAATTCCAAGAATATGAGCAGCTTCCGCTGTGGTTACGTACTCGTCTTCTCCTGCCTCTTTTTTGGCAGGAATTCTTGCCATGATGCGATCGGCTATCATGTCGGCAAGTAGTGACATTTCTTTTTTTTTCATAGTTGTAATAAATAATTTTTTATAATAAGTTAAATATGATGCAAAATTATGTATAAACATATGAAACTACCAAATTTAAAATCGAAATTCTTCCATTTTAACCTTTCGAGAACCGAAAACCTCTTCGAAAGGTTAATATGAAACGAAAACGATAAAAAACGAGCCATAATACACCTAACTAATTGAATTTCTATAGTGATGGTATCCGCATCTGCCACATATTTAAGCGCCATATCTCCACCTTATTATATATATGTACGCGAGGAGTCATTCAAAGTAGTCCTGCTTACGCTGCTGGAGAATACGCAGGTCAGAGAGACGAAACTCTATCTTCCCAGGACGCTTGCTGACAGGCTCGACAAGGCCCTTCTCACGCCACCGGCGGATGTTCCCCTGTCCGAACAACTGGAAAGCCCTGTTCTGGGAAATGATATCACTCGGATTCTCCATCGCCTCCTTTAGCTTGGGCACCAGGACGGTGGCCAGGTCGTTGATGAAGGTGCTGTACGTCACACACTTATCGGGAAAAACCATCTGTATCATAGGCCTAATCCTCAAAGAAATGTTCGCTGGCAATGCAAATAATAAGAACGCTCTCTTGACCTTCAGCCCCCCACGTTATACAGTCATTGTCCATCGTCGTCTCGGGCGTAACTCCCAAGCGGGAGAGGAAAGAGAAAAGATTAGAGGTCTTCAAACAGCCGAAATTATCAACTATACGAACTTCCACACTACCATCAAGAATGTAATTGAGGTCCACCCTGAACTTTAAAGGTATGAGAGACTCTCCCATTTGGAGGTCCTCCACTACTGCTTCCTTTACTCTGTTCTCTACACCCTTCATGAACTCTAAATA
Organism: Prevotella sp.; assembly: GCA_017412705.1. GTDB lineage: Bacteria > Bacteroidota > Bacteroidia > Bacteroidales > Bacteroidaceae > Prevotella. The sequence continues at coordinate 3,564 of JAFPWS010000002.1, forward strand.
ATCTTCTTTCTTCATAATTGTACAAATTTTACTTGTATTGTTTTGGTATTCTCTATTTATTGATTTATTTATACATTATTCATGCATGAAAATCAATGAAATCGCAAATACCGAATAAAGTACATATTACTCTATTTCAGCAAGTTAGACAAGTAAAATGTTGCGGAACGGGCATAAATAAAGGGAACCCGCCGGGCTCCCAAATATTACTACTTGCGGAGAGAACAGGATTCGAACCTGCGAACCAGTTTTGCCGGTTACACGCTTTCCAGGCGTGCCTCTTCAACCACTCGAGCACCTCTCCTTTTGCAATGCGGCTGCAAAGGTACGAATAAGTGAGCAAAATACAAAAGAAAATCGGAAATTTCTTTTTATTTTCGAGCAAAAAGTATCTTCGACGAAGTCAAAGGTATGTATTATATTTGTATTCCGAAGACTCTTTCCACATTCTCGTTCGTCTTCCGGCAGACTTCCCCTTCGCTGACACCATAGGCCTCTGCCAGACGGGTGATGACGTGGGTGATGTATGCCGACTCGTTGCGCTGTCCACGCAAGGGTACCGGCGCCATATAGGGGGCATCGGTCTCGAGCACGATTCGCTGCAGGGGTACTACGGCAGGCAGCACTTCGGGCAGGTGGGACTTCTTGAAGGTGAGCACGCCACCAATGCCCAGCACGAAGCGGGGAAACTCCAGGAGCTGGCGGGCTTCCTGCTCGTTGCCGGTGAAGCAGTGGAACACGCCTCCGGGCAGGTCGTCGGCATAGCGCTTGAGGATGGCTACCAGCTCGTTCTGTGCCTTGCGGCAGTGTATCATCAGCGGCAGCTGCAGCTCCACAGCCCACCGTACCTGTTCCTCAAAGGCCTCTAACTGTTCCTGTTCGAACTCCCTGCTCCAATAGTAGTCGAGGCCTATCTCGCCGATGGCAAAACTCTTAGTGGTCAGCAGTTCCTTGATTGGTGCCAATTGCTCGCGCCAGTCAGCGCGTACCTCTTCCGGATGCAGGCCGAGCATGGGGTAGCAGTAGTCTGGATAGCGGATACAGGTGTCGAGCACTGTCTGGCACGACTTGAAGTCTATGGCAGGAATAAAGATTTTCTTGCACCCTGCCTCGCGGGCACGCTGTACGACGTCGTCGCGGTCGGTGTTGAACTCCTCGCCATCCAGGTGGCAGTGGGTATCGATGTAGTGGAATGTCGGCATCACTTGTTACGATGTAGCATGTCGTCCATATAGTGGCGGAGAGCAGCCTTGCACTCTTCCGGTACGCTGACCTGGCTGAGGGTCTGACGAGCCTGGTCGAAGTAGTAGTTGATTTTCTGTTCGCAGAGCTCGCGGATGCCTATTTCGTTATAGAGGCGTGTGACCTCGGCAACCTTGACGTCGCGGCTGAAGGTCTTTGCCTCTATCCATCGTACCAGCTCGGCGTGCTGCTTGTCGTTGGCGCGGTTGACAGCATTGATGAGCATATAGGTCTTCTTGTTGGAGGTGATGTCGCCACCGATGGCCTTGCCGAAGACCTTGGGGTCGCCATAGACGTCGAGCAGGTCGTCCTGCAGCTGGAAGGCCAGCCCCAGCTGTTCGCCCACCTGATACATGAGGTCGGCATCCCGTTCGGGAGCGTCAGCCAGGATGGCACCCATCTTCAGGGAGCATGCCAGCAGCACAGAGGTCTTGAGGCGTATCATCTCGATGTACTCGTCCTCGGTGACGTCGTTGCGCTGCTCGAAGGTCATGTCGTACTCCTGTCCCTCGCCAATCTCGAGGGCGGTGACGGTGAAGAGGTCCAGCACCTGACGCAGCTTGTCGGCAGGCACCTGTGCTACGCGCTGGTAGGCCAGCACCAGCATGGAGTCGCCAGAGAGGATGGCCTTGTTGGCATCCCAGCGGCGGTGTACCGTCTCGTGTCCGCGACGCACGTCGGCATTATCCATCAAGTCGTCGTGCAGCAGCGTGTAGTTATGGTAGGTCTCCAGTCCGATGGCAGGCATGAGGATGCTTTCGGGCTGCTCTTTCCACAGGTTGTAACCCAGGAGCATGAGTACAGGACGTATGCGCTTGCCTCCCAGCGAGAGGACATACTGTACTGGCTCGTAGAGCGATGCGGGCTGACGGTTGTAGGGCAGTTTGGCGAGGAAATCGTTGACTTGCTGCAGAATTTCGGATGCCGATAGTTGTTTCATAGTTCTCTTTGTTATTTCGTTTCTTTGATGTTCTATTCATGCTGGGGTGTCAAGGGTGCCGGCTTTACAGCCTGAACACGATGGGTATGCACACCTTGGTGCGGCAGGGCTGGTCTTGCTGGATGCCAGGCTTCCAGTTTGGCATCATGCGTAGCACTCGCAGGGCCTCGCGGTCGCACTCGGGAGACAGCGACTTGGTGACGCTGATGCCTGTAATGGTACCGTCCTTCTCGACGTAGAACACTGCCACCACCTTGCCCTGCACCTTCTGCTGGCGGGCCTTGTTAGGGTAGCGCAGGTGCTTGGTGAGCCACTTCATGAACTCCACGGCACCACCGGGGAACTGCGGCAGGTCCTCGGCAATGTGGAAGTTCAGCGGATTGTTGGGGTCGACACCCATGGAGGCCAATGCTTTCTCGTCGTCCAGATTCTCTTCTATCTCCTGGAGCAGCGTCTCGTCGTCGTTTGCGTCGGTCTCGCCCTCAAGTTGTTCCTCGGGCTGCTGCAGCTCCACATCGTCGTCGACGACACGCAGCTGTTCGGCTTTCTCCACCTGCTGCTTCTCCTCCAGCCGGGCTATGGTCTCCACATTCGACATGGGCACCAGCTCGCTCTCGTGTACCAGCTCGTCGAGGTCCAATGCATCGACGGGGGTGTTGTCAACTGACGAGTTCCACTCCAGGGCGACATAGAGCAATGCCAACACCAGCGCCAGCGCCATCAGGAATCCTGTGGTGCGGCGCCGTTCCATATCGGCACGTGTGGTCTTTTTTTGCTCCATCGGCTTGCAAAGGTACGAATAAATTCAGAATTCATTGCAAGCAAAGTGGGAAAATCTCCATCATACAATACACATTTCACAAATATTTTCATCCTTTGCACGATTCTTTGCAATAAAATATGTACCTTTGCCGTTGATTTATATAAGTATAAAAATTAAAGAAGTAAAAGGGCAGAAAAATGCAGATTTCAACGGCTGACAAAATGCGGAAACTGGCAAGGGTTCTCTTGCCCATTTACCTTTTTACCCTGTCGGCACTGCAAACCCACGCCCAGGAGAGTCAGGAGGTGTACAGCTTCCTGAGGCTTCCAGTCAGTGCCCATGTGGCTGCGCTGGGAGGCGACAACATCACGCTAAGCGACGACGACCCCACCCTCATCTTCCACAATCCGTCACTCATCAACGGCGTGTCGGACAAGAGCCTCAACCTGAACTTCATGACCTACATGGAGGGTGCCAGGACAGCCTCTGCCTCGTTTATCAAAGCCTACAAGGAGCGTGCCACGTGGGGGGTGGCAGCACAGTACATGGACTACGGGGCGATGAAGGAAACCAGCGTGAGCAACACGGAGACAGGTGAGTTCTCGGCTCGCGACATCGCCCTGTCAGGCACCTTCGCCTACATGCTCAGCAACCGCATCAGCGGTGGCATCACGGCCCGCTTCATATCGTCGCACATAGCCAGCTACTCGTCTGCGGCAGTAGCCATTGACCTGGGTGTCAACTACCTGGACGAGGAACGCGGATGGTCGCTGTCGGCAGTAGCCAAGAACCTGGGAGGCCAGGTCAAGGCTTACGACGAGGACTTCGAACGCATCCCCATCGACCTGCAGCTGGGTGTCAGCAAGCGCCTCATAGGCTCTCCGCTGCGTCTGTCGGCAACCCTTTCCCGTCTGAACAACTGGGACCAGGGACTGGTGAAGCACCTGTCTGTCGGTGCCGACCTCCTGCTGGGTGACAACATCTACGTGGCAGCAGGCTACAACTTCCGCCGCTCCAGCGAGATGAAGGTCAGCGACAACGACGGCGAGAGCAACCACGGAGCAGGCTTCAGCATCGGTGCCGGCCTGCAGCTGGAACGATTCAAACTACAGGCAGCATACGCCAAATACCATGTGTCTGCCTATTCTTTATTAATAAATGTCAGTTATTCCCTATGAAGAAGATTACCATTGCCATTGACGGTCACTCATCGTGCGGTAAGAGTACGATGGCCAAGGACCTTGCACGCGAGGTAGGCTATGTATACGTCGACACAGGTGCCATGTACCGCAGCGTCACCCTCTATGCCCTCCGCAACGGGCTGTTCACCGCCGACGGCATCGACGAGGCAGGACTGCGCCAGCAGCTGCCCGACATCCACATATCCTTTCAGTTTAACGCCAAGACCGGCAGACCAGACACCTACCTCAACGGCGAGCTGGTAGAACAGGACATCCGCACGATGGAGGTCTCCAGCCACGTCAGTCCTATTGCCACGCTGGGCTTTGTCCGCGAGGCTATGGTGGCACAGCAGCAGGAGATGGGCCGCGGAGGCGGTGTGGTCATGGACGGACGCGACATTGGCACAGTAGTATTCCCTCATGCCGAGCTGAAGATTTTCGTGACAGCCAGTGCCGAGGTGCGTGCCCAGCGCCGCTACGACGAGCTGAAAGGCAAGGGCATGGAGGCCGACTACGACGAGATACTGAAGAATGTGCAGGAGCGCGACTACATTGACTCGCATCGCGAGGTCTCTCCCCTACGCAAGGCTGACGATGCCATAGAGCTGGACAACTCGCACCTGACCATTGCAGAGCAGAAGCAGTGGCTGATGGACCGTTTCAACGAGACCCTGGCCCGCCAGTAACACAAAAACAAGAAGAGGTATGAAGGAATTTGTCATCTCCGAAGCCAAGGCCGAAACTGCGGTACTGGTGGGACTCATCACCCAGCAGCAGGACGAAGCCAAGACGAAGGAATACCTGGATGAGCTGGAGTTCCTGGCTGACACCGCCGGGGCCGTCACCGTGAAGCGCTTCACGCAGAAGGTGCAGGGCCCCAGCCAGGTGACGTATGTCGGCAAGGGCAAACTCGACGAAATCAGGCAATACATCAAGCAGCAGGAAGACGCCTACTACGACTGGCTGGACGACGGTTCGCCCGAACCCGAAGAGGGGAAGCAGGCTCCCCAGCCCGTGGGTATGGTTATCTTCGACGACGAACTCAGCGCCAAGCAGATTCGTAACATTGAGGGCGAGCTGAAGGTGAAGATACTGGACCGCACGAGCCTTATTCTCGACATCTTTGCCATGCGTGCCCAGACGGCAGAAGCCAAGACTCAGGTAGAGCTGGCACAGTACCGTTACATGCTGCCCCGCCTGCAGCGTCTGTGGACTCACCTGGAGCGCCAGGGCGGCGGCTCCGGATCAGGTGGCGGCAAGGGCTCGGTAGGTTTGCGCGGTCCTGGTGAGACGCAGCTGGAGATGGACCAGCGCATCATCCGTCAGCGTATCTCACTACTGAAAGAACGCCTGGTGGAGATAGACAAGCAGAAGACTACCCAGCGCAAGAACCGCGGAAGACTGATCCGTGTGGCTTTGGTGGGCTATACCAATGTGGGCAAGTCCACGATGATGAACCTGTTGGCGAAGAGTGATGTGTTTGCAGAGAACAAGCTCTTTGCCACCTTGGATACAACCGTCCGTAAAATGGTCATCGACAATCTGCCCTTCCTGTTGGCAGACACCGTAGGATTCATCCGCAAGCTGCCTACCGACCTGGTAGACTCGTTCAAGTCGACATTGGACGAGGTACGCGAGGCAGACTTGCTGGTGCATGTGGTAGACATCTCACATCCTGACTTCGAAGAGCAGATCAACGTGGTGGAGAAGACGCTGGCAGACCTGGGATGTGCCGAAAAGCCGTCAATGCTGGTATTCAACAAGATTGACGCCTATACGTGGACACCACAGGACGAGGACGACCTGACGGCTCCCAAGCGGGAGAACATCTCGCTGGACGAGCTGAAGCGTACCTGGATGGCGAGAAGCGAGGAGCTAAGAGTGAAGAGCGGAGGATTTGCTCCCGCCCCCCTTTTCATTTCTGCCAAGAACAAAGAAAACATTGAAGAGCTGCGCGAGGTGCTTTATCAGAAAGTACGTGAGCTACACGTCCAGAAATATCCCTATAACGATTTTTTATACCAGACAGACCAAGACATATGAGAGACTACAGACAACTGACACAAGAGGAAATCAATGTGCTCGAGAGCAACAGCTGTTGGGCAGAAGACTGGGACCACATTCGGGTGGCAGACGCTTTCACGCCATACGGGTTCCACCGCGTACTCTTCTACGGCGACATCCGTTTAGGCGTCTTCAGCAAACAGGTAGAGGTGACGAAAGGCTTCACGAAGCACTCCGGCATCACCGACACCACGCTGCGCAACGTCACCATCGGCGACAACTGCCTCATAGAGAAGGTGGGCAACTTCATCAACAACTACACCATCGGCGACGACTGCTACATCTCGAACATCTGCACCATGGAGACCACGGAAGGCGCCACCTACGGCGAGGGCCACCTGGTAAGCGTGCTGAACGAGATGGGCGACGGCAACATCATTCTCTTCCGCAACCTGAACTCACAGCTGGCATCCTTCATGGTCAGGCACTTCCGCGACAAGCAGTTGAAGGACAAGCTGACAAGGCTTATCAACGAGGAGGTGCGCTTCACGCTGCCAGAGCGTGGCACCATCGGCAACGGGGTGAAGATTATCAATACGAAGGAGATTACCAATACCGTCATCAAAGATGACTGCGAAATCAGCGGCGCATCGCGTCTGTCTGACTGCACTATCCTGAGTTCGAAAGACGACTCGGTATTCATCGGCACAGGTGTCATCTGCGAGAACAGCATCATCTGTAATGGCTGCTCGATTACCAACTCGGTGAAGATGCAGGACTGCTTCGTGGGCGAAGCCTGCCAGATTACCAACGGATTCACGGCAGAGGCCAGCATCTTCTTTGCCAACTCGTATATGGCTAACGGCGAAGCCTGCGCCGCCTTCTGCGGACCCTTCTCTGCCTCACATCACAAGTCGAGCCTGCTCATTGGCGGCGAGTTCTCGTTCTACAATGCCGGGTCAAATACCAACTTCTCGAATCATGCCTACAAGATGGGACCCATGCACCACGGTATCTTGGAACGCGGTTCTAAGACAGCCTCCGGTGCCTATGTGCTGATGCCAGCCAAGATTGGTGCTTTCAGCGTCTGCTTCGGCAAGCTGATGAACCATCCCGACATGCGCTGTCTGCCCTTTGCCTACCTGATGGCATACGGAGACACCATGTATATCGTGCCAGGCCGTAACATCACCACCGTAGGTCTGTATCGTGACATCAAGAAATGGCCTAAGCGCGACAAACGGGCTGTCAGCAGCAGGAAGTCTATCATCAACTTCGACTGGCTCAGTCCTTTCACCGTAGGCGAGATTGTGCAGGGCAAGAAGATTCTGGAGGCGCTGCGGCAGGCTGGCGGCGACAACGTCAGCTCGTACAACTACCACGAGTACATCATCAACGCCACCTCGCTGCGCAAGGGCATCAAGTACTACGACATAGCCCTGCGCATCTATATGGGAGCCGTACTCAAGCGGGCCGTCAGGGGAGGCTACCTGGGCAAGCCCGCCTCCGATGTAGGCGTAGGTCCCTGGATAGACCTCTCCGGCATGCTGCTGCCCGCCAGCGAGGAACAGCGCCTCGTCGACGACATCAAGAACGGCACCATAGAGAGCATCCAAGAGGTATTGGACCAGTTCTACGACATTAATGACCACTATCGCGAATACCAGTGGGCCTGGACTTACAGGATGATTCTGGACTATTACAATCTGGACGAGTTGACAGATGCTGCCATGCAGCGCATCCGTGAGGACTATGTCAAAGCCCGTCGTGCCTGGATTGCCGAGATTCGCAAGGATGCCCAGAAGGAGTTCGCCATGGGTGATGTCGAGCAGGACGTCTACGACGACTTCATCTCCAAGCTGGACCACGAGATAGACTATGAGGACTAATCAACAATGAAGAATAAGGTAATATAAAATATTGGACATGATGAAACTAAATCTTTTAATGACTGCCTGCCTGATGGCACTCGGTATGAGCGCACAGGCCAAGGACTACAAGTATCAGACCATTGAGGGCGATATGACCAAGACCCGCATCTACACTTTGGACAACGGGTTGAAGGTGTATCTCTCCGTCAACAGCGAAAAACCTCGTATCCAGACGTACATCGCCGTACGTACAGGTAGCAAGAACGACCCCGCAGAGACTACCGGTCTGGCTCACTATCTGGAACACTTGATGTTCAAGGGCACCCAGCAGTTCGGTAGCAACAACCCGCAGGCAGAGGCTCCGCTGCTCGACGAGATTGAACAGCGCTACGAGTCCTATCGTAAGCTGACTGACCCTGCAGCACGCAAGCAGGCCTACCACGAGATTGACTCCGTCAGTCAGGTGGCAGCCCAGTATTTCATTCCCAACGAGTACGACAAGCTGATGGCTGCCATCGGTGCCGAGGGTACCAATGCCTACACGTCAAACGATGTCACCTGCTATACAGAGGATATCCCATCAAACGAGATAGACAACTGGGCCAAGATACAGGCTGACCGCTTCCAGAACATGGTGATTCGTGGTTTCCATACTGAGCTGGAGGCTGTGTACGAGGAGTATAACATCGGTCTTAGCTCTGACCAGCGCAAGCTCTTTGCCACCATCTCAAAGATGCTGTGGCCCAATCACCCCTATGGTACGCAGACCACCATCGGTACCCAGGATCATCTGAAGAACCCATCTATCACAAATATCAAGAACTACTTTAACAAGTGGTACGTGCCTAATAATGTGGCCATCTGTATGGCTGGCGATTTTGATCCTGACAAGACCATCGCCATCATCGACAAGTACTTCTCCAGCTGGAAGCCAGGTGCTGATGTAAAGCAACCTACGTTTGCCCCGCTGACACCACTGACATCTCCCAGGGACACTACCGTTATCGGACAGGAGGCAGAGACCCTATGGATGGCTTGGCGCGCCAAGAAGGCCAACGAGCTGCAGGCAGACACCCTCGAACTGATGGAGGACATCCTGAGCAACGGACGTGCAGGACTCTTCGACCTCGACCTCAACCAGACTATGAAGGTTCAGAGAGCTTCAGGAGGTTCAGAACTCTTACACGATCACGGAGCATTCTACCTCATGGGTACACCAAAGCAGGGGCAGAGTCTTGACGAGGTGAAAAATCTGATGCTCGAGGAGATAGGCAAGCTCAAGAAAGGGGAATTCCCTGAGAACCTTTTGCCAAGCATCATCAACAACAAGAAACGTAGATACTACCAGTTGCTGGAAAGTAACGAAGGACGTGCCGATATGTTTGTAGACGCCTTCATCAACGAGGTAGAGTGGAAGCAGGAGGTAGGCAAGATAGACCGTATCTCGAAGATTACTAAACAGGAGATTGTGGACTTCGCCAACAAGTTCTTTACCGATGCTTATGTGGTAGTATATAAGAAACAAGGTGTGGACACGCTGCAGAAGAAGATAGACAAGCCTGCCATCACTCCTATCCCCACCAACCGCGACCAGATGAGCCAGTTTGTAAAGGACATCCAGGACACGCAGGTGGAACCCATCCAACCGAGATTCGTGGACTTCTCCACCGACCTGACCTTTGCCCAGACCAAAAACAAGCTGCCGTTGCTGTATGTGCAGAATACGGAGAATGGTCTTTTCCAGTTGAACTTCCGGTTCGAGTTTGGACGCAAGGCTGACAACCGCTACGATATCGCCACAGACTATATGGACTATCTGGGCACAGACAAATACACCGCCTCAGAGATTAAACAGAAGTTCTATGAATTGGGATGCGATGTCTATGTAGGCGAGGGCAGTGACGCCATCAACATCCGTCTCTCTGGTCTGAGTGAAAATATGCAGCCTGCACTGGCACTGGCAGAAGAGATACTCCAGAGCTTCAAGGTTGACAAGGATGCATACAACCAGATGGTGGCTCAGATTCTGAAGCGCCGCAATGACATGAAGAAGAACCAGCGCTTTTACTTCAATCAGCTTTTCAGCTATGGCGTCTTCGGTCCAAGGAATTTCTATAGCGACGTGCTCAGTGAGCAGCAGTTGAAGGAGACGGATCCGCAGGTGTTTGTCGACTTGCTGAAGAATCTGACCAGTTATCAGCATAGCGTGGAGTACTATGGACCGTTGAGCGTCAGCGAGGTGTCTGCCATCATCAGTAAACTGCACAAGACACCCAAGCAACTGAAGCCTGTGCCTGAAAACAAAGAGTACGTGCGCCTGCTGGCCAATCAGAACGAAGTATGGATAGCTCCCTACGATGCCAAGAACATCTATATGCGCATGCTGCATGACGAGCATCGCGAATGGAATGTTGACGAGACTGCCATTCAGTCGCTCTTCAATGAGTACTTTGGAGGCGGCATGAACGGCATCGTCTTTCAGGAACTGCGCGAGGCTCGCGGACTGGCCTATAACGCTTCTGCCTGGTATGCCTATCCTCGTAAGAAGGGACGGTATGAAAGTTTCTTCACGCATATCATCACCCAAAACGACAAGATGACGGATTGCATCAAGGAGTTCCACAGCATCCTCAACGACATGCCCGCCAGCGACAATGCATTTAAGATTGCAAAGGAGGGGTTGACCAAGCAGTTGGCCTCACTACGCGTCACCAAGATGGGCATCATCAACCGCTGGCACGATATGCAGGACATGGGTCTTGATTATGACCTGAACAAGAAGATATACAGCGACCTGAAGAATGTCACCCTGCAGGACATCATGAAATTCGAGAAGACAACGATGGCCAACAAGGCTTATCGCTATATCATCCTGGGCGACGAGAAGGAGCTGCAGATGGAGACCCTCGAGAAGATTGGTCCCATCCGCCGACTCACTACGGAAGAAGTGTTTGGATACTAAGCCAGAACTCTTATTTAGGTGTATAGTTCATATGGACGCGCTCCCAACTTAGGGAGCCGTCCTTTTTTACATTCACACGTACCAGGTAGTCGCCTGCTTCTGGATTGTTACGCTCACTCATCGTGTCCAGCGTCAGGTATGTCACGCCGCCTACCTCCTGTTCATCCCATTGGTGCACATGTCCACAGAAGACGATGTCAGCATCCCACTCGTCAAACTTATCCAGCAGATAGAAGGTTTCCTCTCGAGTGAAGGTGGAAGCCAGTTCGAAAGACGACACACGGAAAATATTGGTATGTCCGAAGACGAAGGTATGGCGAATCGTGTAGTAATCCTTATTGTTTGTGGGGTCGAGGGCACCTTCATCCAGCAGGTCAATCTGTTTGCGTCCCAAGGTTCCGCTGGCAGTATCGAGGAAAATGAGACGGTCCAAGACTATCCTGTCGTTTTCACTGCCGACATTGATGAATACCGAATAGAAAGACGACTGGAACAGGTTGGTCCACAGTGCCCATCCGTTGTTGGTAATGTCGTGGTTGCCCACTACCGGATAGAAGGGGAAGTCATGGTCCTCCAGACGCATAGCCATGCCTGTGAGAGGATCGCGGTAGTAGGTCTGGGGGTCTCCGTCGGCATTTTTATAGATTACCGGTTCGTAGTACTTCTTCACAAACTTCTCCTTGGCTTTCCGAACTACGGAGTCAAGATTAATGTAGTACTCTGCCTTGGTGTCTGCAATATCGCCCAGATGGGCCACAAACAGGTCATTATCGTTGATGGCAATGTCGAACATCTCCTTCATACGCCCTGTATCATCAACCATGTGACTGTCGGCACCTACCAGAAAGGTGTATTCACCTCCCTCGGCTCGTTGCATGTGGAACGAATTCTTGTGTATCTGGTAATACTCATACGACATCTTCACGCGGTCGTCCACGTCCGAGTTCGCTATAAGCAGTCCTGTGGGACTTACCTTGTCACACGATGTCAGCAGCAAAGCAGCCAGTGCTGCCATTCCTATATATTTCCTCATCATCTTTACCAAACGTGTTTTAGTCCTAATTTCACAGATTCCTCATACTTCGTAGCCAGCTGACTCATACTGCCAGCAGGGCGTATATTCAGCTCGCCAAACAGCTGTAGGTCCTTTGTCAGGTTAGCATAGAAGTTAAAGCCCCAGTTGATGTTGTAGCCCTCGTAGTAGAAGTCGTCGTAGTTGCGGACAAAGATGCCGATGTTCCACGAGTTCCAGCGCGGGCGGATGTTCACGCCAGCACCGATGGTAAGAGTCAGGGGCTCCGTATAGCCAAAGTGCAGCATGTGATAGTGTATGTACGACGCTCCAAAGCGAGCATAGAAGTAAGGCATCTCCCACGTCACCGATCCGTTTATCACCATCTCGTTGGTATTCCACTCCTGATAGCGATTATACATCATCTTACCCGTCAGGTAGAAGTCTGACCAGCCCCAAGGCATACGACAGCCACCCTGCATATCCAGCGAGTACAGTTTCTTGCCCAGCTGCATCTGTGCATCACCCTGCACAAACCAGCGGTCTGTCAGGTGGCGCTTGTAGGTTACCTCGAATCCGTAGAAGGCATCCGTAATGACATTGTCGCCCACCATCAGGTAGCCCCATAACTCGTTCTTGTGCGTTCCATCGTACTTGTGTACGCCATTGATCACCTGAGCCCGAAGCCCCGTGCTGAACAGCAACGCCACACATGCTGCGATGATACTGAAAAGGGAATTTTTCATAAAGACAGTTTACTATTCGTAGATTGCTCCGCATGCAAAAGTAACAATTATTTCTCAATTACGCAACAAAAATTTTGTGTTTTAGTCAATAATCCGTATCTTTGCAGCGCAAACAACGAAAAAATATGGGAATCGTTATTGGAATAGACGTGGGCATATCTACCACAAAGATTGTAGGACTGCGTGATGGTCGCGTAGTATCACCTATCCGTATTACTGCTGCCGACCAGGTGACATCACTCTATGGTGCCTTCGGCAAGTATCTGCACGATAACAAAATCAGCCTGCAGGACGTTGAGCAGGTGATGCTGACAGGTGTGGGAGCAGCCTATATCAACGAACCCGTGTATGGCATCCCCACAAAGAAGGTCGACGAGTTCGTTGCCGACGGACTGGGTGCACGCTTTGAGAGCGGACTTGACAAGGCCATCGTCGTCTCCATGGGTACAGGCACCAGCTTTGTGCAGTGCGATGGCGACAACATCCGTCATATCGGCGGTCTGGGCATTGGCGGCGGTACCCTGCAGGGACTGGCCCGCGTGATGCTGAACACCAGAGACTGGAAACAGATTCAGAGCCTGGCTATGAAAGGCGACATCAGCAACATCAACCTGCGCATTGGCGACATCTCTACCCATCCGCTGCCAGGTCTGCCTATGGAAGCGACAGCCTCGCTGTTCTCCAAGGCACAATACAATGCCAAACAGGAGGACATCGCCCTGGGCATCATCGTCATGGTGCTGCAGACCATTGGCTCAGCAGCCATCCTCGCCGCCCTCAATTCAGGCATCAAGGACTTTGTACTGATAGGCAACTTGACACTTGTTCCACAATGTAAAGAGATTTATCCCATGTTGGAGAAGCTATATGGCGTACACTTCCACATCCCCAAGTACTCCGAATTCTGCACAGCCATCGGCGCAGCACTCAGCGCCAACGCTATATAGACCATAAAGAAAGGTGAGGTGTTATTCCTCACCTTTCTTATGTTTCGCATGCTTGTCAAACTTGTGCAGGAAGTAGTTAAAGGCTTCCAATCCCACGAGCACCAGTATGGAACTGGCTATAGCCAGCTTATACATGCCACCGCCACAGGCCAGACCTATGGCAGCTACCACCCATACACCTGCTGCTGTGGTGAGTCCGCTGACTATGTTCTCTGTCTTGCGGAAGATGATGGTACCAGCACCTATGAAACCGATACCACTTACCACCTGGGCTGCAATACGACTGACATCCCAGCGATGGGCTTCCGACATGGACACGTCCTGAAAACCGTAAGCCGAGACTATCATAAACAATGCTGAGCCCATTGCCACAAGGAAATGGGTACGGAAGCCGGCTTCCTTCGATCTGTATTCACGTTCCAAACCTATCAGTCCACCAAGGATGGCAGCGACAAATATTCGCAAGATAAATTCGTTCTCCATAGTTAAATGATGTTTATTTGGTTGCAAAGATAATAAAAAGTTTAGAGTTTAGTACTTAGAGTAAGGAGAAATTTTGTATCTTTGCACAAATTAAACTAAAAACAAAGCAGAAAAGATGTTTGGATTAGGAATGCAGGAGATTATCGTCATAGCACTCATCGTGCTGTTGCTGTTCGGTGGGAAAAAGATTCCTGAGCTGATGAAAGGCCTTGGTAAAGGCGTCAAAAGCTTTAAGGACGGCATGAAGGAAGAAGATGAAACCAAAGATGCCAACAGCCACGAGCCCCAAGCCAACAGCTGAGATGACTTTCTGGGATCATCTGGATGTCCTGCGTTCGTCGCTCATCCGCATGGCCCTGGCTGTGACAGTGTTTGCTGTCGTGGCATTTCTGCTAAAGGACGAGCTGTTCAGCATTGTGCTGGCTCCCCGTTCGAGCGACTTTATCACCTACAGGCTTCTGGGCGTAGAAGCTTTTCAGATTCACTTAATGAACACCGGGCTGACGGAGCAGTTTATGATTCACATGCGGACGGCGATGTATGCCGGACTGCTGGTGGCTTCACCTTATATATTATATGAGCTGTTCAGATTCGTCAGTCCAGGACTCTACCAGAACGAGCGCCGCTATGCGGTATGGATAGTAGGAGCTGCCTATCTGATGTTTATGGTGGGCACGCTGACCAACTACTTCATGGTATTCCCGCTGACGGTGAAGTTTCTGGGCACGTATCAGGTGTCGCCCGATGTGGCGAACATGCTGACGTTGCAGTCGTACATCGACACGCTGCTGGGCATGAGTCTGGTGATGGGCGTGGTGTTTGAGCTGCCTGTAGTCTGCGGACTCTTAGGACGCATGGGACTGATAACCGAAAGGCTGATGTGCCAATACAGGAGACACGCCGTGGTGGCGATTCTCATCGTGGCAGCTATCATTACGCCAACGACGGATGTGTTTACGCTCTTTGTTGTGGCCCTGCCCATCTATCTGCTGTATGAAGTAAGCATCTGGATTGTGAAAATGACTAAACAAATACGATATGCTAAGAAAGATTAGAATAACGCTGGCCACATTGTTTATGCTCGGCCTGACATGGCTCTTCGTCGACTTTACAGGAACGGCCCACCGCCTGGTGGGAGGACTGGCGAAGTTGCAGTTCTTGGAGGCCGTACTGGCGCTGAACTTCATCGTCATAGCCTTCCTTCTGGTACTGACAGTAGCTTGCGGACGCATCTACTGTAGCATCATCTGCCCGCTGGGTATCATGCAGGACATCTTCGGATGGCTGGGCAAGAAGGCGAAGAAGAATCGCTACACCTATTCGAAAGCCATCTCATGGCTCCGCTATGGCATGCTGGCGATTTTCATCCTGACGATAGTGGCTGGTGTAGGTACTATCGTTCAACTGCTGGCTCCCTACTCTACCTTTGGCATCATTGCCACCAATCTGCTGCAGCCTGTCTACCAGGCAGGCAATAATGTGCTGGCTGCCATCGCTGAGCAATACGACAGCTATGCCTTCTACCACTCAGAGATTTGGCTGCGCTCAGCCGTCTCGCTGGTTATTGCCATCATCATGCTGTTGTTGCTGGCAGTACTGGCATGGCGCAATGGGCGAACTTACTGCAACACCATCTGCCCTGTTGGTACGCTGTTAGGAATGCTTTCGCGATGGTCGTTCCTGAAGGTCCACTTCGATGTGGAGAAGTGCAAGAACTGCTCGCTCTGCACCAAGAACTGCAAGGCGGCGTGCATCGATTATAAGACGCATACCGTCGATGCCTCGCGCTGTGTGGTGTGCGGCGACTGTATCAGCGTCTGCAAGCATGGGGCGCTGAAGTACGACCATAACTCAGGGGGACAGTCCCCCCGTGCCGAACGCACTGAAGGGACAGTCCCCGAAGGTAGGCGTCGCTCGTTCCTGATTAGTTCCGCCCTGCTGGCTACCGCTGCCCTGGCCCAACAGAAGGACAAAATCATGGACGGCGGACTGGCAGAGATACAAGACAAGGTAGCTCCTGAGCGCCAGACTCCGCTGACACCTCCTGGGTCGCTGTCGGCACAGAACATGGCACTGCGCTGTACGGGCTGCCAGCTATGCATCTCGGAGTGTCCCAACCAGGTGTTGCGCCCATCTGACGACCTGCTGCACCTGATGCAACCCACGATGGGCTACGAGCGCGGCTACTGTCGTCCGGAGTGTAACCGCTGTTCGGAGGTCTGTCCAACAGGAGCCATCAAGCCCATAAGGCACGAGGACAAGGCGTCGACGCAGATAGGACATGCCGTCTGGATCAAGAAGAACTGCATACCGCTGACGGATGGTGTTGAGTGTGGCAACTGTGCCCGTCACTGTCCTGTGGGAGCTATCGAGATGGTGCCCTCCGATCCTGACAATGAGGAGTCGCCCTATGTGCCTGCCGTCAACGAGTCCCGTTGCATAGGCTGTGGAGCATGCGAGTACCTATGCCCTGCACGCCCATTCTCTGCTATTTATGTGGAAGGTCACGAAGTTCATAAAGAAGTATAACGATGGATAGAAGAAATTTCCTTAAGATATTGGGTGGCGGTGCGCTGGGTACTGCTGCTGTGCTGACAGGCTGCAAGTCGAAAACGGAGACGAAGGCCGTAGAAGAGTACAAAAAGCAGGTTGAGCCTCCCGTAGGCAAGATGACCTATCGTACCAGTCCTACCACTGGCGACAAGGTGTCGCTGCTGGGCTACGGCATGATGCGCCTGCCCTCAAAGACAGAAAACAAGGACGACTACGACCAGGAGATGATAAACCGTCAGGTGGACTATGCCATCGAGCATGGCGTGAACTACTTCGACACAAGCCCCGTCTACTGCCAGGGCAAGTCGGAGGCCTGCACAGGCATTGCCCTCAGCCGTCATAAGCGCTCGGAGTATTTCGTGGCCACCAAGCTGTCGAACTTCCACCCCAGCACGCATAGTCGTGAGGCTTCGATAGAGATGTACAAGAACTCGATGAAGCAGCTACAGGTGGACTATATCGACTACTACCTGCTACACTCTGTCGGTGGAGGCATGGATGAATTCGAGCGCCGCTATGTCGACAACGGCATGATGGACTTTCTGCTGAAGGAGCGCGAAGCAGGGCGCATACGCAACCTCGGATTCTCGTTCCACGGCAAGCAGTCGGTGTTCGACGAGGTGTTGGCGATGAACGACAAGTATCACTGGGACTTCGTGCAGATAGAGCTGAACTACCTGGACTGGAGCTTCGCCGACGAAATCAACAACCGCAACGTGGATGCAAGCTACCTCTATGCCGAACTCGAAAAGCGCAACATCCCTGCCGTCATCATGGAGCCCCTGTTAGGCGGCCGTCTGGCCAACCTGCCCCAGTATCTGGCTACCGAACTCAAGCAGCGCGACCCAGAGCGCAGCATCGCCTCGTGGGCCTTCAGATACGCTGGTACGCCCAAAGGGGTGCTGACCGTACTTTCCGGTATGACCTATATGGAGCACCTGAAGGACAACCTGCTGACCTACTGTCCCTTGAAGCCCATGACTGTCAGGGAACAGCGCTATCTTGACGAACAGGTGGCCGAGCGCATCGCAGGGCTCGAAAACATACCCTGCAACGACTGCAAATACTGCATGCCCTGTCCCTACGGCATCGACATACCCGCCATCTTCGTACATTACAACAAGTGCAAGAACGACGGCACGCTGCCTCGGCTTAAGATGGATGACGAGTACTTCAAGCTGCGCCGCAACTACCTGATAGGTTTGGACCGTGCCGTGCCACGTCTGCGACAGGCAGACCACTGCATCGGCTGCGGCCAGTGCGAACCCCACTGCCCGCAAAGCATCCGCATCCCTCGCGAGTTACACAAGATCAGCCAGTTTGTGGAAGACCTGAAGCAGAATTCCATCCTCAAAGACAGGCAGAAAGGCTAATGCCTGCTGGCCTCGCCCATGATGCTTTGAGCTACGGTATAGGCTGTGGTCCAGGCTGCCTGGAAGTTGAAGCCTCCCGTCACGCCGTCGATGTCGAGCACCTCGCCCGCAAAGTAGAGTCGAGGCACACAGCGACTCTCCAAGGTTGAGGGGTTGACGGCTTTCAGCGACACGCCGCCACACGTGACAAACTCGTCCTTGAAAGGTGCACGACCAGCCACCTGATAGGTATCATTGATGAGGACGTTGACCAATCGGTTGACGTCCTTCTTGTTCAGCTCGGCCCAGCGTACCTGACTACGGGCATCCAGCGACTTGTCCAACAGATAAGTCCACAGGCGCTGTGGCAGACCGAAGGGATTGTAGGTGGGCAATTGCTTCTGAGGCTGACGGACGACCATGTCATAGAGCGCATTCTGAGCCTCCCGGTCGTTGTAGTGCGTCCAGTGGATGCTCAGCGCCACCTGGTAGGCGCTGTCTGCCAGCAGACGGGCGGCATAGCTGGAGAGTCGCAGGATGGCAGGTCCGCTGACACCCCAATGGGTGATGAGCAGAGGCCCGGAGGCACGCAGCTTGGTGCCCGGGATATGAGCAACCACATCGCCCACCACCAAGCCCTGAAGCGCATTGAGCGCCCTGTCGGCAATGCGCAGGGAATAGAGCGAAGGCACAGGAGGTACTGTCTCATGCCCCATATCAGCCAGCCAGTCAAGGCCCTGACCTGAGGGAGAGCCGCCTGTCGTCACCACTATGAAGTCGTAGTCACGCAATTCGCCTAACGACTGCACCTTCCTGCCTTTTAGAATCTGGATATGATGCTGGCGTGCCAACGTCAGGAAGCAGTCGATAATGGCATGCGAGTCCTGGGCCTGAGGGAACACGCACTCGTCGTCCTGTATGACCAGCGGCACACCATGACGCTCGAACCACTGGTAGGCGTCGCGATAGTCGAAGACATTGAAAAGCCGCTTCATCAACCGATGACCACGCGGATAGACAGCAGAGAGGTCGCGTACCTGCCGGAACGTATTGGTGCAGTTGCAGCGTCCTCCGCCACTCAACTCCACCTTCGCCAGCACCCGATGACTGCGCTCAAAGATGGTAACATCCATCTCTGGCATCATCTCCTTCAAACTGACAGCAAGAAAGAATCCTGCCGCCCCACCGCCTATGATTGCTGTTTTCATGCCGCCAAAGGTACTAACAATCCACAAAATAAAGAAAATAATTCCTAATTTATTTTGTATTTCCCGTAATTTGTACTAATTTTGTAATCTGAACTACAAGAAGACAACCTACGACGGACGGACACCCGCCATGAGTGGACTCAACACAGCAGTAAAACTCATTATACAATAAAACAAATTTAAAATTATCATGTCTACATTAACAATTTGCATCGTCATCCTCTTCTGCATCGGCTACTTCTGCATAGCCATTGAGAGCGTGACAAAAATCAACAAAGCAGCCATTGCGCTGCTCATGTTTGTAGGTTGCTGGACCCTCTTCATGATTGACCCGTCCAGCTACGTCGCCGCTGCCGTAGGCGACATGAAAGCAGCCGCCGTCAGCGAGGTCATCGAGCACCACCTGGGCTCCACCGCCACCACGCTGTTCTTCCTCATGGGTGCCATGACCATCGTCGAGCTCGTCGACCAGAACGGAGGCTTCAACTTCGTCCGCGACACTCTGCAGACCAAGTCCAAGCGCTCCCTGCTGTGGCGCATCGCCTTCATGACCTTCATCCTGTCGGCCATCCTCGACAACCTCACCACCTCCATCGTCATGATCATGATTCTGCGTAAGCTTGTCAGCGACAAGAAAGACCGCATCATCTACGCAGCCCTCGTCATCATTGCCGCCAACTCCGGAGGAGCCTTCTCGCCCATCGGCGACGTCACCACCATCATGCTGTGGAACAAGGGCGTCATCACCGCTGCCGGCGTCATCACGGAAATATTCATCCCCTCACTCATCTCCATGGTCATACCGGCCTACATCCTGTCGCTGTCGCTCAAGGGCACCCTTGAACCAGCCCAGGAGACGGTAGTCATAGAAGAGGCTGACGCCCTGTCGCCAGCCCAGCGCAAGACCATCTTCTTCCTCGGCGTGGGCGGACTCATCTTCGTGCCCATCTTCAAGACCATCACCCACCTGCCACCCTTCGTAGGCATCCTGCTCGTCCTGGGCGTGCTGTGGACCGCCACCGAGATTTTCTACACCGGCATCCATCAGGAGAGCGAGGACACAGCCGACAACCGCAACACCCAGAAGCGCGTGTCGAAGATGCTGTCGCGCATTGACATGGACACCATCCTCTTCTTCCTGGGCATCCTCATGGCTGTTGGCTGTCTGGAGACCATCGGCGTACTCACCATGCTGGGCAAAGGCCTCGACGTCACCTTTGCGGGCAACCACTACCTCGTCACCGGCATCATCGGCGTGCTGTCCAGCATCGTCGACAACGTGCCCCTCGTGGCAGGCTGCATGGGCATGTATCCTGTCCAGGCTGCCGGCGACCTGGCCATCGACGGCATCTTCTGGCAGCTGCTGGCCTACTGTGCCGGTGTCGGCGGCTCCATGCTTATCATCGGCTCTGCGGCAGGCGTTGTCGTCATGGGCCTGGAGAAGATTACCTTCGGCTGGTATATGAAGAAGATTACCTGGATAGCCTTCGTCGGCTACCTGGCAGGTATCTTCTGCTACTGGCTCGAGAAGACCTTCCTTTTCTGATTACTCACGACACACCACAGCGGCACAGGCTCCACCCACAGGACTTGTGCCGCTTGGTTTTTTCCGCGCTTGCTTTTGCCTGTAGGCTCACATACTTTTGCCTATAGGCGTAAGATGTTTTGCCTATAGGTGAAAGATGTTTTGGCTATAGGCAAAAGGGGGTTAGCACGGCTCTAAATCCCTGTTTGCTTAGGGGTTTAACCCCGTTTGCTACGTCCTCATGCCTTTTCAGGTTCCGTTTGAACGATGCGGAGAAGCCATTAGAGACGGCGAACTTACTCCTGTCCGGCAAAAAAAGAAACAAGTTTCTTTGTTATGCGCTTAACTTTTCGTAACTTTGCAAGCAAATAAGAAGAAAGCAGATGAAAAGAGTCGTATTGTTACTTGTTGCTGCGGTGTCGCTGATAACGGCAGATGCGCAGAATATAAAAGAGGTGATGGACAGTGTGAAGTCCGGCAAGAAAGCGGGCAATGTAAAGGGCATGGTTTCCTCGGTGAAAGGCGCCCTCTCAAGCAAAGCTGTTGAGGCGGAAAAAATTGTCGGCACCTGGCAATATGTCAAGCCTGTAGTGCTCTCCACCTCCGGCAAGATATTGTCTAAGCTGGCCGCAAACAGCATTGACGACAAGCTGGAGGACCAACTGAACAAATATTGCGAAAGGGCCCATGTGTCTGCAAATAACACTTATTTCGAAATACGTGAAAACGGCACTTACACCTATTCTTTTGTGGACAAGAAGACATCGGGCACCTGGATGGCCGACGGCGACAAGATGCGTTTTGCCATCAAGAATGTCCAGGCGGTAGAGATGACCTCCCGCATGGAGCACAACGACACGCTGGCGCTTGTCATGGACACCTCGCTGCTCATCAAGGAGATTCAGGAGCAAGGAGGTATTTCCGACAGCAAGACCAACAACGGCCTGATAAAATTATCCAAGAAGGTCAAGATGCTGAAATCCGGATTCCTGCTTGTCCGCAAGCGCCGTAAATAAGCAACAAGAACAGAAGCCCCTGTGCCGCCTCCGGCGAATAAGACACAAGGGAAAAACAAAAACAATGACGATGATGAGAAAAACAGTGTTGTTCCTTTTGTCGCTGACAATGGTTTCAAGCATGATGGCACAGGGTGAGAACACCATGCAGAACGTAAGTGTGATGGACCTGACCTATACGGTAAAGGAGGGTACCAAGTCGGGGGTGGCAACGGTGGTGGGTGCCGTACTCGACGTCCTTTCCGACCAGACTACCACCGAGGAGCCAGGCTATGCAGATGCCGTGCGGGCCAGTGTCATCACGGCCCTGGGTAACGTGCGGCGCTTCACCGTCACCGACGGACTGCAGGTGAGGCCTAACGACGAGACGAACATCATTGCCGACGGCACCATCAACTACATCTCGGTCACAAAGGAGCTGAAAACGTCATCAGAAAACAAGACCCCACAGTTCTACGCCCAGATCAATCTCACCCTCAACATGAAGGACGCTGTAAGCGGCAAGGTGTTGAACAGTCAGGCGTTTGAGGTGACCAGGTCGAGTTGGCTGTGGTACAAAAGCAGCGATACAGCCATCAAGAACGCATTGGAGACTCTGCGCACAAAGATTGAAAAACATTACAACACGGCTTATCCTTACACGGCCCGGATTCTGGAGCGCGGCATGGAGAAGAACGACAAGCAGAAGGAGCTTTACATTGACCTCGGTGCAGCACACGGTCTCCAGGAGGGAACGCACTTCAACGTCTACGCCATTGGCAGCATAGGCGGCAAGGAGACACGCAAGCAAATCGGCCGTCTGAAGGTGAAGTCCGTTGAGGGCGACGAGGTGAGCCTCTGCAAGGTCAGTTCCGGCGGCAGGGATATCAAGGCTGCCATTGACGCAGGACAACAGCTGCTCATCATTTCTACAGATTAACTCAATTCTCCTGGTATTCCTGAATGTCGGCGGGTATCCAGAACCAGAAGGTGGAGCCTTTGCCGACCTCGCTGTCGACGCCTATCTGGCCGTCGCACTTCTCGATGATAGCCTTACAGATGGAGAGGCCCAGACCGGTGCCCTGGATATAGTCGTTGAGCTTGACAAAACGCTCGAAGATGCGGTCTTTCTGCTCTTGCGGAATGCCGGAACCGGTGTCTTCGCAGTAGGCATAGAGACCTTGGCGTCCCTGACGCTCCTCAATGCGATAGCCGACGCGGATATGGCCCTGGTGGGTGTACTTGACGGCATTGGTGACGAAGTTGGTGACGACCTGGTCGAGGCGGGCACTGTCGAGGCTGGTGAGAAGCTTGCTGTATGGGTTGTCTTTCTGGAACTCTACGGTAGGTTCCTCAACGCGCTGTGCAAGTGACTGGCAGAGGTCGTCGAAGTTGCGGGCAATGTCGACCTGCTTGGGGATAATCTGCATGGCATTGGCATCGACGTTGGAGAGCACGAGGATGTCGTTGATGAGACGAAGCAGCATGTCGCAGTTGTTGTGGATGATGCGTATCATCTCTTTCTTTTCTTCGGGACCCTCGATGGCCTGCAGGAGGTCGGAGAAGCCGACAATGGCATTGAGCGGGGTGCGTATCTCGTGGGTCATATTGGCCAGGAAGACGGACTTGAGGCGTCCGGAGTCGTTGGCACGCTCGGTCTCTTGCTTGAGCTGCTCTTGCTTGCGCATGAGGCTGGATATGTTACGGATAAGTCCGAAGCCTCCTATAAGGTTGCCCTCCTTGTCGTACAGGGGGATGCTGTTAATCTGGTTCCACTGCACTTCGTCGCCGGCGTGGAAGATGGGGCGGGTGCGGCCCATATAGCTCATGGAGGTGGTATAGAAATCCTGAGGGTGTGCGAAGTGCTCGATGATGGTTTCCCTGTTGTCGATGAAGTATTCGCCGAGCTGCTTGAAAGTAACCTCGAGTTCTACGGTGCTCAGGCCCTTGTAGAACTGGATGGTGCCATCGGCAAACGACGAGCGCCAGGCGCGCATCTCGCAGGCTTCCATCATAAAGGTAAGCTCCTCCTCGTAGGCCCTGATGCGCTCGTTGGCTTTCTGTATCTCGATGTCGTTGAGCTTGGCCTGCTGGTACATCTGGCGCTCCTCGGTGACGTTGCGGGTGGCGATGGCGAGATATGCTATCTGGCCCTTCTCGTCGTAGATGGGGTGCAGGCGGGTCTCGAGGTAATCGTAGATGTCGCGCTCAGGCACTATGCTCAGATGGCAGAACCACAGTTCCTCGATGTTGTCCTTGTCGACAACCTCGCGGAAGGGAGACAGGTCGAAGAGGTTTGTCTTGGAGAAGAACTCGTCGTACTCGTCAGAGTCGAAGTGGCATATCTCGCGCATCATCTGGTTGGAGTCGAGAAGCCAACCGTCGGGAGTATAGAACGACAGTCCGATGATGGAGTGCTCGAAGATGAGCTTGTAGCGGCTGGCAAGGCGGTTGGCTTCCTGCTCGTCCTGGCGCAGCTTGCTCTCGTCCTTGATGGTGCTGATGACGTTGCTGACATAGCGGGTGCCCGGCTGGTACTCGGGCACGCTGACGTTGTGGAGGTAGCCCCAGTGTGGATTCTGGCCGGTGAAGTCGAAGTTCCAGCGGTAGTAGAACTCGGCACGTTTCAGTCCGCAGTAGATGATCTGGCGGAACCACTCTAACGTCTCTTCCAGGTCGTCTGGGTGAACATGTCTTTTCCAAAGCTCCAAATCGAGTCCCTTTTCGGGGAACATGGTGCCGTAGAGCCTGTAGATATACTTTTCGCGCAGGTCGTAGCGCACCACGTCGTTGGAGGTAATGGCCACGGCCTGGTCCATCATCTGGGTGATGGTCCTGGCCTTTTCCATACGCCGGCGTACGCGAAGCAGTATCATGCGGTTGGAGATGAGTACGATGACGAAGATGGTCACAATGCCGACGATGAGGATGAGGGGCAACAGCTGGGGCATCTTAAACGCCAATACATTATATATAATACGTAGGACTGTCATAGGGCTATGCGGGGTTTAATGTTTAGATGATGACTTCACGCTTTTTCTCGATGGTCTTTGCCTTGCAGGGAATGGTGACCCATACGGTAGTGCCCTTGTCGATCTCGGACTGTATCTCGATGGTGCCGCCCATCTGGCTGACAAGCTCCTTGACAATTGGCAGGTCGAGGCCGGTACCGCAGAGCTCCTCGTTCTTGTTGCGTACAAAGCGGTCGAAGACGCGGGGCAGGGTCTGCTCGTCGATGCCGCGGCCAGAGTCCTCAATGCTGAAGATAAGCTCGCCGTGGCGGTATTCGTACTTGGCGCGGATGAAGCCTTTTTCAGTATGGCTGACGGACTGGACGCAGAGTTTTTCGATAATCTTGCCGAGGTATTCCTGGTCTACATGCACCACGAGGTGATTGTAGGGGTTCTCGATGACGGTCTTGACCTTGGGGTTGACGCTGCTCCAGCCCATCTGGCAGTGACTGTCGAAAATCAGGGCGAAATCGACGTCGGCCTTATTGTACTCTATCATGTTGGCATCGATGCGCGAGAGGAAGAGGATGTCGTTGACGAGTGCAAGCAGGGTGTTGGAGTTGCGCTTGATTTCCTCGACAAAGACGGTCTCGTCAGCCTCGTCGTGCTCCGACTCGAAGAGCTCGGCAAAACCTACCACGGTGTTCAGCGGGGTACGGATCTCATAGCTCATGTTGGTGAGGAACGACTGCTTGAGCAGCTCGGTCTCCTGGGCTTTCTTGGTCTCGACGGCAAGGCGGCGCTCGGTCTCTACCATGTCGGTCATGTTACGGCAGAGCCCGAAGTAGCGCACTACGTGTCCATCGGCGTCCTTCATGGGCACCATGTTGAACATCAGCCATATCTGACGGCCTTTCTTGTCGCGTATCTCGGTCTCGATGGTCTCGACGATGGGGCGTGACGTCAGGTGGTCCATACGGTTGAGCACGCTGGAGACGACACGGCGGAAGCGCGGTGTGGCCAGTCGGATACAGCGCAGCTGCGAGAACTTGAGCTGCGTCTCGCTGATGTTGCCTGAGACCTCGAAGGTATAGGACTTCGGATGGTAGTTCACCAGACGCACATCGCTGACGCGCAGGGCGTAGTTGATGTTGGCGATATAGTTCTGAATGTCGTCGTTGACCTTGCGCAGCATATTGATACTCTCCTTCTGGCGGTGGTACGACTCTACCATCTCGGTGATGTCGCGGCCTGCCATGTAGAAGCCTTCAAGTTCACCCTCCTCGTTGCGGATGGGGTTGATGGTGGACTCGTAGTACATCTTGCCTGCCAGTCCTAACTCTTTGGTACGATAGATTTCGTCCTGGTAATCTTTGAAGTCGATGATTGACGAGGTGCGTGTGTTCTCCAGGGTAGCCA
Source organism: Prevotella sp. (assembly GCA_017412705.1). GTDB lineage: Bacteria > Bacteroidota > Bacteroidia > Bacteroidales > Bacteroidaceae > Prevotella. Next base: position 29,718 of record JAFPWS010000002.1, read on the forward strand.
CTTCGAGGTTATTGAGGAAGGGGTTGTTTTCGAGCAGGAACTGCTGCTCCTGGAGCACCATCGCACGGCTTGGGATGTTGAACGACCTGCAGGCCTTGTCGTTGATGTCGGTCAGCACACCGTTACTGTCGTAGTAGAACATGTCGACAAGAGAGGTGTTGAACACGGTATGGTAGCGGATGAGCAACTGGTTCACATTGCGCTGCCTCATACGCTCCTCGGTGACATCCTGCTGGATGCCCAGCAGGCGGGCTGCCTTTCCTTGCTGGTCGTGGCTGACGACGGAGAGTTTGACTTCGTAGTAGCGTATGTCGTCTTTATCCTTGGCATTGCTCTTGAGCTCGGCGGTGGAGGCGGTGAGGCGACCCTCACAGATGTCGAAGATATCCTTGCGCATCAACTCGAAATCGTCGCGGTCGTATAACTCGGAGAAGGTGACGGGGTTGTACTCTTGGTCGTACTTACCGATTGCGGTGAGGGTGATGTAATGTCGGCTGGCGACGTCGTAGAGCCACAGCCGCAGGTTACCGGTCTGCAGCACCAGCGCCATACGTTCGTTAAGTCTTTGGTTCTGCGCCTTGACATCCTGCTCACGGAGAATATAGAGTCTGTTATAGAACAAAAGGACGAAAACGCTAATAAGAAAAGCAGCCATCACATACACTACGATATGCTCTGCGTTGAAGGCCTCCATCACCATATCCGGCTGGGCAGCTAAGATTATATGTTGATTCATAGAATAAGGTTTCTTTTTATTGGATAACAGCCATTATTGCCCACAAAGATAGGCAAAATTTGCACATTCACCAAATTTTTTTGGATTTTATTTTGTATTTTGCCCACTTATTCGTAACTTTGTCGATAGAAAACCCAAAATATCAAGAATTATGATAGACGTAAAAGAAACTTTAGCCGCAGCTGATGAGCGCATGGAGATGGCAGCAATGTTCCTGGAGGAAGAGCTGAACCGTGTGCGTGCAGGACGTGCCAACGTAGCAATCCTGAGCGGAGTGAGAGTAGAGTCGTACGGTCAGAAAGTACCCCTGAACCAAGTTGCTAACGTGTCGACACCCGACGCCAGAACCATAGCCATCAAGCCTTGGGACCGCAAGCAGATCAAGGACATCGAGAAGGCCATCATGGACTCCGACGTGGGCATCACGCCAGAGAACAACGGCGAGATTATCCGCCTGGGTATCCCCCAGCCTACTGAGGAGCGCCGCCGCGACCTGGTAAAGCAGTGCAACAAGATTGCCGAGAAGGCCAAGGTGGAAGTGCGCAACGTACGCGGCGACATCAAGGACAAGCTGAAGAAAGCCATCAAGGACGGCCTGAGCGAGGACAACGAGAAGGATGCCGAGTTGGAGCTGCAGAAGCTGCACGACAAGTACATCAAGAAGCTGGACGAGCTGATGGAGGCCAAGAACAAGGAGATTATGACGGTTTAAATGCACGGCCTCGTCATTAAGAATACTGGCAGTTGGTACACCGTCCTGACGGACGATGGGTCAACTGTCGATTGTAAGATAAAAGGTAATTTCCGTCTGCGTGGCATACGGAGCACCAATCCCGTGGCTGTCGGCGACAGGGTGGAGATAGAGGTGAGCGGCGAGGGCGCAGAGACGAGAGGCTGGATTACCGACATCGAGGAGCGCCGCAACTACATCATCCGCAAGAGCATCAACCTGTCGAAGCAGAGCCACATCATTGCCGCCAACGTAGACCAGGCCCTACTGGTGGTGACGGTGGTGAAGCCTGAGACGTCGACAACCTTCATAGACCGCTTCCTGGCCTCGGCAGAGGCCTACCGGGTGCCTGTCATCCTGGTATTCAACAAGAGCGACCTGCTGGGGGAGGACGAGCTGCGCTACCAGCAGATGATGATGACCCTCTACGAGACGGTGGGCTACGAGTGTCATGCCATCTCGGCTACTACAGGCGACGGTGTGGAGGCGCTGCTGCCCTTGCTGAAAGGGAAGATTACCCTGCTGAGCGGCAACTCGGGAGTGGGCAAGTCGACGCTCATCAACCGCATACTGCCGCATGCCAACCTGAAGACCGCCGACATCAGTGACGCCCATCAGACAGGCATGCATACCACTACCTTCTCAGAGATGATCAGCCTATCGCCATCGGGGGACGACAGAGAGGCTTCATGGCTCATCGACACCCCGGGCATCAAGGGCTTCGGCACCTTCGACATGGAGCGCGAAGAGCTGACCAGCTACTTCAAGGAGATTTTTGAATTCTCCAAGCAGTGCCGCTTCAGCGACTGCACGCATACCCACGAGCCAGGCTGTGCCGTACTCAAAGCCGTAGAAGAACACTACATAGCGCAAAGCCGCTACCAGTCGTACCTCTCCATGCTGGACGACAAGGACGAGAACAAATACCGCGAAGCCTATTAAGCTTCGCGGTTATTCTTTAAGCACCAATTGTTATCGTATATTTCGACATGAACGAGGCACCTGGCAACAGGTGGTTCATGAGGGGCTTGTCCTTGAACTCCCCCTTGAAACCGCGTGGGTCGCCAATGCCGTACCAAGGCTCTATGCAGACGAAGGGGGCATGCTTGTCGAAGGGACTCCAGAAGGCACAGACGGGTGTCTTGTAGTCGACGGTGACGGCAGGCTCGCCATTGGTGTCCATCAGCATGGCGCGACGGGTCTGGTTCTTGTGAATCTTGACGCTGTCGTTGCGGAAGAAGTTGTTGTTAATCTCCAGGATACCCATATCGGACTCCAAGGGCACATCCACCATGTCGTGAGAGCCATCGGCATAGCTCTTCAGGGCATCCATAGGTTCCTCGTTGTCGAGCTTGATGATGCCTTCCAACTTGCCGCCTGGGACATTGAAGGCCGGGTGGCCTCCTATCTGGAAGTGAATCTCACGGGTGTCGGTGTTCTCGACATGCCAGATGACATGCACCTTGTTGCCCTCCAGGCGATAGGTAATGGCCAGGTTGAAGCGATAGGGGTAGACCTGCAGGGTCTCGTCACTCTCGTGCAGGGCAAAGGTCAGCTTGTCGGAAGTCTGGCTGACGAGAGTAAACTCCTTGTCGCGTGCAAAGCCATGGCGAGGCAGGTGATACTCCTTGCCGTCGACACGATAGGTGTTGTCGTTGACGCTACATACCAGGGGGAAGAGGATGGGCGAATGGCGCGTCCACTCAGGACCTGCCTGCCACATGTACTCACGTCCCTCACTGTCTTTCACACTCTGGAGCTCGGCTCCCACTTCAGCGACACGGATGGTCAGCTGTTCATTCTTCAATTCTACCATAAGACATAAATTTTACGGCAAATTTACAAAATAATGGCCAAATATTCGTAACTTTGCAGCATGATTTTAGAAGAATTAGCAAATAAACGTATTGCAGTATTGCTGTCAGGTGGCGTCGACTCCAGTGTGGTGCTCTACGAACTGGTGCGCCAGGGACTGAAGCCCGACTGCTTCTACATCAAGATTCTCTCACCTAAAGGTAGGAGTGTGGCAGGCAATGGCCCTGAGGAACAGGATGAGTGGGACTGCTCGTCGGAGGAGGATTTGGAGATGGCGACAGCCGTCTGCCACAAGTATGGCTGCCAGTTAGAGGTCATTGACTGCCATAAGGAATATTGGGAGCAGGTGACCACCTACACGATGGAAAAGGTACGCCAGGGACTTACGCCCAATCCTGACGTCATGTGCAACCGCCTGATTAAGTTTGGCGCCTTCGACGAGAAGCGGGGACACGAATACGACCTCATAGCCACAGGCCACTATGCAACGACGGAGATAGAGGAGCAAGGGGCAAGGGGCAAGGGGCAAGAGGCCCCTAAAAAATGGCTCTGCACCAGCCCTGACCCTGTAAAGGACCAGACGGACTTTCTGGCTCAGATATACGACTGGCAATTGAAGAAGGCATTATTTCCTATTGGCCACATGATGAAGGAAGAGGTGCGCGAGATAGCAGAGCGCGAGCATCTGGCACCAGCCCATCGGCGCGACTCGCAAGGCATCTGCTTCCTTGGGAAAATCAACTACAACGACTACATCCGCCGCTACTTGGGCGAGCAGCCTGGCGATGTCATAGAGTTGGAGACCGGCAAACGTATCGGACAGCACAAAGGGCACTGGTTTCATACCATCGGCCAGCGCAAGGGAATGGGCTTTGGCGGCGGTCCCTGGTTTGTCGTGAAGAAAGACATTGAGCAAAACATCATCTATGTCTCCCACGGCTACGACCCACAGACAGCTTACAAGCAAGACTTCCCTATCCATGGTTTCCACAGCATCAACGGGCAGATGCCCCCAGATCAAGTAACGCTGAAGATTCGTCATACCCCCGAGTTCCTTCCCGCCCGTCTGGAGTCACAAGGCGAAGGCAGATATATAGTGCATGCAGACACCCCCATCCATGGAGTGGCACCAGGCCAGTTCTGCGTCATCTACGACCGACAGCACCATCGTTGCTATGGCTCCGGCGAAATCACGATTTAGAACTTTCGCAAGCTCCGCTTGCTAGTGGTTAGTGGTTAGAGGTTAGAGAAATGATGGATAAACGCAGAAAAGGGATGAAATATGGTGGAAAAGGGATGGGAATGAACTATTCTCTAACCTCTAACCACTCACCTCTAACCTCTGAAAGTTAAGCTTGCTTAACTTGAAAAAATGATTATTCCCCCATCAGGCCGTTGAGGTAGACTTCCAAGGCTGTATAGCCCTCCTTCGAAACCACCCGCTTGCCATCCTCCGGGTCAGCGGGGTTCAGCCCATGGCTACTTTCCCAATCGTCAGCCATGCCGTCGTGGTCATTGTCCACAACAGGAGTTGCAGGGGCATAGGCAGGCCATCCCTCTGCATCGGCAGGAGAGTCGATGATGCCTTGTCGGTGGGCACTCTGTCCGCTATAGCGAGGTTGACCACTCTTGACATCCTCTATGATGCGACGCTCCACAGCATCGCGCCGCACAGTACCAGCCTTCTGCAGCACATGTTTATAGGCCTTCTTGGCCGACTCAGCAGGGGTGAGGTAGGACTCGTACTCGGGCTTGGCGATAGGCTTGTCCTGCTTCATCTGCTCAACAGCGAAACCAGACCTGTTGCCGACCAGCGCCCAGCTATCCTTCGTCTTCCGGCCTTCCATGATGTTGTCGGCAAAGTACCACAGGGAAGGGCCTGTCAGCGTCTTTCCCTTACGGGCCTGCGAGATTTCTATCAAGACGTTATCGTCAGGATGGGCAGGACCGGGCTTATAGTAGTTGCCCACGAAGTTACACTCATGCGAACTGCCCTCGCCTGCCTCGTTCTCGCCACCATAGCACGAGTTACGCCGTCCCCAGTTGAAGTTGACATTGTTCTGGTATTCCAGGAATACGTTCTTGTCGACTTTCGGGTTGGTGGCGCCATTGATGCGGGCACTACGACTGTCGTTGCAGAAGAGCAGGTTATGGTGGAATGTGGCAGGCGAGCCTCCCCATTGGCACCCATAGCCTCGCACACCTTTCTTGTGGCCTGCGTCGTAAAGCCCCTCGTGCACAATACACCACTGAACCGTCGTAAAGTGGTTGTCGTAGATGGTCATGTTCTCCTCGCCACTCCAGCCAAAGCAGCAGTGGTCCACTATGATGTTCCGGGCATTCTCAATGCCTATGGCACCACCCTCTATGAAGCACCGCTTTTTGTAGGCGGCATCCGTCTCGCCGTCCTCGCGTACCAGTTCCTTGACTCCCAGACGGGCGCGGATGTTGCGGATGATGACATTGTCGGAGCCTCCCAGGTTCAGCTTGCCGCCTCGTATCAGGATACCCTCGCCGGGGGCTGTCTGCCCCGCAATGGTGACATTCTTTAGCTTGGCGCGGATGGAGTTCTCACCCTTACGCTGCGGGTTAGGGCCTATCGTGATGATGCCACTGACGCGGAACACAATGGTGGCATTCTCGCGTCCTGCCTCCGTCAGTGCCCAGCGCAACGAGCCCTCGCCACTATCGTTCAGGTTCGTCACCTCCACTACCTTGCCGCCACGTCCTCCCGAGGCATACTTGCCAAAGCCCTCTGCTGTCGGGAATGCCAGCGTCTGCCCTTGTGCAAACCCTGCTGCCACCACTATTGTGGCCAATGCTGTCAATAGCTGTTTCTTCATATCGAGTTGAGAGTTGAGATTTAAGTCCATACCTTATTATAATAATAAGACGCGCAAGCACGCGGATTGTACTCTTTCTTCGCCTAAAGAACAAAAACGCGCAAAAAGTTTGGCAATTTGGAGGAAAAGACGTATATTTGCAGCCAGAAGGAGTAAAACGGAGTTAACACTTTGTAACCAAAAGTGTAAAGCCGGCTTAACACTTTTATGGAAAAAATGTAAAACAGAGTTTCTATGGATAAGCTATTCGAACGTCATGATGCCTATTTGTCGAATGTCCCAATGGATTATATTCGCGGTCTTTCGAACAATATCGACTGGGAGTCGCGCCTGATTGCCATCAAAGGCCCCAAGGGTGTGGGCAAGTCGACCTTGATGCAGCAGTATATCAAGAGTCATTTTGACACAGACGACAGGCACGTGCTGTACTGTTCGGCAGACACCAATTACTTCACAACCCATACACTCACCGATGTAGCCGACCAGTTCTGCAAAATAGGAGGGAAGCATCTTTTTATTGACGAAATACACAAGTACAAGGGGTGGAGCAGTGAAGTCAAGGAGATTTACGACCTGTACAGAGATTTGCACATCGTGCTCAGCGGCTCGTCGCTCATTCAGATAAACGACGGACAGGCAGACCTTTCGCGTCGCATCTTGGAGTACAACATGCCCGGGCTCTCCCTGCGTGAGTTTCTCAGGCTGGAACTGGGTATCGACATCCAACCCACGTCTCTGCCGGAACTGTTGGCGTCGCCCAATCAGTATTGCCAGTATGTACGTAGCCAATGTCACCCCTTGGAACACTTCCGCCGCTACTTGCAGTCAGGCTACTACCCCATCTACTTTGAAGACAAAGTGAAATACTATAACCGCTTGGAGAATGTCATCAACTACATTGTAGATGTGGAGCTGACTAAGCATCGAGGCTTAGAGGTTAGCAATACGCGAAGTATCAAGGCCCTGCTACAGGTTGTCGCGCAAATGACACCCTATGAGGTGGACATCGCCAAACTGTCGAAGGCCACTGCCATCTCGCGGCCCACCACGCTCAAATACCTGAAGCATCTTGAAGAAGCAAACCTGGTGCGCAGGCTGTTTGCCAACCTGAGCACCGTCACCGACCTGCAGAAACCAGACAAGATGTATCTCGACAACTCCAATCTGCTTTACGCGCTTAGCCAGAACACTCCAGAGATGGGAACTGTCAGAGAAACCTTCATGGCCAACCAGTTAGCATCAGCCGGACATCATGTGGAATATGCAGGATACAAAAAAGGTGACCTGCGAATAGACCACGATACCGTGATTGAAATCGGAGGTGCCGACAAGGGGTTCGGCCAACTGGCAGGTCAGGAGCACGCTTTTGTCGCAGCTGACGACATCGAGTCGGCCATGCTGAACAAAATCCCACTATGGGCGTTCGGGTTCCTGTACTGACCCGGTCTTCGCATGTTTCACATTCATCCCACTGTGACTTTCCCATATTCAAATCTGGAAATCACCGACTTCTGATGACAAAAAGGCAGCAGAAACGTCTTTATGACAACAAAAAGGCAAAAAATTTGGAGAATTGGAATAAAATCCATAAATTTGCACGCAGAAAACTTTTAGTACTAATTAAATTATAACGTTATGAAGAAAATTTTTACTCTAATTTGCATGGCCTTTGTAGCCATGAGTGTTAATGCCCAGACAGAAGAGATTTGGAAGGTCTCGCAGCTGACTTTTGTTGCTGGTGATGACGGTAGTGTACTGTCGGATATGACGTCAGCCACCAATACCACCGCTACCTTGAAGAAGGTAGAGACTCAGTATGCCTTAGAAGAGGGTGCACAGCCCACAGAGGAACAGGTAAGGGCCGACGCCACAGCCGCCCTTGAACTGCTTGACTACACTTTCACTGGTACTACTACCAACGTTACGCTCAGCGGTATCTCCACCCCTAACAGCGGGACTGCCGCCAAGGATATCTGGAAACTGGGTGGAGCAGACAATGCAAAGCTGAACAGCACCAATCTGGGCGAGGAGTGTCTGGTGGACTTCGACAACCAGTACATCGTAGCTGGCAACGGCAACCCCGGCTTGGAGTCCTACGAGTACTTTTTCACCAACAGGGACGGCGACCGTGTAGGCCCACGCTACTATGAAACCTTCTGGACCATCGGCTGTGGTTCGCTCCCCTTGAAGGGCTGCTACTTCAAGGTCAACAGCAAGACGGCAGGAACCATCATCTTAGGCTTCTTCCTGAACAAGAACCTTGCCTCAAATAGCCTGATTATCCTTGATGGCAGCACCAAGGCTCCTCTGGCAGCAGACAAAGTCAGCATCAGCGCATTCAGACAAAACTGCAACTATGAGGTAGAGAAGGGCAGTGCCACCAAGCTGGGTGTCTATACCCTGAATGAGAACTACTTGGTACAGAACGAAGTTATGGGTAGTGACACTAACCGTCCTTTATATGGCTATCTATCTTTTGACATGGCTGCTAACACCGACTACTACATGTTCTCACCCAAGAGCCAGATGGGCGTTTATGGTTTCTACTTCGCTCCTGGTGGCGGCACAGGTATCTCCAACGTAAAGGCTGAGCTCGATACTGATGCTCCCGTTTACAACCTCGCCGGTCAGAAGGTTTCCAAAGACTACAAGGGTGTTGTTATCCAGAATGGTCACAAGATGATCAACAAGTAAGTCGGACTATTACACGCATATAAGTTTAGCGGCTTTGCACCATGCAGGGCCGCTAATTTTTCTATTGCTATACCTTAATTCTTATTTGGCCAGATGTTATAGATGCTAACTTTTTGCCGAAAAAGTTTGGATTTTAGCTGAATTTTTGGTATCTTTGCTGCGTCGCAGGGTGTCATCTCTATGGAGATTCTCGGTTGAGAATGCCACGAAAGACGACCTTTTCCCTCCCGCCGCAAAAATTTCCCCCTACCGCTGCAAGACTTTTCCCCTCCCGCTGCAAGATATTTTCCCGCCCGCTGCAAAGCGGTTAGGAAGGCGCTTCGCCCTCCTTTGTCTATGGTTTCGTCCTCTTTTGCCTACGGCTTCGTCGCTCGAAGGTGACATATAGAAGGGTCGTTCGTCTCTTTATAAAATAATGTATAAAAAGCAAAGAATATGAAGAAGCAAATCATGACATTGATGGTGGTGCTATTGACATGTAGCACTGCCATAGCATTGGCAACATTGCCAGGCATTCATGCACTTGTATATTACAAGGCTACAATCGTCATAGCCCCTGAAGGCGCAGGAACTGTTAATCCTATGGAATATGCTAAAGTTTTATCAGGCCAAACGCGTAGTTTTACTGCAACTGCCAATGCCGGCTATTCGTTGGAGGGTTGGTATATTGATGGGCAACTCGTAGCGACGGACAATCCTTATTCGCATAAATTTACTGCCGACGTCACCATTACTGCCAAGTTTAAGGAGGAGCCCGCCAATACTGTTTTAGGCTTCATCAAGGCTGGTTGCGAGGGTATGGGTACAGTCTCTATCAGTCCGGAAGGAACTGCAGTTGAGGGAGGCTATAAGTATAATCATGGTACCAATGTGACGCTGAAAGCATCACCTGCCAAGGGGCATGAGTTCGTTCGCTGGGAGGATGCCAATGGGAATAGTCTGTCTACTAATGCGACTTATAGCTTTACCATCAATGAGGATTGTGCCGTGTATGCAGTGTTCAAGGTAATGGAGAACTACAAGGCCGACCTCATCAGCTTCCCTGGTTGTGAGGGCTACGGACGCTTCACAACGGGTGGCCGCATGGTGGACAGCCGTGGTGCGAAGGTCTACTACGTCACCCGTTTAGACGATACCGGCGAGGAGGGTACCTTCCGTTGGGCAGCAACGAATGGAGATGACACACCCCGCACCATTCTCTTTAAGGTAGCAGGAACCATCTACCTGACCAAGAATGTAGACGTCAAGTCGAACACCACCATTGCGGGCCAGACGGCACCCGGTGGAGGCATCTGCTTTGCCGGCTATCGCGTAAAGCTGGGGTCGAACATCATCATCCGCCATATCCGTTTCCGTGCAGGCGACCTGCCCAGCGCCAGTATGTCGCCGCTGGGAGTGGAAAACGTACAGAACGTCGTGCTCGACCACTGCTCCTTCTCATGGTCTATGGAAGAGAATATCACACTCTACGACAACAAGTACACCACCGCCCAGTGGTGCATCTTTGCCGAGGGGCTCTATTGTTCAAAGAATGTGAAAGGCGTGCGCTCATATGGAGCACAATGGGGAGGTGAGCGCAGTACGATGCACCACTGCCTCTTTGCACACAACATGAGCCGCTCACCGCGATTTAATGGCGTGCGAACAGAAAACAACGACCGTCAGATGGTCAGCGAGTTCGTCAACAACGTGATATTCAACTGGGGCAGTGTGAACGCCCTCTATGGAGGCGAGAATTACATTACCAACACAGGTGAGGATCCGGAGGGTGCAGCACCACACTACGACCGCGTCTACATGATTAACAACTACTACCGTCCAGGTCCTGCAACAAAGGCTGCAACAATCAGTAGGCGTTACTGGGTGTCAGCTTCGGGAAACAATATGAATATGGTGGGACAATGGTATCTGAGCGGTAACAAGTTTGAACTGTCAAGTAAGTTTGCACCGTCTACAAATATATGGAGCGATGCTGAGCTGCAGAAGGTTAATGAGGACAACTACTACGGATTCGTCGCTAATAATGCATCACGAGCCATGAACTTCTGGTCGCTGACGCCATCACAGGAGCTGGCAGACAAGGCCTTGCTCACCACGATAGTAGACGAACTGCCATATAAGACCTACGAATCGGCAGACGCTGCTTATCAGAAAGTGACAACTAAGGCAGGTGCTTCGCTGCCCCGCTACGATGAGACAGATGCCCGTATCCTGGCCGAAGCTGCAGGGACAAGAGACCCGCAGTTCAAAGGCGCAGTGACTCCTTATGTTGATAAAAATGGCGACCAACAGACGGCACGCCCTCCCATGGGAATCATCAATTCACCTTACGATATCGTCCTAGCTGACCACGATGAGTTTGTTGCACTCGACGAGGCCACAAACACCGAGATTGACGTCACCTGCTATCCTCGTCTGCAGATGGACAGCTACGATTGTGGCGTGCTGGATACAGACGGTGATGGACTGCCTGATGCCTACGAGACGGAGGTGGGTCTGAATCCCAATGACCCCAGCGATGGACCTAAGCTCAGCGCCAGCGGATACTCCAACCTTGAACTCTTCCTCAATGGCGTAGCTGACGGACAGATTGACGCCAAGCAGTATACCCAGCGCCAGCCTGTTGCCAAGATGAATGGCTTCAATGCCGTTGTAGGCGAGGGTGAGGCCTATCAGACCATCCAGGCCGCTATTGATGCCGCCCCCAACGATGCTACACCTTATTACATATTCGTAAAGAAAGGCACTTACGAAGGACATGTGCAGATTAATCGTCAGAATGTCCACTTGATGGGTCAGTCGCGTGACAATACCATTATTTCATGGAATAAGATTGCTGCTGAGGGTAACGTCGATAATACCTCTACCATCAATGTCACCGCCAATGATGTTTCGTTCGACAATCTGACTATCCGTAACACTCGTACCGACGAAGGTCAGGCACTGGCACTCTATACCAAGGCAGACCGCATCATCATTACCAACTGCAATCTCGAGGGATGGCAGGATACCTATCGTACTGGCAAGGACGGACACCGCCATCTGGTGCGCAATAGCAAGGTCAGCGGCACAACCGACTTTATCTATGGCGCTGGCGAGGCCTTCTTCGACGATGTGACCCTGCATGTTCTGCGTACCTCGAACGTCATTGTAGCCCCTGACCACATCTCGCCTAAGTATGGTTATGTGTTCCGCAATGCCACTATTACAGCAGCTCAGTCTGGCTCTACTACTGCATTGGGACGTCCTTGGGGCAATACGCCTAAGGTGGCTTTCATCAATACCCAGCTGACAAGTGGCGTCAGCATTACTGCTCAGGGCTGGAACGATATGGATGGACTGCCCTCGCAGATGGCCGAATATAACACGATGGATGCCAATGGTAATGCTGTCGACCTGAGCCAGCGCAAGACATCGTTCACGAATGATGCAGGAACCACCAAGACCAGCAAGGCGGTACTTACCCCCAAGGAGGCTGACAGCCATAAACTTGACTATATGTTGCGAGGCTCTGACAATTGGGACGCTGACTGGCAGGGCTTTATCCTACCTGCGCCCACACTCAGTGTCAGCGGTCATACTGTATCGTGGAGTGATGCAACAGGCTATGCCCAGTCGTATCTGGTCATTGTCGACGGAGTAGCCTCTATCACCACTGATACCAGCGTCAACTCTGGCGGCAAGCTTGTCACAGTACAATGTGTCAGTGCCTATGGCGTTGCTGGTGAGGCTGCTTCATCTGCCAATCCGACTGCCATCAGTCATACCCTGTCTGATGTACAGGTGGTCAGTCGTCAGTACTTTACCCCCGACGGTCGTCAGGTACAGCGTCTGCAACACGGCCTGAACATCATTCGCGAGACGCTTGCCGACGGAACAATACGCACAACAAAAATCATGGCAAAATAAGGATTAGCCACATCAGCAGGAGCAAGCTCAACAGGCTTGCTTCTGTTGTTTCTTGCATAAATATCCGGGTTTGCTTAATTTTCGAAAGAAAATGTTAAAAAAAAGGCAAAAGTGTTGGAGGTATAAAATATAATGCCTATATTTGCAATGTGATTCAAACTGATTTACTAACAAACTAACTAATTTGGAGGACAACAACTATGAGAACTCAAAAGATGCACAACGAAGAGGAGTTTGAACTGGACAACCAGTACAACGAGGAGGACCGTTACATGCGCAATGATTCCAGCATTTGGTACAACTAAAATGGTAAATTAAACGAATTAGACAAACTTTTATTTGGTAATTCGCTTTCTTATTCGTAACTTTGCTGCATGAAAGAGCAACAATGGAGCGAGAATGTAATCCTTGTCGACGCTGACTACGTCGACAAGGTTGCTTTTGACCTTATCGTAAACTTTGAGCGCATGATAGGACGTCCCATTCCAAAGGCCGATATGGCCCGCTGGCTGGAGTGCGTGGCGCTGGATGGAGGACTGCGTGAAGGCAAAAACGACATCCAGGTGGTATTGCTACATCAAGGAAAGCAGATGGAGAACTTTCAGCCGGGAGCCTTCGAGCAACTCGACGGCAAGGCCTTCATGGGCCCGTTGGGCGAGTTTCTCATCAGCTGTGTCGTGGTGGAGGATATGGTGACGATGGAAGATCTTTTCATTGACTCCATGCAGGTCATCAGCAATGCAGCAGAGGTCAGACGTCTGATAGTCGTTCCTGATGCGGAACATATATACAATAAGGTACGCGAAGGTCTTCGGCATGCTGATGACGAGAAGCGCATCACGGTGTTGGCCATGCAGCCCATGCAGGGTGGAAACTTCCGGCAGGAGATTCTGGGCTACTCGCTGATGGCGGCACTGGGCATCAAAGGCGAAGAAATCAACAAGATGTCGTAATATTGAAATATCGTAATAACGAAAAAACAAGAATAAGACTATGTCAAGAGTATTAATGATTGGCGCAGGAGGCGTCGCAACGGTAGCAGCATTCAAGATAGCTCAGAACGCTGACGTGTTTACGGAGTTCATGATTGCAAGTCGCAGGAAGGCAAAGTGCGACAAGATTGTAGAAGACATCCACAAGGCAGGCTACAAGCTGGACATCAAGACAGCCCAGGTCGATGCCGACGACGTGGAACAACTGAAGGCACTCTTCTCGGACTATAAGCCCGAGCTGGTGATTAACCTCGCCCTGCCCTATCAGGACCTGACCATCATGGAGGCTTGTCTGGCTTGTGGGTGCTCATACCTCGACACCGCCAACTACGAGCCCAAGGACGAGGCACACTTCGAGTACTCCTGGCAGTGGGCATATCGCGAACGCTTCAAGGAAGCAGGTCTGACTGCCATCCTCGGCTGTGGCTTCGACCCAGGCGTCACCAGCATCTATACCGCCTACGCTGCCAAGCACCACTTCAAGGAAATACAGTATCTGGACATTGTCGACTGCAATGCCGGCGACCATCACAAGGCCTTTGCCACCAACTTCAATCCAGAGATTAACATCCGCGAGATTACCCAGAAGGGACTCTACTGGGAAGACGGCAAGTGGGTGGAGACTGAACCGTTAGAGATTCATAAGGACCTCACCTACCCCAACATCGGTCCACGCGACAGCTACCTGCTACACCACGAGGAGATAGAGTCGCTGGTCATCAACTATCCCACTATCCGGCGTGCTCGTTTCTGGATGACCTTCGGACAGCAGTACCTGAAGCACCTGGAGGTGATTCAGAACATTGGCATGAGCCGCATCGACGAAGTCATCTACGAGGCGGAACTCGTAGAAGAGGGGTTAGAGGTTAGAGGTAAGGGGTTAGAGAATACTTCAGGCTCAGACATATCTCTAACCTCTAACCACTCACCACTAACCCCAAAAAAAGTCAAGGTAAAAATCATCCCCCTGCAGTTCCTGAAGGCCGTACTGCCAAACCCACAAGACTTGGGAGAGAACTACGAGGGCGAGACCTCTATCGGCTGTCGCATTCGTGGCATAGGCAACGATGGCAAGGAACACACTTATTACGTCTATAACAACTGTTCGCATCGTGCCGCCTACGAGGAGACGGGTATGCAGGGAGTCAGCTACACCACAGGCGTACCTGCCATGATTGGTGCCATGATGTTCTGCAAGGGCCTGTGGAAGAAGGCTGGTGTCTTCAACGTCGAGGAGTTCGACCCCGACCCCTTCATGGAACAACTTAACAAGCAAGGCCTGCCCTGGGAGGAACAATTCGATGTAGACATCGAATTGTAGAGAGGTTAGAGGTTAGTGGTTAGAGGTTAGAGAATAGCGAGATAAACTCAGATAACAATGGAAGATTTCTATTATAGGAAATTAAACGTGTACAATGAGGCAATGGCATTGCTTGGGGAGGTTTATGCACTCACCAAGAAGTTTCCGACTCATGAACTTCACAGCCTTACTAACCGATGGAGTTAATGTGCCAATTAGAGATAGCACTTCTATTGGGTTATATTCATGAAAGTGAATTGAAATTGATAGAAAGAAGAGTTGCAGATATTGCAAAAATGATTATTGGTCTAAGACGTAATTTAGAAAACAAAAATAATGTATAACTTAAGGGCGGTGATTAGTCGTTTCTGCGTTCAGACATATCTCTAACCTCTAACCTCTAACCACTAACCACAAAAACAAACAACTATGGCAAAGAAAGAAGAGAAAAAAGAGGAGCAGTTGACTCCGCAAGAACAGAAGTTGAAAGCCCTGCAGGCTGCATTGTCGAAGATTGAGAAAGACTTCGGCAAGGGCAGCATCATGAAGCTGGGCGAAGAGAAGATAGAGAACGTAGAGGTCATCCCCACAGGCTCCATTGGCTTGAACGCAGCTCTTGGCGTTGGAGGCTATCCCCGAGGACGAATCATCGAGATCTATGGTCCTGAGTCGTCAGGTAAGACCACACTGGCCATTCATGCTATCGCCGAGGCGCAGAAAGCCGGCGGCGTAGCAGCCTTCATCGATGCAGAGCACGCCTTCGACCGTTTCTATGCTGAAAAGCTGGGTGTCGACGTAGACAACCTCTACATCTCGCAACCCGACAATGGTGAGCAGGCTTTAGAGATTGCCGACCAGCTGATTCGTTCCAGCGCTATTGACATCCTGGTGATAGACTCTGTTGCCGCCCTGACGCCCAAGAAGGAGATTGAGGGCGACATGGGCGACTCTGCCGTTGGTCTGCATGCCCGCCTGATGTCACAGGCGCTACGTAAGCTGACAGGCACCATTGCCAAGACCAATACCACGTGCATCTTCATCAACCAGCTGCGCGAGAAGATTGGTGTCATGTTTGGCAATCCTGAGACTACTACGGGTGGTAATGCCCTGAAGTTCTATGCCAGTGTACGCATCGACGTCCGTAAGAGCGCGGTCATCAAAGATGGCGACAACATTCTGGGTAACACGACCAAGGTCAAGGTGGTGAAGAACAAAGTGGCTCCTCCCTTCCGCAAGGCCGAGTTCGAGATTATCTTCGGCGAAGGCATCTCCAAGGTTGGCGAAATAGTAGACCTGGCTACAGAGTACGACATCATCAAGAAGAGTGGTTCCTGGTTCTCTTACGAAGATGCTAAGCTGGGACAGGGTCGTGATGCCGTGAAGCAGATGCTGGCAGACAACCCAGAGCTTTGCGAAGAGCTGGAGGCTAAGATTACTGCCGTCATTGCAGAAAAGGGTTAACACCAGAACAGGCTAACACTACAATTGAAAAGCCGCTCGAACACTATCGGGCGGCTTTCTTGATATCATCAACGATTCTTCTTTATTGCGCACCAATTCCTGATCCCGTCAGACGACGGCTACTGTTTTTCTGGTCGGCAGCACGTCTTGCTGACACTGACGAAGCACCTAAAGCGCGTGCACCAGCCTTTATCACAATACCATCCCTGTTGAACTGTACAACGAGGACGCTGTTGGAACGCGGATACATCCACTCCGTAATACCATCGCTGGTTGTTACCTTTGTAGCCGACTGGCCTACAGCCATCTCAACCTCTTCCATGGTCATGCCAGGAATTACACGGCCCTCACGAATAGCGGTACGAGTCTCCAAGGTCGTATTATGGGCAACACCCTCACCCATACCAAAAAGATAACCGAAGTAATCCTCCTTACTTGCGTTAGGTATATCCTCTGTGAAAACGATATCCTTATAATAGATACGGCGCGTCTCTGCCTCACGCAGGGTCAGCGTGTAGAAGCCGGGATTGTTTCTGTCGCCGACAATTTCATCAATGATAAAGCCGGTAAAGCGGGGCACCCTGACGTCACGGGTCTTGCCGGAGCCCTTCGTACTCATGTCTGAAGCATATTTGGTGTGAACCGTCTTGCTGATATAGCTCTTGATGTCGGTAGAGACAACCATGTCAGCACCCGTAAACTCAAACGAGCCCTCGAAGAGATACTTGGCATTGTCAACGTCGAACTCATCGTCACGCAAGCCACTATTGGTCTTCGACATAGCCACGTTCTGGTAGAACTGCTCACCATTCTCGTCCTCGACAATAATCTTGACAGGGAAAGAACGTGTGCCTACACCAATAGCCTTAACCGTAACCACCTTGTTCTTTGGCATCTTGACCTCCTGATAGCCGTCACCGTCATACTCCGTGTCAATACGGAAGAACTGGGTACGGGTAATCAGGGGCTGGCCCATCAGCAACTCACGAGCCTTGTCCACATCGCCCAGATAAGCCAATGTAGGCACGCCCATCTTGCCAAAGCAGTAGTCGTCAAACGTACCGTTGGGCAGTTCGTAATAGTAGTTCTTGTTGTCAGTCTCACAGAAGAACTTGACATGGACACGACCATTTGTAATATCCTCATGTCCCTTATACACCATAATATGATGACGCAGACGGGCACTGCTGACCTCCTTATTCGTGTTTGCGTCGCGGAAAGTGTTTACCAGCAGGTCGTACTTCTCGGGCATCACCATAAAGCGCATTCCGTCCTGCCAGTCACACATGCTGTAGTAACGGAAATTCTTGCCCATGAAATCTTTGGGCTCAGCATCCCGGGAAGCGATTTCCTCTGCCGTAATAGCAGCCTTAGTCGCTGTCCTCTTCACATTCTTCGTCTTGACAATGTAAGGATTGTCTTGAGCATTGGCCGCCAGCATAGCAAGGGCCAATCCCGCCAGTAAAATCGTTCTTTTCATCATGATGATATTCTACTATTGATCAATTTGATGGTGCAAAGATACAAATTAGCAATCAAAAATGCAAATTATTTTGCAATTTTTCTGGTGAAAGCATTATCAACATGCTTAATAACCTACATTTTTCATGTACATGTGCCAAAATGGCATAACAGGACGGTGTTAAATTACTTTTGGCACATGCTTTGCTATTTTGTCAGTGTCAAATTACGCATATTAACAATTAAAAAGATACAATTATGGGAAAGATTATTGGAATCGACTTAGGAACAACCAACAGCTGTGTTGCCGTTTTCGAGGGTAACGAGCCTGTGGTTATCGCTAACAGCGAAGGTAAGCGTACTACACCTTCTGTAGTAGGTTTCGTTGAGAACGGTGAGCGTAAGATTGGTGACCCTGCCAAGCGTCAGGCTATCACTAACCCGAAGAAGACCGTTTACTCTATCAAGCGTTTTATGGGTGAGAACTGGCAACAGACCGAGAAGGAAATCTCTCGCGTACCTTATACAGTAGTCAACGAGGGTGGCTATCCACGTGTTGACATCGACGGACGTAAGTACACGCCACAGGAGATTTCAGCTATGGTGCTGCAGAAGATGAAGAAGACTGCCGAGGACTATCTCGGTCAGGAAGTAACTGATGCCGTTATCACCGTACCTGCCTACTTCTCTGACTCTCAGCGTCAGGCTACCAAGGAGGCTGGACAGATTGCCGGTCTGAATGTTCGCCGTATCGTCAACGAGCCTACAGCAGCCGCATTGGCTTACGGTGTCGACAAAGCAAACAAGGACATGAAGATTGCCGTCTTCGACCTCGGTGGTGGTACTTTCGATATCTCTATCCTCGAGTTCGGCGGTGGTGTCTTCGAGGTACTCTCTACCAACGGTGACACACACCTGGGTGGTGACGACTTCGACCAGGTAATCATCGACTGGCTGGTACAGGAGTTCAAGAACGACGAGGGTGCCGACCTGAAGGCCGACCCAATGGCTATGCAGCGTCTGAAGGAGGCTGCCGAGAAGGCTAAGATTGAGCTGTCAAGCTCTACTTCTACGGAGATCAACCTTCCTTACATCATGCCTGTAGGCGGTGTACCTAAGCACTTGGTAAAGACACTGACTCGCGCTAAGTTCGAGCAGTTGGCACACGGACTCATTCAGGCTTGTCTGGCTCCATGTCAGAAGGCTATCGCTGATGCCAAACTGAATACTGCCGATATCGATGAGGTCATCCTCGTAGGTGGTTCAAGCCGTATTCCTGCCGTTCAGGAACTCGTAAAGAACTACTTCGGCAAGGAGCCTTCAAAGGGTGTGAACCCTGACGAGGTGGTAGCCGTAGGAGCTTCTATCCAAGGTGCTATCCTGAACAAGGAAGGTGGCGTAGGCGACATCGTTCTGCTTGACGTAACGCCGCTGACACTGGGTATCGAGACCATGGGTGGCGTGATGACCAAGCTCATCGAGGCCAACACAACCATTCCTTGCAAGAAGAGTGAGACCTTCTCCACCGCTGCTGACAACCAGACAGAGGTTACCATCCACGTACTGCAGGGCGAGCGTCCCATGGCAGCTCAGAACAAGAGCATCGGCCAGTTCAACCTGACAGGTATCGCACCTGCACGTCGTGGCATTCCTCAGATTGAGGTAACCTTCGATATTGATGCCAATGGTATTCTGAAGGTAAGTGCCAAGGATAAGGCTACAGGCAAGGAGCAGGCTATCCGTATCGAGGCTTCGTCAGGTCTGTCTCAGGACGAGATCAACCGCATGAAGGCCGAGGCAGAGCAGAATGCCGAGAATGACAAGAAGGAGCGCGAGCGTGTAGATAAGATGAACCAGGCTGACTCGATGATTTTCCAGACCGAAAACCAACTGAAGGAAATCGGCGACAAGATTCCCGCTCAGCACAAGCCCGCCATTGAGCAGGCCCTGCAGCAGCTGAAGGACGCCCACAAGGCTGGCGACATAGCAGCTATCGACACGGCTATGAATGCCCTTAACACCGCATGGCAGACCGCTTCACAGCAGATGTATCAGGGCGCTCAGGGTGGTGCCCAGGCAGGTCAGGAGAACCCCTTCAACGGTCAGCAGGCCGGTCCTCAGCAAGAGGCTCCAAAGGATGAGAACATCCAGGACGCCGACTTCGAGGAGGTGAAGTAATAAATGTGATATTAAAAGAGTGCAGGCAAGACATTGTCTGCACTCTTTTTTTAAAATCAATCATCATGGAGAAGTCAAGAGTCGAGCAAGCACTCAGTCTTATATTCAAAGAAGGCAGCATACTTCGCGACGGCAAAAATTTTGTAGGGTTCCTTGAGCACAACTATGTATTCGGCTACTGTTATGAGAACTTTCTTGTTGTAAGGTCTATCGACAACGAAAGGGAGTGGATGCTGGCATACGTAAAGTCCTGCTTTGCCAGCATTGACGCTGACGAGAGGCCCGACATCAGAGAGGTGTGGCATGAATTCTACGGATCGGGGGTTCAGGTTACATACGGCGAATTGCCGTGGGGTTGGGCACCACAGTCGTGAGGAAACAACTCCTTTTACTACACCCACCTGGGTTACGCTAATAACTCAGGTGGGATTTGCAGATGACCTAAACAGTTATAAGGTCGAAGAAGAATCCAACAAATTGCTTATTCCACAGTAAACGTGGTAACTTTCATACCATTCTTCGTGTTCGCATTATCTGGGTCGCCAATAATGATGCCATATTCTCCTGGTTCTAAATCCTCAAGCTGAATGAGGTAGGAGGATTCGCCATACTTCTTCGCCTTAAAATCGACACTTGCTAAATTGCTGGTTTTGCTGGCGGATAAAGTTCCAACTTCTGCCAACTGGTATCGACGTTCCTTATTCTTATAAATGTCAAACTTGAAGATGTTGATAAACGAATTGGGATCCGTTGTGTTATCCTTTGCTCTAAGAATCAGACGTGCAGTACGGCCAGCCTTAATGCTACTTAGCGACTTATTGCCGTCTATTGTCAAACGTGACTTGACCTTGCCGATACCAGTCAAATAGAGGCTAGCACCAGCTTTTGTCTTAACATACCCATTCTCTCTCTTCAGGATAACACCTTCAGAGTCTGACGTTAGCAGCATCGTCTCTTCCGAGAACTCCGGCTCAGGAGCAGTTACCTGCGCCATTGCTGACATCGTTGCACACAAGCTCAAAACAAGAGCCATCATCATTTTTTTCATAATTTTTTCGCTTAACCGTGATGCGTAGGGCTTAGTTTGTAATATAGGTAAATAAAATCTATTTTAAAAACTTATATTTGAACAGCGTTGGCACTATTTCTTTCAGATAATACTGCCTAACCATGGCTGCCAATGTTTGGATGTTGCCATTTAGGCTAGGATACTTATAAATAGTATTGCCCTTCTTCTCGTCCTTATACGACTCGTTGAGCTCTAGTTTTATCTGGTACAGCCCATAGGTCGTTTCTGGATTGTATTTTGCCGTCTGTTTTGCATCTGCCATCACCTTCCCCCATTGTCCTATCAATGCTTGTTCTTCTTCGTTGCATGCCAAGTCCTTGATATCATTTGATGCCAAGGTTTCGTGGGATGATGTGTCAAATGTCAACTCGTTGATGTACTTGCGCCCGTCAGAACCCGTAAACGACAGCATGTGATTCTGAGGTTCCAACACGGTAAAAAGCAGGCATTTCAAGAGAAACTGATTAAGCTTTCCATTCTTCACATCACGGAAGAAAGCCTTTGAGCCGTCAGCAGACTTCATAATTCTTCCTCGTTCCGTCCATGAGCGGTTATAGGTGACGTAGCGGCTGGCGGCAAACATGGGCAGTTTCTCCAAGTAGTTGTCACTGCGCAGATAAAAACCGTTGCCGTCATATCGTGCCGCACGTATCAGCGTTGACATGTTGTCAGGATTGTCAAAACCACTGCTATATACAGCCATATAGCCGATGATGTTGTCGTTGACAATGGGCTTTACACGGATGCTGTTAGTCGTTGTCTTTTCATAGCCATTCTTTTCACAGACGATGCCCTCTTGCTTATCACCCTCGTATTTCTTCTTATCGAAATAAACTTCACTATACATCTTGTGAACCTTTTCAATATGGAGGTTTTTCACAAACTTCACTTGATTGTCTGCTCCTATCTCGTAACCCTGGATGTCAAATTTCTCCAGTTGTTCAACATCTTCATTACTCCAAAGGGCACACATGATGCAGGCATTCTGATTGCGATGAAAATGGCGGCGGTTAAATCCGTATCCCTCGATAAACTTCTTGCCAATCAGATGCTGAACCTTCCAATACTTTACAGGCGAATATACCACATAACTGTCAGTTGGCTGACGCAGGAAGTACTCAAATGCCGACCATATAAAGGCGTTGCCTAGTTCATTTGTGGCAGTCCCCTTTATGTGCTTTTTCATCTGCTGCACCACATAACTCTTTTTCCACACCGACGACTTCTTGCCGGCATTCTTTTTCTGGTGCTCGATGGATGTGGTGTCCGAAAACGGAGGATTCTCAAAAAGGATGATGGTGCATTTCTCGCTTTCCACATAGTGACGAATGATGTCATTGTTTACGAATTCTTCGCTAAGTGCATCTGCACCTCTGACAAGTCCCATGTTGAAAGTATCCTCTCTCTCGGTGGGTGGTATGATATGACGAACCTTATCGCCCAACTTCTCCATCAGCACCTTGTATTCATAGTACTCCAGCGTAGAGACAATGACATGCCCCAACTCCTCTTCAGTCAATGCTTCTTCCAGATTGCCTGTACCTGCACAACGATCAATTATCACGTAGTCATAGCCTTTTGGTACACGGGCAATAGCTTTGCGTAGCAGGTCGTGCGATTTCTTAGCATAAGTGCTGTGAGTATAGAAGGCACCAAGGTTCTTCTTCTGAAGGAAATCATTCAGCTTATCCATCAGATACTCGAACTTTAGGTTCGTATCGCCTTGGTATGGCAGAATGTATTTCTTCAATACTTCGGGACGGCGTATCTCGCCTATTATAGCCACTTTGCCGCTTTTGTCACCAATAAAATCGGCCTTCCTTGCCCCTGGCTGCAACCTGTAGAAAGTCTGGGCCCAGCCAACGATACAGTTCTCATCTATGTTGATAGGAGTGTATTCCTCTGTCTTCAACGCGGCAATCATCTGAGACTCTTGCCAGTCGTTGCTGTAGTCATACTGTTCAATGGCTGCCTCACACTTAAAACCTTCGATTCCCTTGGAGGATGCGCCTACATATATCTTCTCAATGTCACTCCGATAGTCAACCGAGTGGTAAAGATATGCCTTGTGGTCGTTGAGTGACACCAACAGAATGTTGGCGGGAATGGGTTTGCCTTTCACTCGCATGGCTGAGAGATATCTGACAACCTGCGAGAGCACCTTGTTCAGACTTGATATCGAGAGCTTAAACTCGATGATATTACCGTTGACCACACCATCAGAATAGTCCTGACGCACGGTCTCTTCCGAATACACCCTGTTGATTCTTGGCAAGTAAGTCTTGTAGAACTCCTTGCTGCCTTCGGCTTCGTCATCGTAGTGAGACAACAGCCCACTGATTCCATTATAATCCATGTCTGCCATAATTGCGATTGATACCCATGTTAATCTGCATCGACTATCAATCGCTGAAACGCGAACATAAAAGAAGCGTGATGCCCCTTATCGCGTTTAGCACGGGGCGGCGTCGGATGGAGCCCCGGAGTCTCTATAAGTATGCATCACGCCTTATCAGCGCAAATGCATTGCTATGATAGAAACTACGAAGGCATGCTGCATACGAATGCCACCGTCACTACTATGATTCCGTGCTTGTTATTCCAAATGAGTTTCCGACGCTCTTGGCTAAACGCGAAATAATAGCGAATGCTTTTTTACCCACAATGTCTTGCTATAGTCTGCCCGCATGGAGCCGCTATGCGAGTGCAAAAATACTAAATCTTTCCCAAAAAGAAAACTTTTGGCGTAAAAAAAATGAAAAACAGTGTATTTATTTGGAAAAAGGATTTAAAAGACACAAAATGGACGACACAAAAGTGGCGGTTCCTTTTGTGTTATTCAATAATTTGACTAACTTTGCAAACGAATTAGATTATGGCACTGGCAATAAACATAGAAGACCTGCTGAATAAGCAGAAGATTGAGTCCAATAGGATTGAATTCAAGAAAGGATGGAATCCTGCAAGCATATACCATAGTGTATGTGCTTTCGCCAATGATTTCGATGACCTTGGTGGTGGATATATTGTGGTAGGTGTTGACACTGATGACAATACAGGTATGGCTATCCGCCCCGTGGAAGGTGTACCCGTTGAAAAGATCGACGGCATCCTTCAGGAAATGGTAGGCTATAACAACAAAATGTCGCCCTACTACATGCCCAGAACGAGCGTTGAAGAAGTGGATGGAAAGCAGGTTTTAGTGATCTGGTGCCCTGCGGGCATCAACAGGCCGTATTCTGTGCCTGAGAATGTAACAGCGAAGAATGGAAGCAAGGAATATTTCTATATTCGCAGTGGGTCGAGCAGTATCATTGCCAAGGGTGAGGTGCTAGACGAACTGCGTGAGTTGGCCAGTCGTGTACCGTTTGATGAAAGAGGGAATCCAGACATCAAACTGGAGGACATATCCACACTGCTGCTTCGTGAGTATTTGGTGAAAGTTGGCAGTAAACTGGCCAACGAGCTTTATGAGCGACCGCTGAGCGAGATTCTGGAGCAGATGGACTTGTATGTCGGATCATCAGAGAATCGTATGCTGAGGAATGTGGCTGCTATGATGTTCTGCGAGAATCCAAGCAAATTCTTCAAGCGCACACAGGTGGAAGTTGTTTTCTTCCCTGAAGGTCGGCTGGTGAATCCCAATAATCTATACGAAGCCCCAATTATCACAGGCTCCGTCACCCAGATTATCGAGCGGACGCTGGAGTATCTGAATCGCATGGTGGTGATGCAGACCATCATCAAACCCAAGAATGATAATCACAGCATCAAGTTCTATACCTATCCTTACCAAGCATTGGAGGAAAGTATAACGAACTCGCTTTATCATCGCGATTATCGGGAATGGGAGCCTGTTGTGATAACGGTGGAACCAAAGGGTATTACTATCCAGAACGTAGGCGGACCAGATCGTAGCATCCCTACTGCTGATATCAGTCGTGGTGAGCTACTTATCTCCAAGCGTTACCGCAACCGTCGTTTGGGTGAATACTTGAAGGAACTGGAAATGACCGAAGGACGCAGCACCGGTATTCCTACCATCCAGAATGTGCTGAAGTCCAATGGATCGCCTCGTGCTGCCGTTGTTACAGATGAAGAGCGCACCTTCTTCCGTATCACAATCCCCTGTCATGAAGGTGCAGGCAATATCATTGCAGACATCGCGACAAGAGAAAAGTCACAGGAAAGTTCACAGGAAATAGGCCAAAACATCCCTGATGTCCTGAAGGATGTCCTAAAGAATGTCCAAAAGGATGTCCTAAAGAAACTGACTGAAAGACAAATAGATATATTGGAATTGATAGTACTTAACCCAACCATCACATTGAATGAAATGTCCAAAAGGATTGATGTATCTGTAAAAACAATCCAACGAGACTTTACGGCTGTGAGAGAACTTGGTATTCAAATCAACAGAAAAGACGGAAAAACCTATGGTGAATGGGAGGTTCTCTCTAAAGAGTGAAGGATATATGGGTCATAGAAAGACGAAGAATAATAGTACCTTATTTGTACCACCAATTCGTAACTTACTGATTTACAACAGCGGTGAATTTTGAGGAGGTGAAGTAAATCTCAAAAAACATTTATATAGAAAAGGCTCCCGTTAAGGAGCCTTTTTCATTTTTCTGTCAGCCAGTACTCCATGTGTTTTCTGGTGCGCTTGCTCTTGAAGTTGAACTGGATGTCGTTGAGGGCGGAGCCGAGCTTATGGAACGGGGTCTCAGGGTCGAAGTTGGGATAGCGCTGGGTGAGCAGAGCGCTGATGTCACCCAGGCTCCACCAACGGGCCGTCTCTGTTTCCTTAGGCCGGCGGAAGGTCTCGCCAATCATCTCCACCAAGTCGTTCAGCTTCTGGAACGGCTCGTTCTCCTGAATCAGCGTGTCGATTTCATCGTTGTTCAGCCAGAAGCGCTCACCACTATTAAACAGGTGGAGAGCCTGGGCGAAGAGCTGTTCATGATAGATATTATCCTCGAAATTGATGTTACCAGTGACGCCCACACACACGAAGCGACGCGAGCCCGTAGGATCGACGAGGGGCTTCATCTGGTTCGTCGTTCCAATAAATGAGGTGTAACGGCGATACTGCTTGATGGTCTTGCCGTAGGGCGGACGGAACTTCACGTCGCTCGACGACAGTAGATATTTCAGCACAATCTGCTGCGACGAGGTGGTCTTGTCGAACTCGTCGATGTTGATGAGTGCAAACGAGGTCAGCGCGATGTTCAGGTCGAACTCGTTCTTGAAGTTGATCTTGTCGTTGTAGTAGTCGCGCAACTCAGGGGGCAGGAGTATCTTGCAGAAGCGCGTTTTTCCGCAACCCTGACGGCCTATCAGCAGCGGTGTTAAAGCATTGCCTGTCAACTGTTTATCGCTCTCGCGCCACTGAGCCACCATTCCCACGAGCCAGAATCGGAGGTATTTCTCCCAATGGGGCTGGTTCGTCGGCACACGCCTGGCGAGGTCGGCTATATAATCATGGCCATCCCACTTGGGCAGCTGGTCGAGCCAGGTGTTCACGGGGTCATACTGTTCGATACGCGTCGAGTCGATGAAACGGTTCACGTTCCTATCCCATGCCTTCAAACCTAACTCAGTGGCCCTCAGCGTCATATCGTTGCGCACCTCGTCTGTCAGCGGCTTGAAACGCTGGTCGTCGCTGAACTTCTCGCGATACTCAGCCACACCCGTCAACAGGTTCTTGCGCATATCGAAGTTCGAATTGAGGAAAATCTCCGTCTTCATCGCCTGGATGGTATCCTCGGGGACACTTTTCAGCGGATGGAGCTTGTGTTTCTCACGATAGTCCTCCTGCTCTGCCACGCTATAGACCGTCTGGAAAATCTTCTCCACCAGCAACCTGTCGCGATTCAGCACGGGGTGGAGCATCGTCAGCCCCTGGGCATGCGCCTTGGGAATGCCCTGATCCAGACACATCGAGGCAATCTGCATCAGCAGCGTCGCCTCCTTGTTCTCGTCGGGCAGGTCGAAATAGTGCCCCATCACCGTCTCAACGATAAAGGTCCAGTTCAGATGATAGGTACGGGTGACGGTGCGGCCAGGCATCAAGCCATCCTCCTCGCGACTGATCATAACGGGCTGAGGCAGTTCGTGACTTTCCGTATCAGCATAGAAGGGGCGTGCATCCGCATGATAGCCCATCTCTGGGTCGGCACTCATATACACCGTACGGTCGAGTCGCGGCTCCAGAAACTCGATATCGAAGCCGAACTGGTTCTGATAGGCCCTTCGCGCCGTATTATATATATTAAGGTGGAACTGGCGGATATCCTTTTTCTCCGATGGCAACCCGCCGCCAAACAACACCCCTCTGCATATAATCTTCACGCTCCTACCCGATCCGCCCAGAAAACACAGCATGGTCTCAGGCAGCTTCTTGGCCAACTCCCTGATTTCCACCGCTTTCTCGTAAGTAGGCAGATCGTTGACCTCCAAGACCACGAGACCATTATACGCCATCATCTTCCACTGGCCCTTCCGTTTTATGTAGTCGGCAGCGAAACAAATCCTGGGCAGCTTGACCCCACCCTCCCATTGAACAGAGACCTGTCCGTCTGGCAATCGACGCGGATTCATCAGATGATACACCTCGCGGGTGTGCCTGACAGTCTTCTCTGTCATCCCCGCCTTGATGGCATTCGCCATTGCAGCCACCTCCACACGATTAATGACTTCCTTCTTGCCGTCTTTTTTCAGTAATGTTACATTCATGATTGTTCAGTAATTATAAATTATGCCGACAAAGATACAAAAAAAAGCGGGAAAAACAAAGTTTTTCAGAGAAAGTAACACTGAAATGCCTACACGCATACACCAAAAAAGTTCAAAATGTGTTTAAATAAATGGTTTTAGCCGAAATTTTACCTACACGTAACCTACACTATTTATACACAAATCCTACACACAGCAAACATGCCACTAACATACATTTAGCCCCCTACCTGGCAATATCAAGGCAGGCACTCCGCACCTTTTATCCGTAATGGGAACAACAAATTCTCGAGAGAATTTGCGACTTACCTCCCTATCCAGTAATTGTTAGTACGCGTCTAAACCGAAAATTCTCTCGATAATTTCCTTACTACCATTAACTACAGAACCTGCGAAGCCGTATCTTTCATCATGTTAGCTCCCTATGGAAATGCCAAGAAACGGGTATTTTGATATATTTTGGTCAGATTTGTGTAGGTATAGTGTATGCAATGTGCAGGTTACGTGTAGGCAAAAATCAAACCTATCTTAATAATATACATTGGTTTACAGAAATATCGTGTAGGCATGTAGGCTATCTTAAGTATTCTGACATTTCTATTAAAGGCTAAGAATGCTGAAATCGACCAAAAATCAACAATCTATCTGATTTTCGGGAAAAATTAAAGAAATTCTCTCAATAATTCGGCTTTTCGCCCGCTTATTCGTATCTTTGCGACGTAAACGAATCAATTAGTACAAAACTTATGAAATACAGAGTCAAGAAAGAGACCAAGCCTACACTCAAGACCTTCGGCAAGTACAAGGCTGTAGCCGTTCACAACCAGACCATTGAGAGCCGTCAGCTGTTCGAAGAGGCCGCCAGTCACATGACCATTAGCGGAGGCGTGCTCGAAAGCATGATGATGGGGGTGGCTGAGACCGTCCGTCGCCATCTTCAGATGGGTGACAAGGTGCGTCTGAAGGACTTCGGCTTGATGAAGCTCGAAATCGAGAGCGACAAGGTCGACGACCCCAAGACCTTCCGTGCCAAAAAGCACATCCGTGGTGTCCGCCTCCACTTCATCCCAGAGAGCTACGATGGCTCGCAACCCCTCTACGAAGGCATCACCTACGAGAAGGACAAGAACTACACAACTGAATAGGTTGGCAAGAGGCCGCCTACAGATTTACCGACTTCGAAGTGCCGTCATAATCAACGGTTGTCGTTGTGCCGTCAGGCAGCATGACGGTAAACCGGCGGGTCGTGAGCATGCCGGGATATTCGCCCTTACGGTCGCCGATGGTGAGCGTGCGGGACTTGTTGTTCCAATGGAATGTGATGGTGCTGTACACGCCCTTCTCGTAGTTATAGCCGTCGCCCTCGTCCTCATAGAGGGTGAACGACCCGTCGGCACCGGGATAGACGCGCAGTTCGAGGTTGTCCCACGCTTTCTCGCCCACATACTGCATCTCAGGACCCAGGGGCAGGATAGAGCCGGCACGAACGAACATCGGCACACGGTCGAAAGAGGTCTCGAGGGTTACGCTCTGTCCGCCATTATATTTCTTGTTGGTCCAGAAGTCATACCACAGCGCACCCTTGGGCAGATACTTCACAGCGGTCTTGCTGGTGGTGAAGTCCGCATTAACGGCCGATTCTCCCACAGCCGACTTGCGATCCCAGCCCGTCATCGCATCCTCCTTGATGACTTTCTCCTTGGTATACTGGGGGTCAACGATAGGTGCTGCAAGGATGCTGCGGCCGAACATAAACTCATCTGTGGTGTTCCACACCTTCTTGTCGCTGGCGAAGTCGCTGAAGAGAGGACGCAGGTAACTGCCGTTGGCTGAAGTGACCTGCCAGGCAGTACTATACAGATAAGGTATCAGACGGTAGCGCAGGCGTATCATCTTCTCTATGGCATCATAGACAGGCTCGCCCTTCTTGCCGAACTGCCATATCTCACGGGGAGCATCGGCACCATGACTGCGGAACACAGGACAGAATAGCCCGTACTGCATCCAGCGCACATATAGCTCCTGGAACTGCGGATTCTGGGGAGCAGAGCCTTTGCCCCGCGTGTTATACGAGCCACAGAAGAAGCCGCCGATGTCGGTATTGAAGTTTGGATTGCCCGTGAGTGAGAAACTCAGCCCCGCAGGCACCTGCTTGCGAAGCATGTCCCACGAAGAAGCCACATCGCCGCTCCACATGTTGGAGCCATAGTGCTGCTGACCGGCAAAGCTGCTACGGGTCATGATAAAGACGCGCTTCGGCGAGTTGGCATAATCCCTGCGCTGCGACTGATAGATGCCGCGAACGGTCTCCAAGGGGAAGGCGTTACGCTGTGAGCGCCACGTGCCGCCGAAGACCTTATGATCGTAGTCGCTCTCACGAGGATTGAAGAAGTCGGGGTCGGTAGAGTCCATCCACCAGGCATCAACACCATAGTCGTAGAGCTTACGAAGATACTTCCAGTAGATGTCACGTGCCACAGGACTGAAGGCGTCATAAACCTTCACGCCTGAGGGATACTCCATGACAGGAGGCCACACATGCGAGATGCCGCTCTGCGGCCAGGTATCGATAGGCAACAGCAGACCTTTTTCATTCAGCTCGCGGAACTGCTGCGTCATCGGGCCGAAGCTCGCCCAGATGGAAATCATGAAATGCGCGTGCTTCTTGTGTACATTCTTTATCATCTGAGGGCCTGTGGCAAAGTCCTCTGCCAGGAAATCCATCGCGTTCCAGAGGTAGTTGGAGCCCCAGTACTGCCAGTCCTGGATGATGCCGTCGAGGGGCACCTGCAGCTCACGATACTTATCGACGACGCCCTCCGTCTCGGCAGCGGTCTTATATCGCTCCTTGGATTGCCAGAAGCCGTAGGTCCAGAGCGGGAACATCGGCACGTCGCCAGAGAGACGGCGCATCTGGGCTATCACACCGTCGGCACTACCGCCATACATGAAGTAATAGTCGATGCCCTCGCCTGCCTCAGAGGTGAAGGTCATGCCCTGGGCGTTGTCCTCGAAGAGAGTCGGTGAATAGTTCTCCCAATAGATGCCCCAGCCCTTGATGCTCTGAAGCACGTTCTGGAAGTCCTCGAGATTTGACTGCTCCATACGTTTCGTCTCGCCACGACGATTCATCTTCCCGTTCTGGACGGTGCCAAGACCATAGATAGCCTCATCCTTGTCGAGCGTAAAGGTCTGGCTCACCTTCTGTATATCGCAGCTTTTCTCCCTGAGCAGGACCTTTCCCTTAGAGGTAAGGAAGGTGAGGTTGCCCTTGGCATCCTGTCTGACAAT
Source organism: Prevotella sp. (assembly GCA_017412705.1). GTDB lineage: Bacteria > Bacteroidota > Bacteroidia > Bacteroidales > Bacteroidaceae > Prevotella. The sequence goes on from JAFPWS010000002.1 coordinate 60,935, forward strand.
CAGTTCGCTGCTCGTCCAGGTGTTGCCTTTCTTCGCGACAGCCACCTTCTCCGGCAGGGCTGTGACCACAAGAGTCTTAGTGGGCTCGCCCTTTACGACATGTACGATACTCGGGGTGAAGAACTCCACCTTCACCTCCTGTGCAGAACCGGAAATCACCATGCTCTTCTGAGCCGCGACAACATGGCTGACCACCATCAGCGCCACCATGCTCAAGACAGTTTTCTTTATCATCATAACTGGGTCTTCGACAATTTATTGGCAAAGATACAACAAAATGTAGAAAAACGCAAAGAAAAATGCACAAAATGACACCCTTTGTTTAGTGCAGGCAAAATCCTGAGTAACCCACGTTACCAAGCCAAATTCTCTGTTTATCGGAGTTTCAAACAAGTCACACCCTGGAAATGTTAAAACCGCCATAATCAGGAAATACCACCTCTTTCACTTCTACCGGCTTAATAAACCCTAAAAATTCTTGTGAACAGCTGCTTGATTGAAAACTTTTCACTAACTTTACACCCAAACTATAAATAAATGAAGAATTATGAATTGAAAGAAAGAGTCATAAGTCCCCAATTTTTAAAAAGAGTATGAGAAGAGTAAACTTTGCAGATAAATTCAAGGAAAGTTGTTTGTACAAGGAATTGTATCTGAATCATCGGGACGAACTATTCCTTGGCATAAGAAATGGCTACCTAAACATCTACTACAATAACATCAGCATTGCCAAGGTGTCGTATAGCGCAAAAGGACAGGTAAGATGTGAGATAAATGAGTATTATTTCACAGGTATCAGCAATTCTCCTATCCTAACCCTGAGTTCCGAACAGGAAATAGCCGATTGGATTATTGCTCGATATGAAACCATAAAGAGAAACAGCGACAAGAAAACTAACGAAGAGAAGAAGTCACAGTCACATTTGTTTATCAAGAACAACAGAAACAAAGAATCTGAATGGTATTGCACCGATGTTGAATGGCGCAGACCACAGGATAATGAACATCCAGACTTCAATGCAAGGTTTGATATTGTTGCCATTTCCAAGAAAGCACCGCATCGTATTGCGATTATTGAATTGAAATACGGGCGCGATTCTGTGGACGGCAGTAGTGGCTTGATGAAACATATTACGGACTTCTACAAATTTAGCTTGTATGGGTATTTTGATGATTTCAAAATGGAAACATGGTCCATTCTGAAAAATCTTCGGGAACTGGATCCTGACTATCCACAGGAATTAGACCAAATACAATTAGGCCAAATTGATTGTCACCCAGAATTTTATGTCATCACTCTCGATAATAACGCCTATGGACATCAATGTACTCCAAGACAGACTATCGGAGGCTATCTTTTCAACGATTCTTCCCGCTGGAATAGTCCCAGAGTTTCAAGCAACACCATTGAATCGAAATTTGGAGACGTAACTAATCCCGGTAATGACAAGGTGTTTGTAAAATTTCTCTTCTCGTCTTCGACTATGAATGATCTCAGAGAAATGAACGTCATTGACATCATTGAGGATTCCATATACAAAGAGCCAAGCAAACAAATCGAGAATAATAGTTCAAATCAAGTTAGTTCTCCGGTTGAAAGAAGACGCGTTGCAAATTATAGAGAAAAGGAAAAATGCCGTCAATTGGCATTATTGAGGCAAGACTCCGATGTCTTCTATGGTGCTCATGGTGGTGGCACGTTCAACAATCGCAATTGGGAGTTCTGCATTAAAAATGACGAGTCCTATAAGAATTTGTATAAGCGTATAGTTAACGAGTGCATAGACTATTTCCATAGCGAAAACATTGTATTCTGGGGAAGTGAAGGTATCCCCAATCACATCTTGTCATCACAAGTGGCTTGTCTTAATCATCTATTTGCCATTAGGCAGGACAAAGAGATAGTACTCAAATTGGCCAAGATGTTGATAGGAGAAGATGCCATTGATGTAGAACCCATGAAATGTGACAGGGCTCTCACATATATCTCGTTTGAAGTAACAAGCAGCAGAGATTACTTGAATGAGAAAATAGTAAAAAGAGGAGCGAATTGTACTTCTGTGGATGCTGCAATCTTGGCAATAATGGAAAATGGCACGAAAATGCTCATCCCTATTGAATGGAAATATACAGAAGGGAATGAATATAATATAGACAAGTCTGGTAAGGAGGGAAGCGGGAAGGAACGATTACGCAGATATTCCCATTTAATTGATAATTCCTGTCAATTACTCTCAATTCCCAATGGATACCTTCACACGATCTATTTTGTTGAGCCATTTTATCAACTGATGCGCCAAACACTATGGGCGGAACAAGTGATAGCACATAAAGAAATAGAGTATATTAAAGCAGATGACTTCATCCATGTTCATGTTATTCCAAAGGGGAATGCACAACTTCTGCATCGGAAATATAGATATTCTGACAAAGGATTAGAGAATACATGGCGTTCGCAAATTATTGACCAGAAAAAGTATAGATGGGTAACTCCTGAAGAGATTGCTCGTGTTATTAGTCTATCGGGTAAGTATACAGAACTTGTAAAATACCTGAGTGTTAGATATGGATACAACATCGACACACAAAAATCACAGGATTAGTTTCCCTATCATTTTTGAAGTAGGCAATAGAACAAGAAACAAAAACGTTGAAACATATATGGAAGATAAAGGACAAATTGGATCACTTTCTATAAGTGACAAAAGGCGGAAAAAGCAGTAATAACGAAAGTATATCGAATAAAAACATTAATTTTGCAAACGATATGCCTGGTTCTGGAAAGAAAGGCTATCTGCTAATCGGCGTATATGACGATGGTAAGATTAGCGGAATGAAGGTTGACGATGCACTGATGAAACGTATCAGTGGCATTCGTTCTGATGGAAACATTCTACCTCTCCCCGTCATGACTACAGAAAAAGTGCAGGCGGATGAAGGTGATGTCTTGGTTGTGGAGGTTACTCCATCTTTTGACACGCCTGTACGCTATCGAGGCAGAACGTTTATCCGTATTGGCCCACGTCGTGACATTGCCAGTGCAGAAGAAGAGAGAATCCTCGCAGAACGATGTGCAGCAAGTCTGCCAACCTTCGACACCAGACCATGCCGTGAAGCGACAATAGACGATATTGATACAGAAACAATAGTCAAAGAGTATCTGCCAAAGGCTATCGATGCTGAAACGCTGGCAACTGACAGTCGCTCACTAAAGGAGCAGTTAGCATCCCTGCGACTGTTCAACATACAATGGGATTGCCCAACATTTGCGGCTCTCATCATGTTTGGCAACTTCATCTGAAACGGGTTTGTTCTCATAGAAATGGTAGTAGAGCCATATTTCAAAACTGGGATTGCTTTGGGCCACATTCCATGCACTATAGACTTTGATTTCATCGTACTCCTGAGGAATTGCGGTATTCTTCTGACTACAGAACTGCCGTAAAGGCGCAATCTTTCCTTCTTCTGCCCATGTGTCTGAATCAACGACAAACCACACAGTATCACCGTGTTCGTATTCAACGGTAAATTCCCTATCATCCCCTATTAGTACTTGTTTTGCACGTTCCATCAGTTTTAGTGGGTCTGTGCCATCAGTTGGCGGAATCGTTATGACCTGAAGGTTAGATGATAATCCTTCAAAGAATGCGAAGTAATTGGGCTCGGTGCCCTTTCCCTCACAGACTATGTAAATCTTATGGGCATCCCTTGACGGTTCCCGCTTATCGTAGTCTCTTCTTCGTTGTATCATATCACCAATGCAAGTCTTTGAGGTTCGACAAGAAAGGAATACCACCGTAGCGACCATTGAGATAGCCGTTTTCGATGTTGGCAGTCTTGTGAATATTGAAGTCACTCAATGGATAGAGTTGCGTAGCCTGCTCTGCGTCTTTCTGGGCAAACCAGATCTCATCAGGACGGAAGATGTTCTGATCAAGCAATCCTGATTCATGAGTCGTAAAGATAAGTTGACCTTTAGCCGTCGTACTCTCTGACAGTTTCCGCACAATGTCCTTAATCATGATTGGATGGATGCTGCGCTCAATCTCATCCACCACATAAACCATATCTTTTTGGATGATAGCATAAAGCAGAGGCATATATTCTATCAAACGACGAGTACCATCAGACTCATCATGTAACGACATCTCCACTTCTGAGCCATAGAGATTCCTATGAACAGCAACCAGAGTTTTTAAATATACATTCCCATCCTCAAAAATCACATTGACGACATCATCCGTATATCGGTTACGTGTTGACTGAGGCTCACCAGGATGCTCTTTGGCCTGTTTAACCAACTGCATCATCCTCCCACTTTTTACATCCTCTTCCGCAATCAATTCCTTTTTTACAACTACTTTTTCTATGCCAGTTTTCAATTCCGGCAACGTTGTGTTAACCAAATCTGAAAAGGTTGGGTCTGTATCCATCATGTGAGGGACGAAAGCATGATATGTATTAGAAAGCACAAGATGCAAATTCTTCACAAACCACTGATAGGCATCAACCACCAACGGACTTTCACTTGAGTAATACTTACCCAAGAAAGACAATAATAGCATGTCTGGGCGCACAAGCCTATTCAATGCATCTTGGAATTGCTCAGAAATACCCTTACCAACATAGTCTGAATTGATAGAGATTTCTGCTCCTTTACGCACAAAAAGTTCAACATCCTTGCTTCTCTTGCTCAAGAACAGCTCTTCCAATAATATTTCTTCTGTAGTAAACTCAATATGATAATAGAACACGCTATCATTGTAACAAAATTCTATTGCCAATTCTGAAGGTTTATCTGCATATTGAGCATCCAACTTAAAAGCCAATTCATCATAAAAATCAATCTTTCGCACGGTTTCAGCCTTTACCAGCATCTGCAAAAGGTTTAATGCTTGAAGAAGATTACTCTTACCAGCGCCATTAGCTCCATAAATCGCACTCATACGCAATGCAGTAGCATGACCACAAGTAATCTTATGATTCTCGTGGCTATGGCTCTTACTCGACGGGAACGTATTAAACTCTACAGCGTCCTTGAAAGACGTGATATTCTCTGCAATTAATCTTAAAAGCATGCCGATTCCGTTAAAAATTCACGGCAAATATAATAATATTATATCAATTACGGCATAAATCTTGATAAAATCAGAATATATTTAACCGAATTTAATACTTTTGTTATCATATTAGCCTATTCGTCATCACAGAAGACGAACTCACATACATCTCTATTCTGACAATTTGAAATATCTCTCAACCATTACTTGAAGTTGCTCGGCAGTTAGATTGGCAATGCCTGTCTTTTCTATCATTGCATATTCTTCCTTATTCTTACCTATGACATACTTGCGTTCTTTTCCGTCAATAGTTGCAAGGAGGTGGAAATTGCCTTTGTATGCCTGTTCGATACGGATATTGGAAACAATATGGCCGTTGATGATCAATTCTGGCACATTGACTTCTTCCTGCCACTCACCCCATGCCTTCAGATGGTTAATAATGGTAGTCTCCACCCTACCCGCCCATTCTTCTGACACGCCGTATTTCGTAGCAATAGTACGGAATTGCTTCAGGGATGCCACCACATCACGGATAATAGCATCCGGTCTGCGGATACCGTTGTCACGGGCAAACTGGATAACATCGTCACGAGTGATGCCCTGCAACTTTCCTCCTATCATCAAACAATGCTCCTTATTGGGCAGATAGCCGCCTGTGTCAAAGATATAAGTCATATCATAGGCAGGTGAGAGTCGCCATGTGCCTTGACGATTCATCACAAAAGTAAAATTCTTGTGATGATCATCGGTATTGTTGGCAAGGATATTGAACACCATACGACGATAGAGTTCTTGGCAATCCACTTCGGGCAAGTGCAACTTACGGCATACGGCAAACAACTTTTCGTAAGAGTCAGCCTCTGGATCCATTGCAGCCAATGTCTGAGTATGCAACTTGCCTGTTTCGTTACGATCGAAACGTCTGGTGAGGAAATGTTTTACCCCATCAACTTCAAGCAAACGAGATTCCATCATATTGATGCCAGCAGCCAAAGCCATTTCATAATAAGTCTGTTCCAATTCGGCTGACGACCGGGATTTATCACCAAACTTCAATATGTAATAGTCCAAGTTTGGCTCCACATCAATCTGACCACCACGGATTTCACCAGTTTCTCTATCGATGGCAATGATTCCTTTGGGTTGACGACCGCCAGCGGAAGTGCCTACGGCAATCAACGACTGTAAGGTCAACGACTCATCAGGCAGAATCCTTACATTCTCACGCTCTATGGCAATTTTCTCTGCCAAGTCTGCAAGAGCCTTGATGTCTATCTTTCCTGTTATCGTATCTCGTTCAATCTCAGGAACAAATTCCAAGGCACCCATACCTCGCTTACCGATGAATGCTAACTTTTCTAAGGAGGTCACACTTCTTTCCGTGAGTTTGTTGTCTTTCCGCCACTGTTCGAAGAGTTGATTACCCCATGCATCGGGCAAGGAATCTGCTATGAACGATGGTAGTTTCTGATAGATGCGTTCTGCCTCGCCAAAGATGGCACGAGTACTGAGTGGATTGTGAATTGATGCAGCCAACGGTGCAATATCCAATGTTCCTCTCAGAAACTCCGGATTATAGACAAAGAATGTAGTCTTTCGGGCATCATGCCAAGCCAAGCGACCTATCTCCTGTCCCCATAGAAAAACCTTTAATACCTCGCTCATGTTCTCTTATGTCTTACACGTTGAATCTTCTTGCTCTCTTTATATAAATAAGGTGACTCTGGCTGTTCCGGCATCAGGTCATTCAAGTCGTTGATGCATCCTATAGCTTTCATCAACAAGAGAAACGTACTGAGTGAAATGTTAGTCACCGTACCATTCTCAAACCGATAGACACTCAACACAGACAGGCCAGCCATCTCAGCCACTTCCTTCTGAGTCATGTTGGCTCTCAGCCGATAGTCCTTAAAACGACTGCCAAGCATCCTCACCAGTTCTGGTGCCGAATAATCAGAATAGTCTTCCATACAACAACCTTACATTTTTGATGTATTAAACATCATTTCCATCTATAACTTATCAATATTGTATATTTACGAATGCAAAAATAAGAAATATCTGGCAATCTTCCAAACTTTTTTCTAAAAAACTGTCGATTTAATGATTTTTAGGCATGAGAATAACCTCCATTTATAGAATTTTACCTACCTTTGCAAGCGAGAGGTCAAGTGGACACTTCGCAGACTTTGAAAGACTGGAAATTACACATAAGCACGGCGGATGAGTAATTGCATTTTCTTACTTGTACCGTTTAATGCTTATCGTGCTGACAGTGAAGATTATATAAATGTTGCGTGGGGAAATATATTAGGTAATTCCATATTAGGAAGCGTGCAAGTCATGATGATTTGCACGCTTTTCTTGTGGATATAGGAAAGCACTTGTGATGCTCAATGTGGAATCCCATATCAGCAAAGGCAAGTAATTCGTTGTCACCCCTGCTGTCGCCATAGGCATAGAGTTTGTAGGATTGTCGCTGTGGGAACGCCTCCAATAGACGTGCTACCTTCTGATTCCCATAGCAATTGGGCGTGAGGAAGCGACCTGTCAATGTACCGCTTGGCGACACTACTATGCGTGTTGCCAGGATTATGTTGACACCCAGTCGTTCGCAGATGGGCCGCACCCACTCATCAATGCCGGCTGTAACCACGCACACAGAATGATCTTTTGCTAAATGTTGTTTTAATATATCGACCATGTGGCTATTTAGCATTGTTTCAGCAATGTCGGCAAATTCACGTCCCCACTGCGCGAATTGCTTGTGCGTCGTTCCCTTATAAAAATAGGAAAAGACTTTTTCTTTCGCCTTCCCGTTGGAGTAGAAACCCAGTTTCATCATCAATAGCCAGTGAGCATGGCGTAGAAAGCCCAAGAGTAGCCGGCGTTGCCCGTGAGTGTAACAGATGAACGCTATCAGCGTGTCCGATGTGGTCAATGTGCCGTCGAAGTCGAAGGCTGCGATTACATGCTGTTGACCATTGATATCCATCATAAATGATTACGCGTAAAGAATGACTGTAAATGCTACTATCCAGCCGATGATGCAGAAATGAATGAAATGGTCGTGCAGCAGGACTAACGTTGGACTACCGCTTTTTCGGTCAACTAAGGTGAGTTGCATATAACGCATAATTCCTGCCAATACAAAAACTGACGTGGCATAGAGGTAGTGGCTGCCAATGCGCTCTACTACCTCGTTGGACACAGTATAGAGAATGTAGCACATGATGGTGATGCTGCCCAGGATACCAATGGACTGGTTAAGGAAATCCATGTTGTAACGTACTACGCTCTTCCGTGCCTTTATACCCGAAGTCTCGTAGATGGCCACATCGTCGCGGCGTTTTGCCACTGCCAGAAACAGTGCAAGCAAAAACGTGATGAGCACAATCCAATGGGACAAGATGATGCCCGTAGCCAGGCCGCCGGCTACGATGCGCAACACAAATCCCGTAGCAATGACGAATATATCAAGAAGGGCTATTTGTTTAAGTTTCACGCAGTAGGCAATGTTCATGACAATGTAGAGCAGTAACGTGCCTATTAGCCAATTCTGCATATTACCACTATAAAGACGCCCCCCGACAACCAGTGCAAAGGCTGTTATCCATACTATGCACATAATAGTGTAGGCAGTCCGCTTGCTGACAGCACCGCAGGCAACTGGCCGCATGCGTTTCACCGGATGTTGACGGTCGGCTTCTGCATCAAGAATATCATTGAGGCAGTAGATGCCGCTGGCGGCCAGACAGAAAGCCATGAAAGCCACTATGCAGGGCCATACATAGTTCCAGTCGGTGGCGTGCCGGTCGAAAAACAAAGGCGTGAAGACAAAGAGGTTCTTCAGCCATTGGTGTGGGCGTATCAGTGTGATGATATGTCTATTCATGTTTCGTCTGCACTTGATAGATTGTTAATGTAGGATGCTCACAATGACCTATAACCGTGAGTACAACCGTCGTATCTGCTTTCAGTTTGTTAACGTAATTGGTAATTTGCCGATCGTACGCATCGCCGTCAGGTGACTCGATGATGTAGTCCACGTGACCCACAAACTCCGTGGGAAAGATACCAACGAAATAGCATGTGTCGCAGACGGGCTTTACCTCATAGAACGTAGAAAAAGGACAAACCACGGCATCGGACGATTTAAAGTGTTGCCGTTGAACGAAAGAGCGCATGTTCTCATAGTCCCAATGCTTATTGGGCAACATCGACCTAATGCCGAAGACAGTTAGAAACACAGCCACCACGCCGAATACGGAACACCAAAACCTGTGCCTTGCGGCTATAGACGTAATGGCAACCAATAGAGGAAAGAAAGCCATCCAGCGATAGTAGACGGGATAACGGCCTGCAAGAGTCATGACGATGGGCAGGTAGAGCGCACATAGCAGCATGAGAAATCCCTTGTCGCTCATGAGTCTTTTCAGGTTGCTCCGGAAGCAGGATGCGTATGCCGACATTGCAACAACAGAAAGCAGGAGGAAACTGCGATATTCTGCAATAGAGACAAGCCTTTCGCCGAGACTCTGGCTCGTGGATAATTCCTGCAGTTTCTGTATATAGGGTTCCGAATTGAATCCAATCACCTCGCCTACCCGGGGAAATACTGCCAAAGCTAAGCTCGAAAGCGTGGCTGAATACTGAATGATGCTGCTGGCAAATGCTACCAACCGCCTGTTGACCAGCATGAAGAGAACCACCAAGAGCAGCCCCAGCAATATGCCAGCCATCAGGAGAATAAGCAGACGGACACACTCTGAAGAGTGTCGATGACCAGTATGCAGAAAGTACGACACGACGGCTGTCCACATTGCGGGTCTGGAAAAAGGCGATGGAGTCGTTGACTCCGTATCTGTCGTAGATATAGGCCGTTCCGTTTTTCACATTGGCGTATGTGGCCATCAGCTGGAGGTCTTTCCACGAGAATGTCAGTGTCAGCATATTCGTCTTGCTGGGCTGCAACTGCGGATTGCCGCCTTCATACGAATACGGGTTGTTGACGGCTATGGCATTACGGAGGGCAAAGTAGGTAGGGCGGTGCGTGGTATGGCGATAGGCAAGCGAGAGTTGCATGCCGCCTGTTCTGTATGCAACGGATGCAGACGGGAAAAAACCTGAATACGACTTGCTGGCTTCATCCGACTTCACCTTGCCTGAATAATAGTCGAAGTCGGTGTATTCGTAGCGTGCCCCGACATTCGACGAAAGGCTCTCGCCCCAAGACCTGGCATATTCCACGAATCCGGCAACAAGACGCTGACGTGCCTCGTTGTCTGTAGAGTAGACGGCATGACTGATAGTGCCGACTTCATCGTTGGCAACGTAGTTGTTCACGTTATCGGTATAGGATGCTTCCGCTCCAGTTTTGACGGTTCCTCCCCATAGCGGAGTGGAGAATAGCAGTCGCCCGGCATAGAGCAGGTTGTGGGCTTTGTTACGACTGGCGAGAGAGCCATAGTTGACATGGTAGTTCTGGGTATCCACGCTGCTGCCGTTCAGATAGTCCACATCGAGTTTCAGGTTGGTGTCGTCGGTAAGGCCATAGTTGCAGTAGGCGTTGACATAGTGGCGCTCTGATGTCTGGTTCCGATAGTCTTTACTGTCTATCAGTCTTGCATCCTCGAACACATCGCCTGTCCGCTCTGCCCGCAGATTGTCGAAGCAGTTGAAGCGGCCGCTGGGGGTGTCGGTCAGCTGGTAGCGGATGCCTACTGACGAGCGGTCGTTCCACTGGTAGTTGGCACCAAGCGTGGTGCGGAGTGTGAAGTTGCGCCCTTCCAACCTGACATCTTCATTGATGTTCCAGTGGCTGAAATAGTATTCGTCCGTCTGGTTGGCCTCCATCATTCTTCTTGTATATCCCAGTGTACCGAACACGTCGAGACCGCCGTGACGGTAGTTCAGGGTTCCGTTTGCGCCATGCGACACGACACGCTCGGCTCTGACGTTTCCGTCGGCAATGCCACTGAATCCCTCGCCACCCATCTTGATGGTGGTAATGCGGATAACAGCATTCACGCCTGCGTCATATTCAGCACCAGGGTTTAGGATGACCCTGACTTGCTTGATGTCTGAGGAATTAAGTTGCTTTAGTTCTATGTTGTCACGCACCAGACGATTATTGATGTAAATGAGAGGCGTTCCCTTGCCAATAATCTCGTAAGTGTTGTTCTTCACGTTAACAAAGGGCAGATGCCTTAGTACGTCTGATGCATAGCCAAGACTGGCCAGTTGACTGTTCTCGATGTTGACTGCCAGACCGTCTGCCGTCGGTTTGACATAATGTCCTTTCACGGTTACGCCTTTCAATGTCTGGTTCTCTGGCTGCATCCGTATTGTTCCCACCTCTGGCTGATTACAGAGTTTGTAGATGGTCTTGTAACCGACGTAGGATATGCGGGCGAGAACTGTGGGCTGTTCGTATGGAATGGCGAAGTAACCGCTTTCGTTGCTAACGCCACCACTAAGTAGCGTGGAGTCAGCGGAATTGAGGATGGCAACATTAGCGTATGCCACTGGCTGGCCCCGCTCATCAATGATGGTTCCTATCAGGTGGCGGTCGGTCTTGTGGGTACACTCCACGTAGATTTCGTGGTCGTCGGGTTTTACGGTCATGCGGACAGGATAGAAACCTATCATCTGCCGGATGGCATTGGGCAACTTCTTATTCTTGATGGTGACTGTGATGCGGAAGTCCTCCAGCTCGTTGTAGAGGAAGTTGATGGCATAGTCCGACTGCTCGCCCTGCAACTGGAGCAGAGCTTCGCTGAGCGACACATTATTATATGTATGGCTGATGCGCTGGCCATACACCACCCCAAACGACAAAAGAAGGATAAACAGTAAACCCAGTCGTCTCATCTTACTATCAGTTTTTCGGGTTCGCAGATGATGTTTACTGCCTCGAAGTTGTTCAGCTTCTCCACCAGACGGTCGAGGTCGTCGGTGCGCTTCCA
>JAFPWS010000054.1 GCA_017412705.1 Prevotella sp.
CAGCACTCTGTTGGCCCACTTTCTGAACTGCACACATTCGCAAATTTTGCGACTACCACTTCACCGGCCAATTCCTCCTTGAGAGCATTATTGATATGTTTACTGATAGTTTTATAGTCCCTGCCAAACAGCGTTGCCAACTGCTGTCGTGTCAGCCATATCATTTCACCATCCATCCTAACCTCAAGTTGTATGGCATTGTTTTCGTCTTGATAGATTACAATCTGATCTTGCTTCATTTTTATCTTCTTATGTCTGCAAAGTTACACTTTTTTTATTATTATGTATACAAAACTCGAAGATGTCACTCACCTGGCATCATGGCATCATATTCATCATATTCATCAACATTCTATCATTTTTATCTCATCTATTTCCTGCATGATGCGTTCTGTCTGCTGCAGTACATAGATGATGCGCTGGTAGTGCTTCACATCTTCGAAGGTCAATGTCATGCCCTTACGGTCTTTGAGCCATTTCTGGGCGGGTTGATAGCCACCGATGTAGAAATTCCATGCGGATTCGGGTACACCTTCAAAGTATTGCTCGCTATTGATATAAACGCGATTCTGCTCCCATTGATAGCAATCCACTTGCAGGGTTCCTGTCGCAGGGAAGGAAATGCCTGTGTTAGAAGGCAAATCTTCCATGAGGTGTAGTTGTCGCAATTCTTCACCCTTTTCCACTAAGTCGCGGAACTTCTCCCAGTCTGTCGGATAAGGTATGCGTGGGAAGTCAATCTTCAGGAATTCCTTGTAGCGTTCACGATACGACGGGCTGTGGAGAACGGCATAAATATAGTCGAAGAGGTCTTGAGGATAAAGGACGCCATTATAATCGGAAGTGGGGTCTATCAAGATATTATCATCATAGCAGGGAAGGTAGTTTAGTCCCTTGGCTATCTTTTCGTAAATGTCTTTATTGAAGTTGACAATGCGCTCTTCTTCACCCATATTTTCTTTATAAGCATAAAGAGGGAATACTGTTATATCATCATTTGAGGAGATGTAGGATTTGTCAGATATACCATTTGAGATGAAGTACGTTTCCTCGTATCGCCTATTATTTCTAACTAAACACATACTAATGTTGGGATGAATCATATGGCACATGATATCAAAACGAGGATAACCCATAATGCCTTTTGTCTTGCCTGTATAGTTGATATATCGTATGTCTAACGGGCGATAAGATATTTTTGTTGCTATGATGGGATTAGTTTGCAAATCTTTCTGAGCAAGCATGACTTGCCAGTCTCTAGAATCCTTGGTATGATATTTCTCAACTAATTCATTTATACTCAGTTCTTTGAAATCCTTTAGAACTGACAACCTCTCTTCATCAGTAAAATGAATGTTAAGACTATCTCTTTCCGTTTTGGAACCTGCATTACATATGCAAAAGAGATCTTTGACAGCAAATCCTTTATCGTATTCTTCTTGTGATGCGAAATCTTTGGGGACAAAGAAGAACTGAGGCGTTTGTGGCTCAAGTTGTTTCCATGCGACAGTATTTAGATAGTTCTCATTAAGAAAATGATATTTGTCGTCCCTTGAACCATAAAGGTCATAATGATATACCTCTGCTGATGTACGTTCTTTAGTTGTTGTCTTTACAAAGATATTGATGCTAACACCTTGCATGATGTCAAATACGTTTTCATCTTTTGAACCATCAGGAGCAGTTTCTTTCTTGCGACTATTGCCATGCAAGTCGAGAATGTAAATTTTGTCGAAGGCTCGCAACAACTCCTTGCGGATTTGCCGATGAATAACTCCATCTATAAACCCATTATTGCTGATAAAGGCCAATATACCTGAATTATTCTTCTCAACATAGTATTGCCCTAACCTCATAAACTTAATATAGTCATCAGATAACGGTTGAATGTTACGCTCATTGAGATTCTTCTTATAATCAGCTACAAGATTAGTTATCCATTTTCCGTTATTCTGACTCGAAACACTATATGGCGGATTACCAATCATGACCATAACAGGGTAATCACGTTTGATGACATTAGCCTCGGTTGCTTCACGGCTGAGCCATTGGGCAAAGAGGGTACGAGGCTCGTTATTACTTTCTTCGAGAGAATTTGTTAGATAGACATGTAGGCGCTTGTCCGTATTGTGCTGATAGCCAGTTTCAGCAAGAAGCATATCGAGTTTAATATGAGCCACTGCATACGAGGCCATCAATATCTCGAATCCGTTCAGGCGAGGCAAAAGATGTTGTTCAACATATTGCTGCCAGATGCCTTGATTATCACGATAGCGATCATAGATTTGGTTCACTACTTCTGCAAGGAAAGTACCTGTACCAGTGGCTGGGTCGAGTATCTGAACACGGTGGAACTTGCGTTTCTCATGCTTCATGCCGTCAGAGGTACGCTTGTCGCGGCTCTGCTCCACTGCCACATCCCGCTCTATCATTGAGTAGTCTGCCAATCCTTCAGGCAAGCCAAAATCCTTTTGAAGAATTTCATCCACAGCCCTTACGATAAAGCCTACGACTGGCTGAGGCGTGTACCAAACTCCCTTTGACTTGCGCAACTTGGGATTGTATTCAGACAGGAAATCTTCATAGAAGTGAATCATGGGGTCATGGTGCAGCTTGTCACGGCTATAACTTGTCATAATCTTCTGCAAGTTTGTAGCCTGAAATACTGTCACCAAGTCATCTACTACCCAAGCAATGCGCTCGTCGAGGTCGTTGCCAGCCAGATTGTTGAATATCTGACGTAGGAAGGGATTGGTTTTTGGAATCAAACGTGCTGCTTCTTCACGGCTGAAATCCTCAGGAGTATCATCGTGCAAACGGGCTGCAAACATACCGTAGGCAATCGTCTGAGCATAGATATCTGCAAAGTCCGTTGGTTTAAGTTCTTGAATCAGTACATCCTTGAACGCCTGATATTGTCCTCGAAGGTTATCGTTAGCATAACTATCCGTATCGTCATTCATCGCTTGCTCGATAATATTTGCTAACAATCGAGCCTTGCCCGCCATCAGTTTTGCCAGACGTGAGGCAGAGGTGACACGCTGGATGGCAGACGCGCCCAAATGCTGAATCATGGAGAGGAATTTGTCCTCGGCTTCTGCAATGCCAACAATCTTGTCACCTTTGACCTCTGCAATCCTCACACTATCCAAAAACTCCCCCTGCTCATACAGGTGAAAGTCCAAATAGTCTGTGAAGATGATATAGTCGAGTGCTTGCTTATATCGGTCGAACTGCTCCTTGTGGGCATTCCTGTTGCGTCCGTCCAGGTCGTTGTCGTTCACATCTTTTGCCTCCATAAAGAACACAGGCAGATGGTCTTTCTCCCGTTGAATGATATAGTCTGGTGCGCCACACTCGAAATGGGCAGGCTCATTCGTTACAACCATCTTCGGCAATAGGCTCTGCAACAGGTCTTTCAGTGCCGGACGATAAGAATGCTCACGTGCAAGCCCTGTCTTGTATTGCTTGTTCAGTTCGTCAATATATAGTTTCAGGCTATCTTTCTTCATATAGTTCTGATTATAGTGTGGTAATAGTCTATAATGCGTTGAAATATGCTTTTACTTTCTGTGCCATCAGTTTTCGTCTGGCCTCCAGAAATGAATGATAGTCAGCAACGTCCATGTTGATAATCTCACGAGGTATGCAGTTCTCGTCAAGATTGGCATACAGTTCGTCCATCGACCTCATCGTAGTGTAGGCAGAATCTTTGCCTGCATCGATAGCAGTAACGACCTCTCCGAGATACACCTTTGGGGCTTTCTTGCCTACTGCAACATTTACGGGCTTGCTGAGATAGGTGTAGTTGGCCACTTGGTTGTATTCCATTGTAGAGTTCATCTGATTGTCCTTCAGGTATTGACGTGGAAATATATGATGGATGTCGGCAGAACTTAACAGGTCACGTACCTTTGACCCTGTACTGAGGAAAGACGCATCAACACTCTTACATTGTGCAGCCAGATAAACGTTGAAAGCAGGCGAATTGCTGGCTGTAGTTTCCAGTCTCTGTACGTATGTAACATTCCAGAACGTATCAGATAGGTTGGCCATTACCTCGTTGTAAAACATGAGGAACCCCTTTTCACGAATGGAGCGCAAGTCCGACTCCATTGCAGTCTCAGGACTGGATGCATAGCGACCTGTCAGCACAGACATTACATACCATTTTTGCACATAATGGGCGACCTTCAATTTGTCAATGCTTGGGTCTTTGCGCAACCTTAGGAATAGCATATAGGCAAAGTCGAGTGCCATGCGGCCTTTCACCAGACGACTGCTGATGAATCCAGCTCCTTTTAGGCATTCTACAAATTGTTCGTACAAGTATTTGCTAAACACATCCTTGACACCTTCTGTCAGGTTGGCAAACGATTCTTCCATGATAGTTTTTTCGTATGTCCTCGTCTCAAAATTTCTGCCATGAAGCAGGTCGGTTAGATTTGCCATTTTGCCACGATAGTATTTTGATGTAAATGCTATTCGCAGCACGTCATCGAAAGTCTGTGCAAAGAGTTTAGTGTCAGCATCAGCCAGCCATTTTATCATGGGATAATACTCTGATGCCACAAACTCTGCGTCCTTATCTATCAGGCTGATGAAGTTATGATTGATGTAAAGATGGCAGAAATAGTCGATGGCTTTTCTAAGAAGGTTGCCTCCAAACTCGTCATCAGCAGCAATGGTTGACATAACGAAGTCTGCTTGGGTCAAAGACGCTCCCTTGCTGTTGATACGGATGAATATTTCCGTTACCTTGTCAATGGTCAGTTCTTTATTCAGATTGATAACGCCTATTGGGGCATTCTTAATGTCTCGTACTCGTTCAAGAAGAGCGTTCAATTTCTTTGGCTCCATATCTGGGTTCTCCTGACAGAACTTGGGAATGAAATCGAAAGCATTGTACTCATTAGAGAATAGGTATGCAATGTCTTTCACCCATTTCTTGTCTTTCAAAATGGCGGCACTTTGAACCTCAAAACATGGTTCACCAATGGCTGCAGCGTATGGGTTGAAAGAGATGCATCTCACCTTCTCTTTGAAATCTTTGTCAATAACGGGTAATCCGACGATAGCTGTCATCAAGGCTGTAATTCGTTGCTGGCCATCAATCATAATTTTCTTACCTATTGTCTTCTCCCCATTCTTATCGACGGTATCAGGATTCTGCCAAATAATCAGATATCCGATAGGATAGCCATTATAGAGGGAATCTATCAAGTCGCGTATCTGGTCACTTTTCCATACGAAGGGGCGCTGTATCTCTGGAATGGAAATCTCTTTGTTCTTGATGAAGCCAAGAACATTGTCAATAGTGAGGTTGCTTACAGAATATTGTGGCATATTAATAGTGTTATTGATTGTTACGTGAAATATTCAGCTTGCGGATAATCAAGAGGTCTGCATGATGTATCTGCCATCATAGACCATCTTATTTCGTTTTTACTTCAATAATTTCCTGCTTTCATTATCTTCCAGCACCTGCATCTGCTGGATGGCAAAAGGGGGTCGAATTCGACCCCTTTAAAAATGGGGTTGTGTAGTCTCTCCCAAAGGCCCAGATACTCTAAGGTATTCTTCTGGCGCATCCAGTTCTTCACTACATCTTTCGGTTCGGTCTCATTCTTCTGCCTTGCAATGTTTGTAATGCAGATGTAATCAATGCCATTAACGGTCATCGTTCTGATGTTCACATCCTTTACCGTGATTATACTCTTTTTGGCCATATCTTTTTCTCGTTTTTACTTCTTTGGCAATTTCTGCGACTCTTTCAGCATCTCTTTTTCGTCCTTCGCTACACGCCGCTCTACTTTCTTTATGTCCTCTGCTGGCGGAAGTTCTTCTGGCTAGATACCCCGTTGACCAAGCATTCCACGCACACTACGGTTGTTCTGTACATGCTCTGCTGTGATACCCATCTCACCATGAAGATCTTTCTGCTCTACGTTGTAGTTGGTCATCTCAGTTGCCAGGTTCTTTGCCGCAATGGTCAGGGTTGGCAGGTGGTCTGCCAATGCTCCGCTCTTGATGCCAAGCCGCTTCTTCATCTGCTCGGTTGACAGTCCTCCAAACAAGGCCTGGTCACCCTTGGAATGGATACGCCCGAATCCTCTGTCATCAACCCCTCGCTGATAGATGTTCTTGCTCAGTTGTTTTTCTGACGCACGAAGACGCTCGCGGGTATCGAGGCGGGCAATCTCATTTAGCCTTTCCTCAATGAGTTCTGCCTTGCGGGTCTGTACGGCAAAATAGCTCTGTGCAAAAGCGACCTTCTCCTTCTTTGGGTCACCGTTCTGGGCTATCAGATAACAAGCATAACGGGTAAGCATAAAATCCTGTATCGGGCGTTCTGAACCGCTTCCTAACGGGACCATTTTCGTGACCTCACGAAAATGGTCATCAACGTTGATTCCCAGAGTCTTACATGATTCAATGGCTCTACCTATCGCCACAACAAAATTCTCCCAACGGGCATAGCCCAACTGTGGCTGCAACTCGCGGGCGTACCACACTTCAACGCCATTCCCGTCATCGTCTTTTACCGACTTTGCTATCTGGTCAAATGCGGACTTATATTGCTGTATCTTTTGAATGTCCATTTTATTATAGTTTTTCGTTTTTACGTCATCAGCCTCCAGCTTTGGGTGCTATATCGCTACAAAGTTACTAAAAGTCGAGAGAAATACAAAACAAACTCGTTTGTTTTTATTTCCGAGATGGAGTAACTTCGCGGTTTTAACCGCAAAGTTACGAAATCTTTCTGAGAATAAATCGATTTGCCACAAAAATACACATTATTTAAGGGAGAAACATGTACAGAGGCGGCCTTTTATTTGAACAACTCCCCCTCCACCATCTTATCCTCATTTGAGAAGTGAATGGTGGGGGCAACAGGCTGTGATTGATGAGCAGCAGGCTCGCCCTTATCGAGCAAACACCGACTGCAGACATACTCCGCCAACTGAAACAACTTATTCATTCCAAGGTCTATCAATTTTTCCATAATTTTACAGTTTTAGTGAATTATGGTGCAAAGATAGGCGTAGGTTGTTTCAAAACGTGGAACAGCCTCTCGCTTTTTCACTTTTTGTATCGCTCAATGGCGTTTTTTATGCCATTCGATGATTTCATCTGCCAATGATTGCGGCTCCAATACCTCTACCTACTTACCTCGTGATAGTAATTGAGCCTTGAAGTCGCTGGTGGGGCGCAGCGTCAGTTCGAAGTCGCAATAGTCGTCAGTAGAGGCAATCATTCATAGCTGTCGCAGAAGAATTATCATATAGTCGATAGTTCCAGATAGTTGGGGTCGTCCACGGGTGTATCCTTAAATGTTTTGAATGTTCCTGGTTAATATAGCACGTAATATCCTATAAACACAGAGCAGAACAGTATAACAAGGACTATGAGATACGAGAGGAATACCACTAAAAGAGTTCGCCACCACTTGAAACCCGTTAGCTGTTTCAGAGGAATGAGGGGAGTCAAATAGGCTGCATAGAAAACATTATCAGGGAGGTCGAGAAAAGCTATCACAATGGTGTAAATAAATATCATGTCATAGGTGTACACCATAGCGACGATGAGTTCAGAAAAGCGCAGGTCGGGTATATTGGGACTCTTCCGTACGAAAAGATAAATGAAGACTGAAATGGCCAACAACCATGAGAGCGAGCAGATGTTGGGGTATTTCTTTTCAAACTCCTCATACTTGAAACTCACAAATCTGCCCGCCTCTTCAAAGCTCTTGTCTCTTTGTTTGTCATTGACTATGGCCTTTCTTGCCTTTGCGATGGAGTCACCTGTTTCTGCCATCTGCTCGGATTTTTGTTCTATATAGTTTACGCCATTCAGGTTGGCGCCGGACTGCACGACCAAAAAGAGTGCCGCCAACAGGAACAGCAGTTTGAACGGCGGGAAGTAGGCCATTTGCATGCCTGAGATATAGTCGCGAATCATATAGCCTGGACGCAGTATCAGGTCGCGCAGCGTGCGGAACATGCCACGATTGCCCATGCCCCAGACATCGAGGAACAGCAGCAGGGTGTTCTTGAACGAATAGCGCCCTATTCTGGCCGACTGCCCGCAACGAGGACAGTAATTTCCCTGATACTCTTCTCCACAGGTCGGACAACGGTGAAGCTCCGGCGACTTCTCTGCCACCAGAAAGGGACGTTGCTGCCACTCACAAAACGCCTTAAACTTCTCGACGATATGACTCATAAACCACTATAATAGCTCAATTGATTGCAAAATTACGAAAAAAACGTAAGCAGACAACAAAATCCCCGAATAATCATTAAAGAAGCCGCTGACGACTACACCAGGAAACGGATGTATGCCCTGTCGTCGAAGGAGTTGAAGTCAGGGTGAAAGCCTTTGGTGGCTTGGAAGTCAGGCCCTATGTTCAGCGGGTCGTTCTCGCGTTGCTGTTGCAGTCGGCTCTCGCTCTCCTGCAGGGTAGGGCATAGGAAGGGATAGCCGTCGGAGGCAAGAACGATTTCCCAGGGCTGGAAGTCGAGGGTGATGATGCGCACGTGCCGGCGGGGGATGGGGAATCCGTCGACGACGCTATAGGAAACGTTCTGCTGGCGCATGGTGTCAATCATGTGTGGAATGATGACGGGACGGGCAGCATCGTCGCGTAACAGCTCGTCTCGTGTCACGCCTTGTGTCATGAGGCGCCGGGTCTCCTGTGCACGCATGGATGCCAGCTCTGCCTCGTAGGGCTTGGGATTGTCGTAGTAGACGGGGGTGGTCTTATGGCTGATGTCTGCGACGAGGCATTGGCAGTCGCCCACCATCCAGAGTTCACGTGACACGCGGCTATACACGACGACGGAGGCTGTGATGCGGTCTTCCGGGTGCTCGGCCAGCCGGGGAAGCAAGGACTTCTTATAGTGCTTGCGGATATAGGCTGTGACGCCACGTAGGAACTGTTCACATGTGGTGGTCTTGGGCATGTGCTGTATGTAGCGGCTGATGAGCTGCATGGCATAGCAGCCGTTGGAGCGCAGCATGCTGTGGCGTAGACGGGTCTTCGACGTGCTTCCGTCGATGACTGCTATGAAGTCAGCGGTGACGACGATGCCGTCCTCGCTTTTCTTCTTTGGGTTCTTGGGGACGAGTGCTTGCTCGATGATTTGCATGGGGGCAGAGTTCTTTTATCAGGTCAGGACGGCCAATGCGGCGCAGGCTCTGCTCCAGGCGCTGGCGCTCCTCTGGCTTGTACCAGAAGAAATACTGGCGCTGGGCTTGTTTCTCCTGTGGGCTCTTGGCACTCTTGACGGGTTCTAACGTATAGGGGTCGTAGCCTGTATACCAGGTCTCGGTGGAGACGGTCATGGGCGTGGGGGTGAAGTCTTGCACCTGCTCAAGCTGGAAGTCGAGCCGTTTGGTTAGTACAGCCAGCTCGGCCATGTCGGCCTCTGTACATCCAGGATGGCTGCTGATGAAGTAGGGGATGATCTGCTGGTGCAGCCCTTCCTCGCGATTGATGCGGTCGAAGATGCGCTTGAAGTCGTAGAACTGCGAGAACGAGGGCTTGCGCATCAGGTGCAGCACATGGTCGCTGGTGTGCTCGGGGGCTACTTTCAGGCGTCCGCTGACGTGGCGGGTGATGAGCTCGCGGGTGTACTCCATGGCAGCCCGATTGGCTGATTCGTCCTTGCTCCTGTACAACAACAGGTCGTAGCGCACGCCGCTGCCAATGAAGCTTTTCTTGACTTCCGGCAGGGAATCGACGGCACGATAGATGTCTAAGAGCTTGGAGTGGTCGGTATTGAGGTTGGGGCATATCTGCGGGTGGATGCAGCTGGGACGCTTGCACTTCCCGCAGATGTTGAGGTTGCGCCCCTGCATGCCATACATGTTGGCAGAGGGGCCTCCAAGGTCGGAAAGGTAGCCTTTGAAGTCGTCCATCTGCACCACTTGCCTGACCTCTTTCAGTATGCTTTCCTTGGAACGGCAGCTGATGAACTTGCCCTGATGGGCAGAGATGGTACAGAAGGCACATCCGCCGAAGCACCCGCGATGGATGTTGACCGAGTGGCGAATCATCTCGTAGGCAGGAATGCGCTTGCCTTTATATTTAAGATGTGGAACGCGTGTGTAAGGCAGGTCGAAGGAGGCGTCGAGCTCGTCAGTCGTCATAGGTGGATAGGGTGGGTTGACCACCACGTACTTCGAGGCTACGGACTGGATGAGCCGATGGGCGTGCATCATGTTAGACTGTTCCTCGATATGCCGGAAGTTCTCTGCCTGCGAACGCTTCTCGCTGAGGCATTCCTCATGGCTGTGCAGCACGATGTCGTCAGGCTCTGGCGTGATGTCCCTGGAGAGGTAAACCGTTTGGGGAATGTCGTGGATGCCGCTGACGGGGAAACCCTCTGCAAGGCGCCGGGCGAGTTCGACGATGGGTTTCTCGCCCATGCCATAGATGATGAGGTCGGCAGGGGCATCGCAAAGGATACAGGGACGCAGAGAGTCCTGCCAGTAGTCGTAATGGGTCAGCCTGCGCAACGACGCTTCGATGCCTCCTAACACGATGGGCACGTCAGGATAGAGCTGGCGTAGGATTTTGGAGTAGACAATGGTGGGATACTCCGGGCGAAGGTCGTGACGACCGTCGGGGCTGTAGGCATCCTCGGAGCGTAGCCTGCGGGCAGCGGTGTACTTGTTGACCATGGAATCCATACATCCCGGGGCTATGCCGAAGAACAGGCGTGGCCGTCCCAACTTCTTGAAGTCGCGGTAGTCGCCATGCCAGTCGGGCTGGGGCACAATGGCCACCCGATAGCCTGCAGCCTCCAGGGTACGTCCAATGACAGCCGCTCCGAAGGAAGGATGGTCTACGTAGGCATCAGCCGAGAAAAGGATGATGTCCACCTCTTCCCAGCCTCGCAGCTCCATCTCTTTCTTCGTAGTGGGAAGAAAATCCGTCAGTCTGTACTCCATTTGTAAGCTATCGGCAAAAAGCCAACGATCAACAGCTTAGTTAAACGGTGTTCCCTGGAAGGCACGCGTGGTCATGCCCAGATTGTCGTTGCCACGGTTCTTCCAATTGATGTAAAGGATGACGAGTTGCTGTAGTCCGAAAGCCTTCATGTTTGGATGGTAAATCACGTCCAGACAGAGGTCGAGCAGGTTCTTGTCCTTGCCGGCATCAGACTCGAGCATGGAGCGGATGTTCAGCTTCAGCTTGTTCAACACTTCCTCGTCAACGTATCCGTTGGAGTCAATCAGGTCGCGGAACAGCTGATACTGCTCAATGGTCTGGAGGTGTTCTTCAGAAATCTCAATGCTTCGTGTTCCGCTGGAGTTAGTTTGGATTTTGTACATAATGCAAATTAGTTTTTAGTTTTATTTGATGAGATAGTTTAAGATGCCTCGCATGATAGACCCGCGTTTCTGGCTGGTCTTGATGCACTCGAAGGGGAAGCCCATGACGAAGATGCTGCCATCGGTTCCTTTATAGGCCGTTGCTGCTCCATAGCCGTCAGCATACTGCATGGCTGTAATGGCAGGATGAACGGGTTGGAGTATGTCTGTCGAGGTGGCAGCATAGTGCTCCTCGTTCAGGTTCTTGTAGAAGTAGAGGTTGGTGCCCAGACCTTTCACCTCGTTGGTAGGTGCAAGGCTGCGACCGCCATACTGGCAATGCAGAACACTTGCAAGGAAACGCTGTTCAGCCTCCGACTGCATGTCGCTGCCTGTATAGGCTCCGCTGACCAAGAGCCGTCCGCCTTGTGAGGTGAAGACTTGAAGGGCCTGCTGTAGGGAGGTGTCGAAGGTCTTGTAGTAGTCCAGGCTATGTCCGTCGTTGCGTTCCAGACCCAGCAAGATGTCGACAACGTGATACTTGCCAAGTTGCACACGAGCCGTCTCGACAGCTTGACTGGAACAGCTGACGATGTTGTAGTTGCCTGCCATTTGGATGGCCTCGGCATGGTTCATGACGTAGTTGAAGTCATTGCCGGCAATGAGCATTCCTGCCAGCTCGTCGCTACTGTCGCCCAAGCCTCCGTTCTCGTCACCCATCTGCGTGCGGTCGAAGTTAATCTGTCGTCCTACCCAGCCATAGGTGGGACCGTAGGTGACGCCAGGGTCCTCGTCAAGGTCGAAGCCCTGGTGCAGACCGTTGTTGCGGATGGCAGGCGAGGAGACGCGATGGAAGCCATTGACTATCATCACCGTCTGGTGAGCCTTGGGATTGTATAGGGCGGAAAGCACCTCCGTGGGAAAGCTCTTGCCGCCACGATTGGCTGCCACCACCTTGAAGTGGTAGAGCAGGTTGGGCTCCAGTTGCAGTTCAAGGCTGTTCTTGGCACGGACGTAGGTGCCATTGTCGAAATCGGCATCGCCCAAGGCTGTATAGACAATATATCCTGAAGGGTTGGCCGTGGGTTCCTGAGGGTCTTCTACCGGCTCCCAGCTGAGTCGTACCTCGTTGTCCTTGGTGAACTCGATGCGGAAGTTGTCTGGCGCCAAGGGAGCCACCATGAGCGATTTGTTATGCTGATTGCTGATGTAGCGTAACAGGGTCTTATAAATGGAACGTGCCAAGGTGAACCGGAAGCCAGGGTCTTGTCCGAACACCATGTCGGGGAAGCTCTGATGGGACATGGTCTCCAGGATAGCGCTGGGTACATTGGGCAGGCGGGTCTCAGAATAGTTGCGGTCGTAAAGGTCGCGTTGTGTCCATTGGCCATATTTGTTTCTCAGGTCTGTCGTTTCGTTGTTCAGCAGGGCTTCCGCCAGGTCGTAGGATGCCTGGCGCGAGATTCCTGCATCCAGCCTGCCCTCGTTGAAGTTGGTGGTGCAGATGGCCAGAGAGCCATAGAGGCTACACCCGTCAGGAGCATAGCCTGCATCGCTATGGACAGCCAGCGACAGTTCGATAGGCACCTTGCGCCCCTCTGCATTGGGCATGTAGCATGACCCGCCACCCAGCAGGTTGGTCATCAGCGAACGGGCGTTGATGTCGTCAGCATAGTCGTCGGCCCCGTTCTTGCTGCTATACACCTCGTAGGGCATACCTGCCCATTGGCCATAGTAGCGGGCTCCCTCCAAGGCGCGAGGCATGCCGCTGGTTAGTCCGAAACGTTGGATATTTCCCATGCCGCCACCAAAGCGTACAGCATCTGTCGTCACCACACCATCGTTGTCGCTCTGGTTGCTGACAGTCACGCGGTTGAACTCGCTGTAACCTGCATCGAAGTCGAAGGTGCCCAGATAAACCCATGTAGAGCCTCCCATCTGCTGGTTGACGTGAAACTGGGTGCGTTCGCCACGATGCCAGACGGTATAAAGGGCATCGTCAATGCTGTTAGGGAGTGTCTGGTAGCTGACGTAGACAGCATAACGGCCTGCTTTCTTGAAGTCGGGCTGGTAGGTGGCCAGCGAATAGCGCGACTTGCTGCTGGTGGTCTTGACCATACGGGCGGAGCCTGCCTCGAAAGGATTCTCGCCATCAGAGTAGAAACCCTCATGGAACATAAACCCGCTCATGGGCGTGGTATGCCATTTCGATTTGGACGTCACCTCAATATAGTTGCGCTTAGAGCCGTCGTTGTCGACAATAATTTCCTCTTTCTGCCAGTCGCGCTCCCGAGGGGTAAAGACAACGGCTCCTGCATTCTCCAGCATGGGGATGAGGTAGGGAACGACGATGGTCTGGGTGAAGAGGTCCTCGGTAGTGGCGAACAGTTTGGGGCGCTGCCAACGCCAGCAGCCTTTGCCTTGGTCGTAAAAGTTGCCATGGCTGGCCCATAGCGACAGGTGCCGGTTCTGTAGTCCGTGAGTGATCTTCAAAGGCTCTGAGATGTTCTTGACCCAAGGTTCGCCTTCGTAGTCTATGTCGCCCCAGAGGCGTGTGTCGTCATCGGCCAATAGCGCCAGGGGTAGCAGAAAAAGGCAGAAGAGTAGAGAAAGCTTGCGCATCTTATTGTATGTCTCCTATCGTAAAGTTCTCGGGCTTCTTTCCCTTGAAGTCCCTGAAATAGAGTTTAATCTCACGCATCTGGGCATCAATGTCGCCATTGGGAATAATGGTCTTGGTGCAGCGTATCAACCGTTTTTCATAATCCACGCCATATAGCAGGATGGGTAGCCCGGCCTTTTGGGCGATATAGTAGAAGCCTTTCTTCCAGTCCGGATTGGGCGAGCGTGTTCCTTCAGGGGTGATGCAGAGCATGAAGGTCTCTGCCTGGCGAGCTGCCTCAGCCAGGTTGTCTGTCATGCTGGTGTGCTTGCTGCGTACGACGGGAATGCCTCCCAGCTTACGGAAGATGGGACCCAGCGGCCAGAAGAACCACTCCTTCTTCATCAGGAAGTTGCTCTTCAGTCCTTCTGCTTTGCTGAACAGCTGCCCGAGAAGGAAGTCCCAGTTGCTGGTGTGAGGAGCCAGGCATATAATAAACTTATTGGGGTGCGCCTCAGTGATATCGGCAGTCCACCCCATCTGTTTGTAGAGCATCCAGCGGCAAAATGATTTCCACATAATTCTTTAATGGTTGTTGATTTGGTCAATGATTTCGCCAGCCTGTGAGGCAAATTTCTCTCTCAGGTCCTTGTAGTACTGGTTGGCAGGCATGCCAGGCTCAGGATGCGAGATGCGACGCACAAAGTTGTCCTGCATCTTGAGGATGCTGAAAATAAGCGCCTGAGCACCATCAGGGTTGTTGCCATAGAGAGAAGCGGCAATACACTCGGCGAGGAGTTCTTCGCAGACGAGTGTGATGGAACGTTTTAGTGATCTTTTGTTAGCCATAAACTTGGTTCTCCTAATTATAAAATGTCGTTTCAAAGGTCAAAGATACGGAAAGTTTTCCATAAAACCAAGGCTTACATCAAAAAAAAACCTTAAAAAGCATGTTTTCTTTGTGTTTTCTCACAAAAAAAGCGTATTTTTGCATTCCGTAAGTTCAATTATTCATCAATATAACGAATTAAGACAATGGAAAAAAGTGCATTGCAAATGGCCCGCGCAGCCTATCAGCCAAAGTTGCCGAAGGCGCTTCAGGGGGCTGTGAAAGTGAAAGAAGGTGCTGCTACGCAGAGTGTAGGTGACCAGGAAGAAATCAAAAAGCTCTTCCCCAATACCTATGGCATGCCGGTAGTTGAGTTCGAACCCGCTACAGAGAGCAACACCAAGAAGATGAACGTAGGTATTATCCTTTCCGGTGGTCAGGCTCCTGGTGGTCACAACGTGATTACCGGTTTGTTCGACCAAGTAAAGAAGCTGAATCCTGAGAACCGTCTCTATGGATTTATTCTGGGTCCTGGCGGTTTGGTAGACCATGACTATATGGAGCTGACCAAGGATATCATCGACGAATATCGTAATACAGGCGGCTTCGATATGATTGGCTCTGGCCGTACCAAGCTGGAGAAGGTTGACCAGTTTGAGAAGGGTTTGGAGATTATCCGCGAGCTTGACATCAAGGCTATCGTGATTATCGGTGGTGACGACTCAAACACCAACGCTTGTGTGCTGGCAGAGTACTATGCTGCCAAGAACTATGGCGTACAGGTGATAGGTTGTCCCAAGACCATTGACGGTGACCTGAAGAATGAGCAGATTGAGACCTCGTTCGGTTTCGATACCGCTTGCAAGACTTACTCAGAGCTGATTGGCAACATTGAGCGTGACTGTAATTCTGCCCGCAAGTACTGGCACTTCATCAAGGTGATGGGTCGCTCGGCTTCTCATATAGCCTTGGAGTGCGCCCTGCAGACTCAGCCTAACATCTGCCTCGTCAGCGAGGAGGTTGAGGCTAAGGGACAGAGCCTCGATGAGATTGTGACTTATATTGCTGAAGCTGTGGCCAGGCGAGCTGCCGATGGCAACAACTACGGTACCGTCATCATTCCTGAGGGTCTGATTGAGTTCATTCCTGCTATTAAGAAGCTCATTGCCCAGCTGAATGACGTGCTGGCTCTGCCTGAGGTGAAGGAGATGGGTCGTGAGGAGCAGATTGACTTTGCCAAGGCCCACTTGACACCGGAGAATCTGGCAGTATTCAACTCTCTGCCAACCGGCGTGGCCCGTCAGCTGGCCTTGGATCGTGACCCCCACGGAAACGTTCAGGTATCGCTCATCGAGACTGAGAAGCTGCTGTCTACCATGGTGGCACAGAAGCTGGAGCGCATGAAGAAGGCAGGTACCTTCAAGGGTAAGTTTGCCGCTCTGCACCATTTCTTCGGCTATGAGGGACGTTGCGCTGCTCCTTCCAACTATGACGCCGACTACTGCTACGCTCTGGGTACCAGTGCTGCACAGCTCATTGCCAACGGCAAGACCGGCTATATGGCTATCGTGAAGAATACTACTGCTCCTGCTGACCAGTGGATTGCCGGTGGTGTGCCCATCACGATGATGATGAACATGGAGAAGCGTGCCGGTGAGATGAAGCCCGTTATCCGCAAGGCGCTTGTTGAGCTCGACGGTGCTCCCTTCAAGGAGTTTGCTGCTCATCGCGACGAGTGGGCTCGCAAGACCGCTTACGTCTATCCTGGTCCAATCCAGTACTGGGGACCCTCAGAGGTATGCGACCAGCCTACGAAGACCCTCGCTCTCGAGCAGGCTAAGTAATGCCTCAGCGCAAGACGACACATACTCATAAGACATCCGGACGCCGTACTTCCAGCATTGTGCGGAAAAAGCGTCCGAATGTCTTTATTCGTCTTCTCCAACACTTTCCAAGTTGGGCGTGGTGGTTAGGAGGAGCAGCAATCCTTGCTGCATACATCTATTTCTTCTACTACTTCTTCATTGGCCCCTTTGGCTTCCGTTTCCGGGCGCTCTATGGCGACATCAGCTATCCTGAGGGCTACGAAATCCATGGTATAGACATCAGTCACCACCAGGGAGAGATTGACTGGCAGGAACTGAAGGATAACGGATTGATAGATAAGTTTCCCATCCGCTTTATTATGATTAAGGCTACAGAGGGAGCTACCAAAGTCGATGAGAACTTTATTGACAATTTCTATCAATCCCGCGAATATGGCTTTACCCGTGGCGCCTACCATTTCTATAGTGTCCATTCGCCGGCTAAGGAACAGGCCGAGTTCTTCATCAAGAACGTGAAATTGGAAAATGGCGACCTGCCGCCAGTCCTTGATGTGGAGCACAAGCCGAAGAACCAGACGGACGAAGAATTCAAGGAAAGCATCCAGCTGTGGCTGAACATGGTGGAGTTCCATTATGGCATCAAGCCTATTATCTATACGTACTATAAGTTTAAGATGAAGTACTTAAACGACTCAGTATTTGATGATTATCCATATTGGATAGCCCACTACTATGTGGAAAAGGTAGAGTACAAGGGGAAATGGAAGTTCTGGCAGCATACTGATGTGGGTAAGTTGCCAGGAATCAAAGGTAATGTAGACTTCGATATCTATAACGGCTCTTTCTACGACTTGCGAAAGATGACCCTTGGAGCCAGAGAGCAGATAGGTGAAGAGGCCTACTCAGACTAAGAAAAGAGAACCAATTATTCAAACTTAACTATAAGAACAATGACCATGACTAAAAATTTAATGCTATCACTCTTCTTGATACTATTCGTGTCGCCTGCATTGGCAGACAATAGTCCAGAATGGTGCAATCCTCATGTGAACCAGCAGAATCGTGAGGCACGTCGTGCCAACTTCTTTGGCTATGAGTCAGAGGCTTTGGCAAGGGTGGGCGACAAATCAAAGTCGTCACGTTACCTGTCTATGGAAGGCACATGGCGCTTCCACTTTGTGAAGAATCATCAGGATGCCCCTCGCGATTTCTATCAGGTGAAGTATGATGACTCTGAGTGGGAGGATTTTCCTGTTCCCGGACTCTTCGAGCTCAATGGTCATGGCGACCGTATCTACAAGAATATCGGCTATGCCTGGAGTACGACCTTCGAGAACAATCCTCCTGTCATTGGCGAGACGGAGAACTATACCGGCTCCTACCGTCGTGTGTTCACATTGCCTGAAAGTTGGCAGGGGCAGCAGGTACTGTTCCATGTAGGCTCTGCCACCAGCAACCTGAAGCTGTGGGTCAATGGCCGTTATGTAGGCTACAGCGAAGACTCCAAGATGGCTGCGGAGTTCGACATTACCAAGTATCTGAAGAAGGGAAGCAACCTCATTGCCATGCAGGTGATGCGCTGGTGTGACGGCTCTTATTTGGAGGATCAGGACTTCTGGCGCTTCACCGGTATAGCACGCGAGGTGTACCTCTATGCCCGTCCTAAGGCTCATGTAGAGGATATTGTCATCAGTCAGGACTGGGCTGACGGTACAGGTTTGCTTCATGTTCAGGTGCAGGCTGCCAAGGGTTTGACTGTAGAGGCCAGCCTGGAGGATGCCGACGGCAAGGTGGTGGGCACAGGCTTGCAGCAGTCTGTCAGCAACGTCAAGGCTTGGACAGCAGAGACACCTTACCTCTATACCTTATATATTAATGTCAAGAAGGGTTCTCAGGTGGTAGAGTCTGTCCGTCAGCGTGTGGGTTTCCGTCACGTGGAAATCAAGAATGGTCAGTTGCTGGTAAACGGTCAGCCTATATTAATAAAAGGTGTCGACCGACATGAGCTCGACCCTGATGGCGGCTATGTGATGAGTGTCGACCGTATGCGCCAGGACATTCGCATCATGAAACAGCTGAACATCAATGCCGTGCGTACCTCTCACTATCCTGACGATCCCCGCTGGTATGACCTGTGCGACTCGGCAGGTCTCTATGTCGTGGCTGAGGCCAATCTGGAGAGCCACGGTATGGGTTATGGTGAGAAGACGCTGGCTAAGCGTGAGGATTTTGCCAAGATGCACCTTGAACGCAATGAGGGTAATGTCCGTTCGCTGCGTAACCACCCCAGCATTATCATCTGGAGCATGGGTAACGAGGCTGGCTATGGTCCCAACTTCGAACGGGTCTATGAGTGGATCAAGAGCGTCGACCCCTCACGACCAGTACAGTACGAACAGGCAGGACAGGATGGAAAGACTGACATCTTCTGTCCCATGTACTACTATTACCCTGACTGCGAAAACTACTCGAAGGGCAGTAATCCTCGTCCTCTCATCCAGTGTGAGTATGCACATGCCATGGGTAATTCGATGGGTGGCTTCAAGGAGTATTGGGACATCATTCGCAAGTATCCTAAGTACCAGGGTGGCTTCATCTGGGACTTCGTAGATCAGGCTTTGCGCGACAAGAGTCCTGTTACAGGCAAGGAGATCTTCACCTATGGTGGTGACTATGGACGCTATCCTGCCTCAGACTATAACTTTAACTGTAACGGTATTATTGCTCCTGACCGTCGACTCAATCCCCATGCTTACGAGGTAGGTTACTACTATCAGAATGTATGGATTACGGACCAGGGTCTGAAGGAAGGCAGGCTGGAGGTTTACAACGAGAACTTCTTCATTCCGTTGGATGGCTACCAGCTGACCTGGAAAGTCAGAAAACATAGCGGCACCATTGACCTGAAAGGAATCGCTCCCCAGCAGCGTAAGTCCTTTGTTGACAATGAGCTGAAGGAAACCCTGCAGAAGGTGATAAAGCATCATGCCGGCGACGAGGTGCTTGTGAACTTCTCTTGCCAACATAAAGGCCAGGAGGTGGCTCGACAGCAGTTTGTCGTGCAACCCTACCAGTTCCCCACTTTGAAAGCTGAGGCTGCTCCCTCGCTCCAGAAGGAAGAGACCATGAGCTACGTCAAGCTCTCTGCTGCTGGCACCATGCTGACCATTGGCAAGAAGACCGGCCTGATAGACTATCTCGACGTGGATGGCCAGCCCATGCTGGTAGACCGTCAGAGTGTCACTCCCGAGTTCTGGCGTGCTCCTACGGATAACGACTATGGTGCCAGGCTCCAGCAGCGCTTTGGTGCATGGAAGTCGCCAGAGATGAAGGTCACTGGCTTGAACATCAGCGACAATACCGTGGTGGCCACGCTCGACCTGCCCATGGCTACCCTGACCCTGACCTACACCTTGCAGCCTACAGGCGAGGTGATTGTCCGTCAGCAGATGGAGCCGAAGAAAGATGTCAAGGAGACATGGCTCTTCCGCTATGGCATGCAGCTGCAGATGCCCAAGCAGTACTGCCAGCTCAAATACTATGGCCGCGGTCCGCACGAGAACTACACAGACCGCAACTCGTCAGAGTTCATTGGTGTTTATAATAGCAAGGTCAGCGAGGAGTACTTCCCCTATGTCCGTCCTCAGGAGAGTGGCAATCATACCGATATACGCTGGTTTGACGTGACGGATGGAGAACACGGCTTGCGCTTTTACAGCAATGCCCCCATGGAATGTTCAGCATTGCCATATCTGGTGGAGGATCTCGACGCAGGTCCCCTCAAAGACCATCGCTGGGGTCAGCATAGTGGCGACCTGGTGGAACGCCCGCTGACACAGGTACACATCCAGCAGCGCCAGATGGGACTGGGTTGTGTCAACTCTTGGGGAGCATGGCCAGAGAAATCTTATATGCTGCCTCTGCAGGCTTACGACTTCACCTTCGCCATCCGTCCAATTCAATAGGATTTCGGAACCTCGGAGTTTCCTACCGAGAAACGGTGGGTTACATGACGACAAACTGGTAGTTTCTCGGTGGGAAACTACCAGTTTGTTGAGGGGGTGATATTTTCTTGTATCTTTTGAGGTTTTTTCCTACTCCTTGATGTTAGGTTCCTCAAGGCCGAGACCCTTCTTCTTGTCGACTACCTTCAGCAGGAAACCTAACAGCAGGGCAGCTACGCCGAGGCAGGCCAGCATAATCAGCGGAGCGGTGTAGTCGAGCTGTGTGGGGTCGGTAACGCCAGGGTTAGTGGCATCGAGCACCTTGCCAATGAGCAGGGGGAAGAGCCACAAGCCGATGTTCTGAATCCAGAAGATGAGCGCATAGGCCGATCCGATGACCTTGGCATCGACAAGCTTGGGTACTGAGGGCCACAGCGAGGCAGGGACCAGAGAGAACGATGAGCCAAGTATCAGGATGGTGACATAGGCAATGACGATGCCGCCAACGGCAGACTCCTTGAACAGAGGCAGCACGAAGGCAAATGTCAGGTGACAGCCAATGAGCAGCAGCGAACCCAGCACGAGCATGGAGGCTGCCTTACCCTTGTGGTCGACATACGAGCCCAGAATTGGGGTGATGAGCACAGCTAACAGGGGGAATACGGCAAAGATGCTCTCTGCCGACTGGCGCATGTAGCCCATGTAGCAGTAGCAGATGAGTGACAGGATGCTTAAGCCCAGCAGACCATACTTCAAGTTGGCCTTCTTCTGGAAGTTAGAGGCAAAGCCTGTAGCAGCCACCACAAGCATGATGACATACTGGACTATGGTGACTGACGGACTGGCCCAGAACGAGTCTGCAGCAGGAGGTGTCAGCGACAGGTTGCATTGCAGCATGTTGACGGCATACTTCTGGAAGGGGAAGATAGCCGAATAGTACAGCACGCAGAGCAGGGCGACAATCCAAAAGCCTGCATCGGTCAGAATCCTACCAATGTCCGACACCTTGAAGGGGTCGTCCTTCTCCTCAGCCTCACCGGTCTGTGCGTCCAACTTCTGGTCCATGACGAAGTAGACGATGGTCATGATGAGAGCGATACACATCAGCACCACACCAAAGGCTACTGAACGGCTGACGCTGATGGCGCCACCCAAACGGGCAAAGAAGGGCGAGAAAATCATACAGGTAGCCACACCCAGGCGGGCCAGAGCCATCTCTGAGCCCATGGCTAACGCCATCTCGCGGCCCTTGAACCACTTGACGATACCACGGCTGACGGTAATACCTGCCATCTCGCAGCCACAGCCGAATATCATGAATCCGCAGGCAGCAAACTTAGCCGAGGCTGGCATGCCCGCGTAGAAAGGCGACACACCCAGCTCGTCAAAGACGGGAATGTAGTTCAGGTTGTTGTTAAACCATGCCTCCAGTCCGGTGCCCATAAACGACTCGCTGACGGCATACCACTTGATGATGGCACCTACCAGCATGATGGCTGCCGAAAGTACAGCGGTGAAACGAACACCCATCTTGTCGAGGATGATACCTGCGAAGATAAGAAAGAAGGCAAATACGTTAAGGAACACCTCTGAGCCCTGCATGGTGCCGAAGGCTGTAGAGTCCCATCCGCGGGTTTCCTGCATCAGGTCCTTGATGGGCGAGAGGATGTCCATGAAGATGTAGCTGCAGAACATGGCCAAAGCCAGCAGCAACAGGGCAGTCCAACGCATGGCTGCCGAATCTCTCAAAGTTTTTTGAATTGCTTGTGTCATTCCGTTATTTTTTTGTATTTTTATCAATTTGGGGGACAAAGGTACGAAAAAAAGTTGTAATAACGGGAATTTTTTCGTAAGTTTGCAACATCAAAACGGAGAATCGTATGAAATGGACGAAGATTGGTGACGTGATGAAGCTGTTCCCACACCTGAAGGGAGGCACTCGCAGTCTGCTGGTGATAGTGCTGGCGGCAATACTGTTGGAGATGATCTCTGCCATACAGTACTACTACTCTCGTGCGCTGCTGGAGAGGGAACTGGAGGCTCGTGTGCTGACGGAGTTGCAGGTGAAAGGCAACTCGCTGTTCAACACGCTGAACACTGCCGAGCTGAAGCTGCAGGAACACCTGTGGGACATCCGCGAACATTTGGACAATCCCGACTCGCTGTTCAGTGTCGTACGACGTATGATAGTGAACAACCAGCACGTAGTGGGTAGCTGTCTGGCCTTCGTGCCCAACTACTACCCTGAGAAGGGCAGACTCTTCGAGCCTTATGCCTATGAGGATGGCGACAGCATCATTATTGAGCAGCTGGGTATGGAGGGCAACCACGACTATACGAAACATCCCGCCTTCCAGCAGGCGCTGATAGACAAGAAGCCTTTCTGGAGCGACCCCTACGACTACAAGACCAAGGATGGTGTGCAGAAACTGACCACCTACTCATATACATTGGTGGATGCCAAAGACGAGTCTATTGCCGTGTGTGGCATGGATGTTTCATTGCTGTGGCTGGGTGACACGCTGAATGCCAAGCACTTCTACCCCTCGTCGTTCGACTTGTTTCTGACGAAAGACGGGCAGCTCATTGCTGGTCCCTCGGAAAGCGCAGTCAGCAAGAAGCGCATGGAGCAGGTGATAGCGCTGATTAACGACAGCACGGAGATGCGTGAGACGGTGAGCGATACAGAGGTGTCGGTAATAGAGTTCCACGACAAGACGATTGACGATGACGGCTACATCTATTATACTACCATGTCGAAGAAGCCCAACTGGCAGGTGGTGGTGGTGTGCTACGACGACGAGGTATATGGTGCGCTGAAGACGATGCGCCTATATATTGCCCTGCTGATGCTGGCTGGTTTCCTGCTGGTGGGGCTGATTATTAACCGCACGTTTACGAATATGATACGTTTGCAGCGTGCCGACATGGAAAAGGAGCGCATCAGCGGCGAGCTGCGCATTGCACAGAACATACAGATGTCGATGCTACCCAAGACTTTCCCGCCATATCCGGACCGTAAGGATATCGATGTCTACGGCTCACTGACTCCTGCCAAGGAGGTGGGTGGCGACCTGTTCGACTTCTATATTCGCGACGAGAAGCTCTTCTTCTGCATTGGCGACGTGAGTGGCAAGGGTGTGCCTGCCGCTATGGTGATGGCGCGTACCAACTCACTATTCCGACTGGCGCTGTCGCACGACAGCAATCCTGCACGCATCATGCACATTCTGAACAAGGTGATGTGCCAGAACAATGAGTCGAACATGTTTATCACCTTCTTCATCGGCGTGCTTGACCTGCCCACAGGACGACTGCGCTACTGTAACGCAGGCCACGACAAGCCTGTGGTGATAGGAGAGGAGGAGGTGGTTTTGCTCTCGGCTAATGCCCATCTGCCGCTTGCCGTCTTCCCCGATGTCAAGTACGAGGTGGAAGAGATGGTGCTGCCAAGGTTTACAACCCTTTTCCTGTATACCGACGGCCTTACTGAGGCGATGGACAGCGAACGCCGGCAGTTCGGACTGCAGCGTGTGATGGAGGTGCTGCAGAAGGGAGCAGACCACGACAAGCAGCATGACGAGGACTACTGCCATCGTCTGATAGCCCGTATGACAGAGCGGGTGAAGGGCTTTGTGAAGGATGCCGAACAAAGTGACGACCTGACCATGCTGGCCATTCAGTATAAGCGTGTTGAGGTTGATACCATCCTGGACGAGACGCTGACGCTGAAGAACGATGTTCGTCAGGTGCCAAAGCTGGGTGAGTTTATCAAGGGTGTGATGGGACAGCTGGAAGTCGATTCAAAGCTGGCCGGCAAAATCAGACTGGCTGTCGAGGAGGCTGTCGTGAATGCGATGGAGTATGCCTATCCGTCCGGCCAGAATGGTGATGTGACGATCAGGGTGCAAGCCAACAGCCAGCGCATCAAATTCACTATCAGCGACGAAGGTGTACACTTCGACCCCACGGCAGCAACCAAAGCCGACACGTCACTGTCGGCGGAGGATCGTCCCATTGGCGGACTGGGTATCATGCTGGTGCGCGAGCTGATGGACTCTATCAACTATGAACGCGAAGAGGGCAGGAATATCCTGACCCTCCGTAAGGTTTACAAGTAACTATCAAGCAAAACAACTACTTCTTCAACCAGCGGTCTAACCAGTCGAAAAAGGTGCGCTGCCAGAGGATGCCGTTCTGGGGCTTGAGCACCCAGTGATTCTCGTCGGGGAAGATGAGCAGCTCGGCAGGGATGCCACGCAGGCGGGCGGCATTGAAAGCGCCCATGCCCTGATTGTAGACGATGCGGTAGTCCTTCTCGCCATGAATACAGAGAATAGGAGTGTCCCATTGGTCCACAAAGCGGTGGGGCGAATTCTCGTAGGTCTTGGCAGCACGCTGGGTGCGGTTCTTGTTCCAATAGGCGTCGTCGTACTCCCAGTTAGAGAAGAACACCTCCTCGGTATCGGTGTACATCGACTCCAGGTTGAAGGCACCGTCGTGCGAGATGAAGGCCTTGAAACGCTTGTCGTGATGGCCTGCGAGGTAGTAGACGCTAAAGCCGCCAAACGAGGCACCCACAGCACCCAGACGGTCTTTGTCGACGAAGGGCAGCTGCCGGGCGGCATAGTCAATGGCTGACAGGTAGTCCTGCATGCATTGACCCGTCCAGTCGCCAGAAATCTCTTCCTTCCACTCCTGTCCGAAGCCAGGCAGACCATGACGGTTGGGAGCCACCACGACATAGCCGTTGGCAGCCATCATCTGGAAATTCCAGCGGTAGCTCCAGAACTGCGAGACAGGACTCTGTGGACCACCCTCACAGAAGAGTAGGGTGGGATACTTCTTGCCTTCCTCGTAGTTGGCAGGCAGCATCACCCATACAAGTTCCTGCTTGCCGTCGGTGGTAGGCACCCAGTACTGCTGCATCTTGCCGAAGGTCAGCTGGTCGAGGATGTGCTTGTTCTCAAATGAAATCTGCTCTATCTTGGCTTTCGGCATTTCGCCCTTGGCTTTTGTCTGGGGTGTTACCATATAGATATCGGTGGGTGCTGAGAGACTCTGACGGGTGGCGAGGATACGCTTGCCGTCGTTGGCCAACTGAAGTGAGGTCCAGTCGTCCCAGGTCTCTGTGAGCTGCTTTATCTCGCCCTTCCAGTTCATGCTGTACATGTTACAGCAGCCATGCCAGACGCTGAGGAAGTAGAATACGGCTTGCTTGTCTTTCTCTGGAGCCCAGCAGAAGGCCTCTACGTCGCTCTTCCAGTCTACGTAGCGCTTCTGGCCGGTCTTCATGTCGTAGATGCACAGACGGTTCAGGTCTGCCTCATAGCCATCGCGTGCCATCGACTGCCATGCAATCTTGGTGCCGTCAGGCGAGAACTGGGGATTCTGGTCGTAGCCTGGGTTGGTAGCCTGTGTGTCGCTGTTGACGCTCTGGTCAGCCTTAGTGTGGCTGGGGTTGCACTTAGGGGCGACATAGCCCTCAGGCTTACAGAGGTTCTTCGTCGCTTTGGTCTCTATATTATAAAGGTAGATGTCTGAGTCGGTAGAGGTGGCGTAGTCGGTACCCGTCTTCTTTCGGCAAGTATAGGCAATTGTTTTCGAGTCAGGACTCCATGCCAGCTGCTCAATGCCTCCAAAGGGTTCCATCGGACATTCGTAGGGCTCGCCCTTGAGGATGTCGGTACCATCATTGGCAACGGCAAAACCGTCGCCCACAGCAGCGACGAAGGGATGCTGGATGCTCTCCACGTAGTGGTCCCAGTGACGGTACATCAAGTCTGTGACGCGTCGGCCTGTTGCCTTTGGCAGGTCGTCAGGGTTCTTCCGGATAATCTCATGGAAAGGCATAGACTGGACGATGATGACTTTCTGACGGTCGGGCGAGAACTTAAAGCCTTCAACCTTGCCGTCAGTCTTGCTGAGCTGTCTGCGGTTGGTGCCGTCAGCATTCATGGCCCATATCTCTCCACCGGTAGTAAAGGCAATGGTCTCTGCATTCAGCCAGGTAGGGTCGGCCTCGTTCTTGCTGCTGGTTGTCAACTGGCGCTGGTTGGTGCCGTCACTATTCATCACGCAGATGACCTGGTGACTCTTGTTCTGCTTGACGCTGTAGTAGCCAACCTGATAGACTACCAGACGTCCGTCTGGCGAGGCCTCGACAGTGCCGATGCGTCCCATGGCCCAAAGGGCTTCAGGGGTCATCATGCGACTTGTCAGTTTGATGTTCTGTTTTCCAATCACTTCTGTTTCCTGTGCATTAAGTGTAGTGCCTGCCGAGAGTAGCAGAGCGACTACCAGAGTCCGTATTTTTTTCATAATTGTGAATATTTGCAGGCAAAGGTACAAAAAAATTGGCAATTAGTCGTTTACATTTCAGATTTATTTTGTACCTTTGCAACATGTATGTACCCGTTTGACAACGAATTATGAACAAGACTATACATTTTTGGCCCCTTGTGACGCTATTGTTGATAGCCTTCAGTTTGGATTCGTGTCGCTATCAAAAGCATCTTGAGGTTCGTGCCAGCCATGCTGACAGTGCCATATTCGCCATAGGTGTCACCAAGGACTATGAGCGCATGAGAATGGTTACTGACAGTTTTGAGATGGAGGGCGACATCACCGCCTTGAATGCCAATCGTTGGCGTGGCGTAGCCTACTATCATCAGGGGCAGTACAACATGGCTGAGCTGTGCTTTCGCAAAGCCTTGGAGAGTGACATCAAAACCAGCGAAGACCAGTTGAGCTATAATAAGGTGACCCGCCGTCTGTCTGAGCTGCTGCTTGTCAAGGGCGACTTTGAGGGCTCGCTGCGCATCGCCATTCCTGCTGTTGCCAAGATGGAAAAGACGGGTATCGGATCAGATATCGACTACGCCATCCTGCTGAACAACATCGGTATCTGCCAGCTGCATCTGGGACGCGACCAGGAGGCCGAGGAGAGCTTCATCACAGCCCGTGGACACTATGCCAACCGTTGGCAGACCGACACTACCAGCCGTGGATTCCAGGAGGCGGTGTTAGGTACGGTGTATACCAGTCAAGCCTATATCAATACGCGTCGCTATGTCGAGTCAATCTACTGGATTGACCGCACAGAGATGCTGCTGAACATGTATCGTAAGCGTCATGACGCCCGTACGGAATACTTCGACGAGTATCAGGGCCGTATCGAAATCATGCGTGCCATAGCCATGGAGGGACTTCACAAGTCGAAGGAGGCTGAAGAGGCCTACAAGCGGTTCCAGAAGACAGCCTATTCGCAGACAGCTGCAGGCCACATCAATGCCAACGAGTATCTGGTGGTGGCCCATCGCTACCAAGAGGCTGCCTACAATTATCGCTATCTGGACAAGGCCCTTCAGGACTGGGGTACGGAGATTACACTCGACAACATCCAGCTCTACATGCTGCCCAAGTACAGGGCTAATGCCGAGGCTGGCCGCAGAGATTCTGCCGTGGTGATTGGACAGCGCATCCTGAACCTGCTCGACTCAGCCATCACAGGCCAGAAGAATAGCGCTACCGCTGAGCTGGCTACCATCTACGATACCCAAGGCAAGGAGGCCGAGATAGCCCGTAAGGAAGCCGACCTCTCGCAGACACGACTGGTCAGCACAGGTGTCGCCCTGGTGCTGCTAATCATCTTTTTCCTCATCTATACCCTCCACAAACGCACGGCAGCCCACCGTCTGAGAGATGCCCATGGCAAGCTGGAGGAGGCACACGGTAAGCTGGAAGACGCCCATGCCAAGCTGCAGACGGCTTACGACCAGCTGGAGAAGACCACCAAGGCCAAGGAGCGTATTGAGAGTGAGCTGCGCATTGCCCGCGATATCCAGATGTCCATGGTGCCCAATATCTTCCCCGACCATGAGGGTATTGACATCTATGCTGCCATGACTCCTGCCAAGGAGGTTGGCGGCGACCTGTATGGCTATCTGCTGCAGGGCGACG
Source organism: Prevotella sp. (assembly GCA_017412705.1). Lineage (GTDB taxonomy): Bacteria > Bacteroidota > Bacteroidia > Bacteroidales > Bacteroidaceae > Prevotella. Next base: position 28,486 of record JAFPWS010000054.1, read on the forward strand.
AGCTTTACTTCTGTGTGGGCGACGTGTCGGGCAAGGGTGTTCCTGCCTCGTTGTTCATGGCACAGGCCACCCGTCTGTTCCGTACCCTTGCCGCACAGCACATGAAGCCGGCAGAGATTTGCACCCGCATGAATGCGGCACTCACGGAGGACAATGAGCAAGGCATGTTTGTCACCCTGTTCTTAGGTCTGGTGCATCTCAGCTCTGGTATACTGGAGTTCTGCAACGCTGGCCACAATCCTCCTGTCATAGGCAGCGAGCCCCACTTCCTGGAGGTCGACTCGAATGCTCCCATTGGTCTGTGGCCAGACATCGACTTTGTGGGCGAACAGGTAGACAACATCAAGGGACAGCCGTTCTTTGTCTATACCGACGGACTTAACGAGGCTGAGAACCCACAGCAGGAGCAGTTTGGCGACGACCGTCTGCTGGCTTTCCTGCAGAGTGTGTCTGGAAGGTCTGCCAAGTACGTTGTGGAGCAGCTTAAGGCTGAAGTGGAAAAGCATCGTAATGGAGCCGAGCCTAATGACGACTTGACGATGCTTTGCCTGAGGGTTAATTAGAAACAATGAATGAAGCCTGAGCACCAAGCCCAGGCTTCTTTTATGGTTCATCATGCAATCTTACTTCTTTCTGACGGGGTCGCAGGTCAGTCCGCAGCCTAACTTCTTGAATATCTTGCGGTCTACCTCACTGAGCATCACCGTAGAGTGTACCTGACAGCCTTGCAGCTTGGGCAACTGTTCCAGGGCACGACGGCAACGCTCGTCACTCTCGCTGACCACACTCAGGGCCACCAGCACCTCGTCGGTATGCAGACGTGGGTTCTTGGCACCCAGGTATTCCGTCTTGGTCTTCTGCACTGGCTCTATGAGGCTCTGCGGAATGAGCTTGGCCTCATGGTCTATGCCTGCCAGATGCTTGGTGGCATTCAGCAGCAGGGCAGCACAACAGCCTAACAGGGGTGAAGACTTGGCGGTAATGATTGTACCGTCTTCGAGTTCGATGGCGGCAGCGGTATGCCCGCTCTCCAGTTTCTTCTCGTAGGCCGCGGTGGTCACAGGTCGGAAGGCCGTGGTAATCTTGGCCTGGTTGAAGAGCAGACGGATCTTGCTGACTTCGTTTTCGTTGTCTGCACCGTCGGCCAATTTGTTGGTGGCGGCATAGAAACGACGGATAATCTCGTCCTTTGAAGCTTTGCAGCATACTTCATCGTCAGAGATGCAGAAACCGATCATGTTGACGCCCATGTCTGTCGGCGACTTATAGGGATTCTCGCCATAGATGCCTTCGAAGAGCGCATTCAGCACAGGGAATATCTCGATGTCACGGTTGTAGTTGATGGCCGTCTTGCCGTAGGCTTCCAGATGGAAGGGGTCTATCATGTTGACGTCGTTCAGGTCTGCTGTGGCGGCCTCGTAGGCAATGTTCACAGGGTGCTTTAGGGGCAGGCTCCAGACGGGGAAGGTCTCAAACTTGGCATATCCGGCACGGATACCACGCTTGTTCTCGTTGTAGAGCTGGGAAAGACAGGTCGCCATCTTTCCGCTGCCAGGACCGGGAGCCGTCACGATGACAAGTTCACGGGTGGTCTCTACGTAGTCGTTCTTACCGAAGCCTTCGTCGCTGGCAATGAGCTCCACATTGGTGGGGTAGCCGTCGATGGGGTAGTGGATATAACTGCGTATGCCCATACGTTCCAGACGATGACGGAACTGGTCAGCGGCACTCTGCCCGTTGTAGTGCGTGATGACAACAGAACCCACGTAGAAGTTACGGCTCATGAACTCGTCACGCAGACGCAGCACGTCCTCGTCGTAGGTGATGCCCAGGTCGGCACGTACCTTGTTCTTCTCTATATCCTCTGCCGACACTACGATGACTATCTCCAGCTGGTCGCGCAGCTGGGCAAACATACGCAGCTTGGAGTCGGGCTTGAAGCCTGGCAGCACACGGCTGGCATGATGGTCGTCAAACAGCTTGCCACCTAACTCCAGATACAGCTTTCCGTCGAACTTGGCAATGCGCTCACGGATGTGCTCCGACTGTACCTTCAAATATTTCTCGTTGTCAAAACCTATCTTCATCTTCTGCGTTGTTGCTTTTGCATCTCCTCGGCCTGCTTCTGCATGGCCTCCAGGCGGGCGGCCAGGCCAGAGGATTTCTTGGGGTTGTTCTTGTTTGCCTGATAGTTGGCCTCCAGGATGGCCAGCAGCTTCTCGTCGTCTGTCGTCTTGCGCAAGGCCCACATGATGATGGCCGAGAGCAGCAGCGAGATGAAGTAGTAGAAGTTCAGGCCGCTGGAGTAGTCATTGAAGATGAAGAAGAACATGAGCGGCATGATGTACATCATCCATTGCATCATCTTCATCTGCTCGGCTTGCTGGCCTATCATCTGGTCCTTCTGCTGGCGCATGCTGAAATAGGTATACAGCAGCTGGGCCCCGCAGAACAGGATGCAGGTCAGCGACAGGTGGTCGCCAATGCCCCAGATGTTTTTGCTCCACTCAATGATGGGGTCGTAGGTCGACAGGTCGGCCATCCACAGGAAGCTCTCGCCACGCAGCTGGATGGCGTTAGGCACGAAGAAGAACATGGCCAGCCAGATAGGCATCTGGATGAGCATGGGCAGACAGCCTGACAGGGGGCTGACGCCATACTTGGAGTACAGCGACATCATCTCCTGCTGCTTCTTCATCTGGTCCTCAGGCTTGTCGTATTGCTTGGTAGCCTCTTCAAACTTGGGCTTCAGCACACGCATCTTGGCGCTCGACATGTAGCTTTTCTTCACCATGGGGAAGGTGATGGCCTTCAGCAACAGGGTAATCAGTATGAGCACGATACCCATGTTCAGGCCGAAGCCTGTCAGCCAGTCGAAGACATAGAGCGTGAACCAGCGGTTTATCCAGCGCAGCAGCCACCAACCGAGGTCTACCAGCTGCTCCAGGTCCAGGTCTTTGCCGAACTGGCTCTGCTCCTCCACATCCTTGATGAGCCGGAAGTCGTTGGGACCGATATACATCTCAAACTCTGAAGGCTTCTGACCTGTGGGGTCGAAGGCCGTCTTCATCTTGGCGTTGAAGTGCTTCAGGTAGCCTGTGCCCTTCTCGTCCATAGTGCTTGTCAGCTGGGCATCCTTGGCGAAGTTGTCCTTCGAGATGAGAGCCACGCTGAAGAACTGGTTGCGGAAGGCTACCCAGTCGGTCTGCTCCTCGGTGTTCTCCTGCTGGTCGCCACTCTCCGACAGCTTGTCGGTGCCACCCATAGTCTCCTTATAATATATTGAGGTATAGCGGTTCTCAAACGAGTATCCCTTCTCCTGCTGGCGGCAGTGGTCGGCCCACTCTATCTCCACCTCCTTGTAGGAAGGGGCGAAGAGGCCTGCCAGCCCACGGGTCAGGAACGACAGGCTCAGCAGATAGTCCTGACCCAGACGGTAGCGCATGATGACCTGTCCGCCATTGCTGGCTGTTGCTGTCATCGTCACGGTGCTGTCCGTCTGTTCTGACGGGGTGAAGTACAGGTCGCCGGTCACAATGTTCTCCTGCTTGCCTGCCAGCATGAAGTTCAGGTTCTGGTCCTGCTCGTCAAACAGCGTCACGTCAGGCTTGTCGTCAATGCTCTTGAAGTCCTTGATGACAGCCTTGCGGATGACGCCACCCTTGGTGTCGAGTGTCAGCTCCAGCTTCTGGTTCTTTAGCGTGACCTTCTGTGAAGTACCCTGCAGGGCGGCGTGGAACAGGGCGGTGGTGTCTGCCAGCACAGCTGAGTCAAGGGCTGCCTTCACCTGCTGGTCGGTCTTTTTCTGGGCTTTCGCTGCCTGATCCTTCATCATGGCAGCAATTGAGTCTTGTTTGCGGGCGGCCTCTACCTGCTCTGCCGAGGGCTGGTTCCACCAACTGAAACCAATCAGCACGAGGGCTATCAGGATGAAGCCGATGATAGTGTCTCTATTCATATATCAATTCGTTTTTTACATTTTAAGGTGCAAAGGTACGAAGAAGTGAGCAAAAAACCAAAATAAATTTGGTATTTTCTCTCTTTTTTTCGTAACTTTGCAAGCAATTATGAAGTACAGATACACATTATTACTGCTGGCAGGGTTGCTGATGACTACTGGTGCCGCTGCCAAGCACAAGCCCACAAGGAATGCCAAGGCCGATATGGCTCAGGTGGTGAAAAACTATATCGACTCATTGGCCCTGCTGCGCCAGCAGCTCGACTCCATGCAGCGTGTCAACCAACAGTTGCGTCAGGAATCAGGCGACGGACGCTACCTGCGCCTCTTTGCACCCACCACGTTCTATCACTCAGGAGCCCAGAAGGCGCTGTCGCTCGCACCCAAGACCGGCGACGACGTGACAGACGCCATCGATGCTGCCCTGCTGAGCCTTTACATGCGCCGTCCTGACTTGGTGAAGAACGACGAGAGCCATCTGCAAGCCGTGGGAGGCCTGCGCAACGACGTCAACGAGGAAGTCATCCAGCAGGTAGAGCTGGTCGAGAAGGTGGCCCCCGTTCCCGAGGTGCCTGCCGAGGAGGCTCCAGTGGCCGTCGTGGTGCAGAAACCCAACTTCTGGAAGTTCAAGTTCGACGGTTCGCTGCAGTTCCTGCAGAACTTCGTGTCCGACAACTGGCACAAGGGTGGCGAGTCCAATTACTCTGCCGTCGCCAGCACCGTCTTCGAGCTGAACTATAACGACAAGGAGCGCGTCCTCTTCGACAACAAGCTGGAGATGAAGCTGGGTTTCCAGACCTCACGCTCCGATACCGTCCATAAGTTCAAGCCCAACAACGACCTGCTGCGCTATACCGGCAAGCTGGGCATTCAGGCCCATAAAAGATGGTACTACACCCTGCAGGTGCTGGCCTACACCCAGTTTTCACGAGGCTTGAAGGCCAACGACAAGAAGGTCTACTCCGACTTCATGTCACCCTTCGACCTCAACGTCGGTGTTGGTATGGAGTACAAGGTGGAGGCCCTGAACAAGCGCCTGACGGGTTCGCTCAACTTCCTGCCCCTTGACTACAACTACCGCTATGTGGGACGTTTGGCACTGGCCACCAGCTACGGACTCAAGGAGGGTGAGCATACCCTGCGCGACTTCGGCTCACAGGTCACCGTCGACCTGGAGTGGAAGATTGCCGACCAGCTGAAGTGGAAGACACGCCTCTATGGCTTCACCTCCTACAAGCGTGCCCTGGTAGAGTGGGAGAACCTCTTCACGCTACAGGTGTCGAAGTACATCTCCGCCAACCTCTTCGTCTATCCGCGCTTCGACGACTCAGGCAAGCGCGACGACGACATGGGCTACTTCCAGTTCCAGGAATACAGCTCGCTGGGCATCGCCTACACCTTCTGACAACACTACCTTATAAATACGAAACAAGCACTGTCCCTTCAAAGGCAGTGCTTGTTTTTGCTTTTTGCTTTTGCTATTGCTGACGGCTAACAGTTACTTCGCTTCCGTCATGTCGCCCTCAATATAGAGGCGTGTCATCTCTACAGCACCATTGGAACGCACCGTTATCGACTTCTTGAAGTGGCCGGGAAACTTGCCGGCACCATTGTAAGTCACCTTGAGCTCGCCTTTCTCGCCGGGCTTCACGGGTTCCTTCGTATACTGGGGAACTGTGCATCCGCACGAAGCAATGGCTTGGTTAATGACCAGCGGCTGTTCGCCGACATTGGTGTAGACAAACGTACAAGTCACCTTGGGGTCCTTTTCTGAGAACGACCCGAAGTTGTGCGTAGTCTTCTCAAACTTAATCTGTGCAGGCTTCTGCGCCATCACGGCAGTCATTCCGCATAACAGCATGAATGACGTCACGATTAGTTTTTTCATATCTTTTCTTTTTTGGTTATATTCAGTCTTTTAGACGCTATTTGGGGACAAAAGTAAACTAAAATTTTAACAATGGTTCTATTTACACCTTTGTTTTTGCTTCTTTTAACAAATTTGCGCCTTTTTATTGCACATTGCCCCCTCTGTGTGCAAAAAACGTGCGCCTTCTCATTGCAATGTCTAAATAATGTTGGAAAATCGGCCTTTTCTGTCGTCTTTTCGCGAAAAATGACTACTTTTGCGCCATGAAAGTTATTGTATCTGAAGAAATCAAGCACGTTTGCCCGTCGTTTGTAGGCGCCTGTGTCGATGCCCAAGTCGTCAACACCCCCTATAGTGAGCCCCTCTGGCAGGAGATAGAAGCTCTTTGCAACAAGTTTCGCGAACAGCTGACCACCGAGTCGCTCAAGGAGATGACCAGCATAGCAGCCACCCGCCATGTCTACAAGGCCTGTGGCAAAGACCCCTCGCGCTACCGTCCGGCCTCCGAAGCCCTTATACGACGTGTCCTGCAGGGCAAGCAGCTCTATCAGCTCAACACCCTCGTCGACCTGGTCAACCTGGCCTCCATCGCCTTTGGCTACAGCATCGGAGGTTTCGATGCCAGCCAGTTCCAGGGCGACACGCTGACCCTGGGCATAGGCCGCGAGGGCGAACCCTACGAGGGAATAGGTCGCGGCATAATCAACATACAGGGCCTGCCTGTCTATCGTGATGCCGTAGGCGGTGTGGGTACCCCCACCAGCGACCATGAGCGCACCAAAATTACCGATGCCACCACCCACCTGGTAGTTCTCATCAATGGTTACGATGGCGACGAGCAGCGTGTCCGTGACAATGCCGAATACATCCAGTCGCTGCTTTGCAACTATTGCCACAGCAACGGCGGGACATACTACATCTACCGTTAAACATCCCCCTCAGCTTTCAGATTGGAGGTTTTATCGCCCCCCTTGCTTCTTTCACCTATAGGTTTCTCTCCTTGGGAGCGTGGCTTCGCAATGGAGTGGGGTGTTGCATTCACACCCTGCTGATAGCAGCCCCCTCGGTGCGGAGTGGAAGTCCGGACGGGGCGGAGACTGTCAGAGGACGGGGCGCTGCCAGATTGCGGACGGTTCGCGACAGGGCACCGCCCGGCTCAAGAATGCCTTCATCGGGCTCAAATTTGTCAAACTGCTCAACGAAAATCTTCTCGCAAAATCATGAAATCGACCTTCATCCTTCACTTTTTTAGGTTAAAAGATTGTATTACAATGGTTTAAGTCATCTTTCATCCTTCATTTATCCTTCACTTTTCTTTCACTTTTCCTTCACTTATCCTTCACTTTCATGCCGAGAAAGCATGATTTACATGCCGACAAAGCACCAGTTACATGCCGAGTAAAGGGTGCTCAGTCGTAATGTA
>JAFPWS010000055.1 GCA_017412705.1 Prevotella sp.
AGACCCCAGTCGCATCGTGCCGCCCATCTGGGTGATGCTCTTCTGCTCCTCCATGATGTCGATGACGTTGTGTGGCGTCTGCTCGTCCATTTCACGGCTATTGGCATCCTTGTAGCCCAACACGTTGCGGGCAAACTCAATGACCATCATCTGCATACCCAGACAGATGCCGAAGGTGGGGATATCGTTGGTGCGCGTATATTCTGCCGCGATAATCTTGCCCTCGATGCCTCGCTGTCCGAATCCTGGACAGATGATGATGCCCGCCATACCGTCAAGTTTCTCTGCTACGTTGTCACGACTGATGTCCTCGCTATTGATAAAGTGCAGCCGCACTTTCACGTCGTTGTAGATGCCAGCCAGATTCAGACTCTCGCGGATGCTCTTGTAGGCATCCTGCAAGTCGTACTTGCCGACAAGACCGATATGCACCTCACGCTTGGCACCCAGCTGCTTGCCGAGGAAAGTGTGCCAGGACTTCATGGCTGGCATTTCGCCTACGGGTATACCGAACTTTCGCAAGATGGCAGCGTCCAGACCCTGTTTCTGCATACACACCGGCACCTCGTAGATACTCGGCATATCCTCACTCTGCACCACGCACTCTAAATCTACATTACAAAACGATGCCACCTTCATGCGCTTGCCATCGTCCAAATGGCGTTCTGTGCGCAATACCAGTATATCTGGTTGGATTCCCATACCCTGCAGCTCCTTCACGCTGTGTTGTGTGGGCTTGGTCTTCAACTCGTCGGCAGCCTTTAGATAAGGTACGTAAGTCAAGTGTACGCACACCGCATCGCGCCCTAATTGCCAGCGCAACTGTCGGATGGCCTCCATAAACGGTGCACTCTCTATGTCGCCGATGGTGCCGCCAACCTCAGTTATCACGAAGTCCAACCCCTCATCCAAGCCTTCGCGCAGCATCCTACGTTTTATCTCATCCGTAATATGTGGCACCACCTGGATTGTCTTGCCTAAATAGTCGCCGTGCCGTTCGCGGTCTATCACCGTCTTGTAGATGCGTCCCGTCGTAATCGAGTTGTTGCGTGTGGTGTGTATGCCCGTAAACCGTTCGTAATGTCCCAGGTCCAGGTCGGTCTCGAAACCATCCTCCGTCACGTAGCACTCGCCGTGCTCGTAGGGGTTCAGCGTCCCTGGGTCGATATTGATGTACGGGTCGAATTTCTGAATCGTGACCTTAAAGCCGCGTGCCTGCAGCAGTTTACCGATGCTGGCGGAGATTATGCCTTTCCCTAATGAGGAAACAACGCCGCCCGTGACGAAAATGTACTTTGTATCCATAAAACGAATCTATTTTATGGACTGCAAAGGTATTACAAATAGTTATTAAAACAGTTGTGTCAATGACATTTTTAATTGTTAAAAACACATTTAAGTAACAAAGTGTAAGCAAATCGGCTGCTTAATGCGCCGTATTGTAATCTATTTGCTTGGAAATGGCATCATTTTGTTACAAAGTGACAGATGCTATAATAAGACCGACACCCACAAATGATGCCGGTCATTCTTTTGAGAGCTACTAAGAGACATGAGGGACTGGCACCTGTTTCACGGAAGGGTAGGAGCGTAGGCGAATTCTGGCTCATGGCATACAGCGGTCGGTCAGACCGCCATAGCTGTCGGCTGCGGTCTCCAAGGCATCCTCCGTGGTGTACTGCTTGTACAGCGTACAACGGGTGACGATGGTCTGTGGCGAACAGCGTTCACCCTTCACCAGCACCAGCGCCCAGCCCTTCATCTCGTCGGCAAACTCTTCACTCTTCAGCACGTAGTGGCCGTCCACGAGCGTCACCTCGTCCCAGGGCACCTCGCGCTTGCTGAACCGCACCAGAAGGTCTCTGTCGCTGCCTGTCTGTACGGCCGTATAGAGCCACAGCTTCGTCCAAGGCTCCCAGTCGTGTGCCTTGAGGTCGGTAATCAGAGCCGGCGTTCCGTCCACCTCGCCCAACTTCTCCTTGATTCCCGGCAGTGTGCCGTCGCTCACGGGTATGCCCGGCATCAGGAAGGACGCCCGCTCCATCAGCACCTTTTCAACATACACTACGGGCAGCTGGTTGGCCAGCGACAGGAAATTGTTGTAAGCCGTTGGTCCTTTGGTAAACATCGGCTTGCAATACTTCAGCATCCTCCACAGCGCCACGGAATGGCGCATCTTCTGACGCTGGATAAACTGGGGCAGCGTATTGCTGCGTCGCTCCATCGAGTTGGCCGACCGGATGATCAACCGCCCCTGCTTCATGTAGGTCGTAATGCCGTCTGTTCGCAGACTGCCTATCGCCATTATTCCCTTGCCTGTTCCTTTTCTCTTCATCGCATATTCTTCTTTAGTTATACACTAATCGTTCCCTAATTGTTCTCCTATCGTTCCCTAATTGTTCTCCAATTCAACTCCGCTTTTGCCCCATTCTACCCAAGCCTTTCCTTCGCTCTTCCTCCCATTGTTGTCCGATTGTTGTTCGATTGTTGTCCGATTAACAAACGTACAACAGACGTACATCAAACGCACTTCAATCGCACAAGAGTAGGCGCAGAACCTTGGGCGAATCGAAGGTCGAGTGGGCCTAAACTGGAGTTCGACAGGACAAAGTTATGACTTTTTTCGGAGATAAACAAGAGATTATTCGGAAATTTCTGAGCATTCGTGCGTTATCTCGGGAACATGTTGTGTCTTTGCAGCATCGAACTTAAAAGAAAGGATGTAGACATGAGTACTGCAATGTTGCGGAGGCTACGCGACTATCTGTACGGGACGCTATCAACCGACGAGATGATACGGCTGAAAGGAAAACAGATTTTTACAATGATGCTGGTGCTGGCAGCAACGGCAGGACTCACGACGGCCTGCACAAGTAACTGTATTATGCCGGCGTGAGCGACGAGTCACTATTACCGAAGGTTGACTTTGCGAAAGCATTCGCCGACTATCTGCTTTCACACGGTATGAGTCGCCAACAACTGGACGCACTGGTTCAGGCTCTCCGCTGACGAGACTCCCGGCGGTTTCCTCACAAACAGATTCCGGCCATCCGCATAAACGTAACGAAAGCATCCCTCCAAGCACAACCATCCCCCGTTCTCAGCCGAGAGCGAGGGATGGCGGTGTGGAGCGATGGAAGATGTTTATTCTTTATCCTTTATTTGGGCAACAAGCCACTTGATGTATTGTTTAAACTCTTCGCCCAATACAACTTCGACCTTCATACGGTTTGTTCTCCTTGCAGTTCTTTAATGAAATCATCTGCACTCATCAGTTTTCTGCCCTCGCGTTTTGCCTGGTTGACTTCATCAAAAGCCCTTTCAAGCGATTCCTTAACGTATTTCTGCTGGCGGAGCGTCTTGCTGTCGGTGTTTTTCTGGAATACCATAGTCGAAGCAACGCCGCGTAGCAGTTCAATGGCCTTGCGCACAGACTGCGTGGCCACGTCCTCGTTCAGTGTTACTAATATCTGCGTCATAATCCTAACATGTTTGGTTATCTGGGCGCAAATTTACAACATTTAATTGAATAAAACAAGAATATGAAAAGAAAAACTACTCTTTACGATGGTGTCGGGCTCACAACTTTCGCAGTCCTAATGCCTGCTATAGTCTGCTCATTCGAGATGTGTGGAGTATAGAAAATCAGTATTCAGCCTTCTTTGCAGGCTTATCGCAATTGGCTGGAAGACAGCGTATTTCGTTTTTGAGATATGATTTTACGATTTTGAGATATGGAGTTTGATGGTAAAAAGTAGAATCCTTGTTATCTTTGCAAAAACTTAAAACAATCAGAAGAAAATGAAAGCAAAGCATTTATTCCATGTGATGCTGGCAGCAACTGCGGGACCCACGACGGCCTGCAGGAGCAAGTAAGCATTACGTACATTATATAAATTATTATAAACATTAAAAAACAAGAATTATGAAGAAAAGGTTACTAACATTGATTCTCCTACTGGCGACGATAGTAGGAGGCGCACTGGCTGCGGGCTATAAGATGATTACGACACAGGCAGAGCTAATGGCCATCCCGGAAGGGAGCACCGATTCCTACTCCCTGCAGGCTAATATCGACATCAACCTCGACTATTCGGGCGGAGGCGGCAAACGCGTTGCTGCCAAAGGCTGGACACCCATCAAGAATTTCCGTGGAGTTTTTAATGGAAATGGCTTTTCCATCACATTCCAGAATAACGCGACTGACAATTATATCACTACCACGGACGACTTTGCCCTCTTCGACAACCTCTACGGAACGGTTAGACATGTGCGCGTCAATTATTGCTATGGGGTTTCTCGCTATGGGGTAAACGCCCACTCAGGCGGCAACTTCGGCGGCATCGCCCTGAAGGTGTGCGACGGTGGAAAGATTGAACTCGGCGAAAGTCGCATTGTGATGAGCCTCGGCCCGAACACCTCCGAGTCGCCCTACCTCATTGGCGGCATTGCCGCCGAGTGTGCCGAGGGCGGTGTCATCACCGACTGCACCTGCACCGTCTTCGGCAGCGTTGATTGGAAGATTGACGACAACTACATCGTCGGCGGTATCGTGGGCAAGGTGACCGGCGGCGAGGTGAGCGACTGCACGGTCAGCACCGGGCTGAATACCGTCAAGCCCTGGGTGGGCATGATTGCCGGCAAGCAAGAGGGCGGCACCGTAAAGCAATGCCTCTATACTGCTTGGGGTGAGGTCCATGCCATAGGAACCGCCACGGGCAGCGAGGACGACCCGGAGCGCTACCTTTACCCCCTCGACGGAGCGAAGGTCATCCGCACGCTGAATGGGCTCATAAATATTCCCGACGGCAGTACGGACAAGTACGTGCTGATGGCCGACATTAACTGCGGCGAATGGACTCCGAAGCCTACATTCAAGGGAACCTTCAACGGCCTTGGTCACACTATCACCTACATCATCACCAACGATTACATTATCAATGGTGGATTGTTCCCGGTACTGAGCGGTGCAACGGTCAAGAATCTCACCGTTAAAGGCTCAATTGGGAATAAAGGCTCGATAAATCACGCTGGAGGAATAGCCGGCATGTTGGTTAGCGAGTCTATTATTCAGAACTGTGAGAGCTATATTAATGTGACGAGTGGAAGAATTATCAGATCTGCCGGCGGTATTGCAGGCAGTTGCCATGAAGGTAGCCAGATTCTGAACTGCCGGGCTTATGGCGACATTGATATAACGATTGGAACTAGCCAATGTGCCGGCGGTATTGCAGGCGCTTGCCATGAAGCTAGCCAGATTCTGTACTGCCAGGCTTATGGCAACATAGCAACCGACAGTCATGGATATGGAGGCGGCATAGTAGGAAGCTTATTCGGATTCGGGGAACAGTCGTGCACCATAAAAGACTGCTATTTCGGTGGAACAGTCAAAAAAAGAAACTCTCATAACGCGATGATTGTTGGCTGTTGGGCCGGAGGATATGATATCAGAAATTGCACTTATAGCAGGAAAACCGCCAACGGTCTCCTTGCCATCGGTGCTGATGAATATTACGAAAGCATGTACGAATCCCGTAATTATCCAGTAAATGGCGTTGGACCCGACGAACCCATAGACATCTATACACTGGATGAGCTTAAGACAATTTCGGCTGACGAAAGCTACAGGCTGATGGCCGACATCGACTGCGACTACTGGGCCCCCAGGTCATTAAGAGGAATGTTCGACGGCAACGGCCATACCATCACTTACAAGATAGAAGAAGTTTTATTTTCCGATCAGGGACTATTCAGTACTCTTGATGGTGCACTGGTGAAAAACCTCACTGTAAAGGGGGAGATTAGGACGGCATGTCACCCACGTTCAGGAGGTATAGCCGGTTCAGCAACTAATAATTCTCTCATTACGGACTGTAAGAGTTATGTTGACGTGACGCTTACGAAAGGTGCGTCTGGTGGCGGAGGTATCGCAGGCTATTGTAGTCATTCAGAAATCCGGAACTGTCAGGCATACGGCACCATCAGTACTAACCAAGGGAAATATCACAACGCTGGTGGCATAGCAGGAGCAATATCCTGGGGCTCCATAAAGGACTGCTATTTTGGTGGAAAGGTTGAAGGAGACAACACCTATGTTGGAATGATTACAGGCATTAAGCACTATGGAGCCCTCGAAAACTGCACCTACAGCAGCGAGAATGCCAACGGCTACAAGGCTATAGGCACATCCACTGGCAGCGAGGACGACGAGGCTAACGGCGTGATGGCAGATACCCCGGAAGATACCGACGCAACGGAGGAAATCTACAGTTGGGGCAGCCTCTATGCGGCACTCAGCCAAGGCAAGAGCAACCTCAAGCTGACTACCGACCTGAAGTACGGCCAGGGCGGGGATGACGATGACAGCAAGGTGCTGCCTGCCATCGCTGCCGACAAGGAAGTAACCATCAATCTGGACGGTTACAGCATTGACGGTGACGGCAAGGTGAGCATCTTCGACAATCAGGGCACGCTGACCCTCACTGGCAACGGCCTCCTCATGAACGGCCACGCCACCGACAAGGGCGGCGCCATCTACAACAAGGGACAGCTCAACATCGCGTGCAACATTACCTTCAAGGGCAACACAGCCCAGCAGGGCGGTGCCATCTACAACGATGCCGACGGCAAAGTGAGCGCCAGCGGCTATGTTAACTTCATGGACAATACGGCCACGACCAGCGGCAACAACATCTATCATGCCGGCAGTTCGTTCGCCCTCACCGCCGGCACCTCGGGCACCCAGGCGGGCGATGTATTCCTGGCCGACGGCAAGATTATCCAGTACCGTTCAGGTACGGTGGATGTCATCGTGGGCAATACCGACATCAAGGTGGTGACCGAGGGCGAAATGGCCGACTACGTCAGCACCAATGACGTGCCCTGGCAATTTGCTGCAGCGACCGCCAAGTCGCTTACTACTACTGCCGGACCCACCCGCATCGGCGACAATGCCTTCTGCGGCTTCAGTGCCCTGGAGGAAGTCTACCTCCCCTCCACCATGCAGAGCGTGTCCAGCACCGCTTTCGTGGGCTGCGACAAGGTGGTGCGCCTCATCTCCTATGCCGACAGTCCCACAGGCCTGACCTGGGACAGCTACGAAGACAGTTTCTGGGATGAGGGCAGTGATATGACGGTCTATGTCAACAAGCAGTACATCGACGAGTGGCAGGCCAAGTTCCCCCTGTGGAACTTCGAGGACAAGTCGAGCCTGAACGTCGGCGAGGAGTATGATCCCTACTGGGACTACGAAGACACGTCAACCGGCATCCGCACCGTGGAGGCCACGACAGCTACCCGTCCCGATGCCCGCTACTGGTACACCATCGGCGGCCAGCGCCTGAGCGGTCAGCCTACGAAACCCGGTCTGTATATCAACAATGGCCGCAAGGTCGTGATTAAGTGAGAATAAAAACCCCATATACGCACTCATCCCCCGCTCTCAGCCGAGAGCGAGGGATGACGGTGTGGGGTGATGGGCATGGGCTACTTGTCATCATAATGGCCGTAGGCAGAAAGCACGTCAACATAAACCTCGGTCTCGAAAATTTCATAAATCAGCCGGTGCTTTTTCGTAATGGTACGGCTCCATTGACCAGCACGGTCGCCCTTCAACTGCTCTGGATGACCCGTGCCAGTGTGAGGATGTTGCATCAACTCGTTGAGCAACTTCACGGCTTTTTTATGGGCTGCCGGTTCGCTACGTCTCAGTTTTGCCAGGTCTTCCTGGGCTTTCTCAGAGTAGACAATATCGTACATGGTCAGAGAGAGTTAAGCCAAGCATTCATTTCCTCTGGGTTGGAAAACCGTTTTCCCTTCCCCTGCCTGATTTCCTCACGAGCTTCATCTACGCGGGCAAAGAACTCTTCTTTTGTCATCAGCGTGGGGTCTTCCTTCTTGGCTGCGAGTTTCTTTACATACTTTAGAGCCTTCTCCATGAGGTTCACATCATCGGCTATTTGGCCCAATGCACGGTACATCTCCGCATTCAACTGCAATGCTGTCATAATCCTAACATGTTTGGTTATCTTGGCGCAAATTTACGAATAATAATTGAATAATACAAGAATATGAAAAGAAAACTGATTTTTACGATGATGCTGGCGGTGCTGACGATGACGGCGGCAGAGGCCAAGAAGTTTAAGGTGGCGGTGGCGATGCCGCAGGCGCAGCATACGCAGTTTGAGCGCACGGCGCAGTGGGCCTTGCAGACGATTGCCGCTGGGCAGGCAGGTGTCAGCGACCCCGTGGAGCTGGAACTCGTGTGGTACGACGAAGACGTGATGGCGAAGAAGGACTATCAGACGATAGCCAACGATGACGAGATCGTGGCCATGATAGGCCCGAAGACCTCCGTCCATGCGAAGGTGGCCGCCACGGCCTTCAACTCAAAACTGAAGACACTGCTGTTGCCCGTAGCCACATCGACCGAACTGCAGCGCATCTACTCGGCCAAGCCCAACGTGTTCTTCCTCTCGGAGAGCGACATGACGCTGAGTTACCTCATGATAGGCGGCATCCTGCTGCACGGCATGAAGCACGTCAGCCTGATTACGGGCGACGATGTCTATGGGCAGTCGTTCAGCGACTGGTTCGGCTATACGATGACAGAATTGGGCATGCAGACCGACATGGTGGGCATCTACAAGACGCAAGACGAGCTGAAAGCGCTCATCGGGCAATGGAAGCAGATACACGACGGCAGCACAGAGGTCGTGAAGCCCGCGCTGTTCTTTGCTCCTGGGACGGAGGATGACGGTGTAGTGCTCGACGGGATGATCAACGATGCGCAAGCGGAGATGGTGTACTGCTCCGACATGATGATGTCGGCCACGCTGCCCGCCAAACTGTCGCATAAATATAAGGGTCTGGCTCCGAGCCTCGCCCCCGGTGTGGGCTTCAGCGAGGCTTACCGCGAACGGTTCGGCAGTGAGCCTGTGAACACCGAGGCCGCCGTCTATGATGCCCTGTCGCTTGTGGCGTATGCTGCGACTGTGTCGCAGCGCACAGGGCAGAGCATGAACGAGGCGATGGTGACGGCGATTGACGGACGCGATGCCTGCACCTCCTCCTGGCAGGACATGCGTGATGCCTTCGTACAGCTGCATGCTGGCAAGCATCCCGACGTGAAGGGCATCACGGGAGCGCTTGACTTTGACATTCTGCACCATGCCGCGCCGCTTTACTCCTTCTATTCGATGTGGCACTTGGAGAACGGTCAGTACAGCATTGAGCAGATAGTGAGCCGCAACCGCGCTGATGCCGACCCGGAGACGCTGCAGGAGTGGGACAAACTGCGCGCCCAGCAACAACAGCAGCTGAACGAGGAACAGGAGGACTTCCTGTATCCCGAACTGAAGGACAACTGGGCGATGGTCATCGGAGCCAGCGACACGTGGGACAACTACCGCCACCAGGCCGACGCGCTGGCTATCTACCAGATGCTGAAGCGCCACGGCTATGACGACGACCACATCATACTGATCCTGGCCGACAACATTGCCAACGACCCCCAGAACGTCTACCCCGGCGAGGTCTATGTGCGTCCGAAGGGCACAGATGGGGCCGAGAACGTGTATAAGGATGTGGTGGTGGACTACCGGCTGAGCGACGTGGGTATCGGCGACCTGCGCAAGATTCTGTTAGGAGAGCGGTCGGAAAAATATCCCATTGTGATGGACTGCACAGAGCACTCCAACATCTTCATCTACTGGTGCGGCCACGGCAATCGGGGCAAGGTGGCTTGGGGCAGCAATCTGCAGCTGACCACGGAGACCATGAGCGAGGGGTGGAAGCAGATTACCGATGCGAAGAAATACCGCAAGATTTTTGCTGCCATCGATGCCTGTTACTCGGGAAGCATCGGCGAGGCCATCGTGGGACTGCCCGGCGTGCTCTACCTGACTGCCGCCAATGCCAACGAGCCGTCGAAGGCCGACATGCTGGACCCCGATATGCAGATATGGCTGTCGAACGGTTTCACCCGTGCCTTCGAGCAAGTGCTCTGGCGCGACCCGAGCATCAAGCTCCGCGACCTCTATCAGTACGTCGCCCGCCTGACCACCGGCTCGCATGCCAGCATCTACAACGAGGCCCACTACGGCAACCTGTTCCACAACTCGATAGCCGAGTTCCTGCCCGACCAGGTGGCCAGCGGCATCAGGGAGGTGCAGAGTGAGGGCGCAAAGAATGGAAAGTGGCATGACTTGCAGGGACGTCAGATATTGCAGCCCGGAAAGGGCATCTATATCCGCGACGGCAAGAAAATTGTGATAAAATAATCAGGAAGAGGTGCGGATTGTCGGAAACAATTCGTACCTTTGCACCGAGAACATTGAATAATGATAACGACTCTGATTATCTGTTGTTTTGGCATTTGCATGGCAGTGTATATGGCGTGCGGCATACTGCTTTGGACGAAACGCAAGGAGGTGCAGGACCGTTCCAGACTGTATCTCTCCGTCTTTGGCATTGTGGTAAGTTTCTGCTATCTTGCACGTATTGCCACCATGACCAACAATCAGGAACTCAAGCCATATTTGGAGCTGTTGCCCCCATTTTCTGTCATTGGCGGGCTGTTGGCTATCACCCTGTTCCTGATTTATCCTATAGAGGTGATGCGACCGCGATGGCTCAACGGATGGCGACTGCTACTGCTGTTCTCGCCCATTGTCTTCATTGCCGCGCCTGCGTTGTTTGGGCTACGCTTTCAGCCCCTGATGTCTATGTACAACCTGTGGGAACATATAGCAGAGCCTGATGTCGTGCTGCGACTTTTGGGTGTCGTGACGCTGACCTTCATATCCCTGCTCCTGCTCGTCATTCCATACAACTGGCGGATGTCGAGTGCCGACTATCACTGGGTGCGACGCACAACGCTGATGGCTCAGATGATCAGCGTCCTGTATTTCGGTCTGATTCTGACCAATCTGGCTGTTTTCCAGATTCTCCACTCACTATGGTGCGCATTTGTGATTGCCTATTTCACCTACAACGAGTTGCGGGTGCGCCTGGTACCTGTCGGGGTGCCCGAGTCGCTGGGCGATGGTGGCGACCTGTCTGTGGTGGAGAACAAGGACCTGTGGCAGCAGGTGTCATATCTGATGGACATCAAGGAATACTGGCGCAACCCCGACACGACTGTTGCCTCCGTCAGTCAGACGCTCGGCACCAACCGCATCTACGTGGCGTGTTGCATCAAGGAGCACACGGGCATGACCTTCAACGACTACATGAACTCGAAGCGTGTGGACTTCATGGCCAACCTGCTGCGCCAGAATCCTACACAGAACCAGAAGCAGCTCTTCTTTGCCGCAGGCTTCCGCAGCTATCCTACGGCTCACCGCAACTTCGTCAAGTTCAAGGGCTGCTCGGCTACGGAGTACGTCGGAAAGTTTAGTTAAGTAACCATATGTATTGAAAACTTGCCTTTTTGTTACAAAGTGAAAGATGCTATTGGAAAGGGGTGATTTTGTTGCAAAGTGTCAGACATGGAATTTTTTTTGTGAAAAAAGTAAGCAAAAATTTGTTTGTTTCAGCAAAATGCATTACTTTTCCAGCCGGAAAGTTATCAAAAACAAAAAATTGATATGATTAGAATAGCAAACAATTATTGGTGGCGCAACTCAAGATTCAAAAGATCGTGAGAAGATAGCCGCATACCTATATGTTTGTAGAAGAGATACTCCGGAGGCCTGTCGTTCTTGCGACGGGCCTCTTTCATTTACTATTTTACAATTTACGATTTACAATTTAAAAACAAGTGATATGGAAAATTTTCAAGTTGACAAAAACGGTTTCTATGGAGAGTTCGGAGGGGCGTATGTGCCTGAGATTCTCTACATAAATATTTTACGAATTTAATTCATCCAACAGGCTACTCTTGTATTCATAGTCTTACACATGTTTTCTGCAAAGGTACAAAATTAAGCTGTGTTATCCAAATTTATAGAAACATTTTTTGTGCAAAAATGCAACGAAACGTCATATTGATAGTTAATGACGTGTTAATCAGATGTTTACGGCATGACGTTATACACTAAGAAACGTCAGCATAACATCATTTTTTGCTATCTAATCGGCTTTTCAGCAGTTTCGAACAGCTCTTCAGCCATTACCTTTGACATCATAAGAACCATGTTAATGAATAGTTCCCTACGGGGTAACTGCCAGTTCCCCCAATGGAAACTGATAGTTCCCCCGTAGGGAACTACTCATAGAAATAAGGGGAACAACTCGTTAGTCGGTTGAAATACAGTGGTTTACTTAGCTGATTAGCCACCATTCGCCTTGTAACATGACGTTAACATGACGTTTTGCAACACATAACGTCATGTGTTAATGTTTTGATAACAAGCAAGTTAATAGACAAAATGACGTTTTATAGGAAAAACAACAAGAACCTGTTGGATGAATTAAAATAATGCATACTTAACTTGCCCTATAGGCTTATGATTGAGAAGATTGATATACTGCAACACGGTGAAGGCAGCCACCTTTGCTTCCATTCTGGCAAAGAGGCCGCTTGGCTTCTTGGCATAGTTGCGTATCATCATGAGGTGGTCATTCAGTTGAGAAAAGACGGTCTCGATTCTCTTTCTGAAGCGTTTGTATGCCCATGTCGGTGGAGTCCAGTTTTTCTGGTTCAGCCTGTATGGGACATCAAGTGTAATGTTTGCGGTTTCAAACAAATCCAACTGTATGGGAGCACTCAGGTAGCCCTTGTCTCCAAGTATCATGCAGTCGCTGTACTCCCACTGCACATCTTTAAGATACTGCAGGTCA
>JAFPWS010000056.1 GCA_017412705.1 Prevotella sp.
ATCTGGTGGGATCGCCGCAACGCAGACCTCCGCTTCGTGCTGAACAGCTGGCAGTACGACAAGTACATGGCTTTGACCCACTTCTATCGTCCGTTGAGCTGGCACAACGGAGCCTGGACGTTCAACATCTATGCTCACTACGACAGAGGCCATTTCTACAAGGCTCGCCCGACGGTGTTCGTGAACAAAAATTTATCTTTGAGCAATAAAAAAACGCATTTTTCACATAATAGACACGGGCACGGGCGCAAAATGTAATGCCGGGATTGCATACTGACACTTCATGTCTTAGCATTTATATCAATAGAATACTCCTGCGTTTGGCATTGTGGCAGACGCAGGAGTTTATAGAATTGCTCATCACGATGATGAGTCGGCGACGGATTCGTCGGCGAGCGGTTCAAATCTCACAAATAATCATAAAAAAACTCCCGTTTCACTACAATACGGGAGATTTATTTGTATCTTCGCGGCAGATATGGAACTACCAGAGAATAGCGTAATCATTGACGACAAGCTCGACAGGATGTTAGATCCAGAGCTGGCGATTCATTTCACGCACGCCTATTGCGAGGCGGGCCAGTGCGAAGTGACGTTCAACGGGCAGACATTCACGCTGAGCGCGGGTGGCTGCATGATTATCATTGCCAACAGGTTGGTGTCGCGGGTTGTGCCTTCGGACGATTTCAAGGTGAAAGTCATCTATGTCGAGGAGAGTTTTCTGCAGGCGTGTACGCCACATAGTAATTATGGTACGCGTGGAGGACTGTCGCTCTACATCAACCCCATCATGCGAATGACGGATGAGGAGCGCGAGATTTGCCGTCGCGGTTTCGAGAACGTCTTCTATCGCATGGAACACCCACACCGTTTCTTCCACGGTGACGAGATGATGGCGGCCCTACAACAGTTGTTTATCGACTTCTACGAATGTCATGCAAGGATAGAGGGCGATGCAGAAATCTCGACGCAGGCGGCACAGGTGATGCGGCGTTTTGTGGCGCTGTTAGAGAATGGCGACTATCGCAAGAACCGTGAGGTAGCCTACTATGCCGACAAACTTTGCGTTACGCCAAAGTACCTCTCCGAGATTTGCAAGAAAGTGAGCGGTTTCTCTGCCAACTCGTGGATTAACCGTTACGCAGCCATCGACCTGGTGCATCTGCTGAAGGACAAGAGCTTGTCGCTGACTGATATCGCCTACATGTACGATTTCTCTTCCCAAAGCCATTTCTCTCGTTTCATACAGAACAATTTAGGCCAGAAGCCCAGTTCTTTCCGCACGTAGTTATAAGATTGTAAGAGAAAACAATGGATACTATTCAACATATTATTATAGATCACACGCTCGCACGAATAGGAGATACGGCATTTGCCGATTATCTCTGCCATGCCTATTGCTATGATGGGTATTGTACTTTCGAGCGTAACGAACAGTCGTTCCGTTTCGAGGCTGGTGACTGCATGATTATTCCCCGCCGAGGCGACTTGGTGAAGAATCTGCAGGAGAGTGAGGATTTCAAGGTGGATGTGATCTACGTGACACAACAGTTTATCGAACTCTCTACTCCACAGAGTAATTATGGTATGCGCGGGCAGCTCTCGTTATTCCAGAATCCCATCATGAAGCTCACTCCTGAACAACAGGAGGTTTGCAAGCATAACTTCGATGCTGTCATTCGGCGAGTGGCTCAAACTGACCATCGTTTCCGTCATGATGCCCTGATGAATTCCATCGAATGCATGATTATCGACTTCTTCGACTTTCACGCCCAACTTTATGGAACCGACAAAATCAGCAGCCAACAGCACCAGCTGATGGAACAGTTCATTGAGATGCTGGAACGTGGCAACTTCCGCAAGAACCGCGACATCAGCTATTATGCCGACCAGCTCTGCGTCACCACGAAGTATCTCTCTGAGGTGTCTAAGAAGGTCAGCGGACTGCCCGCAGCATTCTGGATTACCCGCTATGCCTCGCTCGACATCAGCCGTCTGCTGCGTAACCGCAACCTGTCGTTTACTGACATTAGCGATATGTTCGGCTTCTCGTCGCTTTCGCATTTCAGCCGCTATGTGCAGACCAATCTGGGTGCAAAACCCAGTGATTTTAGGGAGTAAAAAGTACGATTGAGCTTTGCTCGAAATCGCTCACGCTCGGCCAATTGTGAGTCAAAAACTCACTTGGCACTCGCTAAATCGCGATTTTCGGAAAATTTGGTAAAATCCCCCGCAAATTGTGTAACAACAGTTTCGGGGGATTGTCGTACCTTTGCACCGTCAAACTAAAACAAAGGTTATGAGAAGGAAATTATATTCAATGCTGCTGATGCTGCTGTCACTCGTTACGACGGCATGCGGACAGGCTAAACAGAACGATAATCAAACAAGTAATAGCAATATGGAGAAGAAGATTTTGACCGTGTTCTTCTCGATGAAGGGCGAGACCTATATGGCTGGCGGACGCATCGAGAACCTGACTAAGGGCAATACAAACGTATGTGCCGAATTCATACAGAAAGCCGTTGGCGGAGACCTCTTCGAGATTGAGACAACGAAGGTTTATTCCAAGGACCATTTCAAGATGATTGAGGAGGCAAAGGTGGAGATGCAGAGCGGTGAGAAGGCTCAGCCGAAGCAATGGCTCAGCAACCTGGAGGACTATGACGTGATTTTTGTGGGCTATCCCATCTGGTGGGGAACCTATCCTCCCATCATCAACACCTTCCTGGAGCACTACAACCTGACGGGCAAGACGATTATCCCGTTCTCTACGAGCGAGGGCAGCGGACTGCTGAATACCGTGTCCGAATTGCGCGAGTTGTGCAAGGGGGCTACCGTTACCGAGGCTCTGGCTATCCGTGGCTCACAGGCCCGTTCATCCGAGAAGAAAGTGTCCGACTGGGCAAAGAAGATGATTTCAAATTTATAACTTATAAACAGCAACGATTATGAATTTCAGAATGCAAGACCGCATGGAGTTGAAGGCATTAGTAGACTTCTACGCAACAGAGAGTGACAAGAACAACCAGAACTGCTACGTTGAGATTTTCCGTCCAGACATCAAGCTGAACGTCTATTTCGGCGGCAAGCTGGGCATGACAGCTACCGACGTACAGGACATGATTCGCCAGTACAAGGCATTCGGTGCTGCCAAGGTATCGTTCCACATGAACGGCCAGCAGAACGTCGATTTCGTTGACGAGACCCACGCCACAGGTACCTGCTACGCCCTGGCTACGCTGGTAACAGAGGAGGACGGCAAGGACAAGCTGACAGTTCACGCTGTGCGCTATTTCGACAAGTACGTGAAGATTGACGGTCGCTGGTGGATTGCCGAGCGCGAGCAGTATTTCGAGTGGAGTGCATTCCCTCAGATGGCATAAAACAAGGTGAAGAGATTGTTTGGTCTTGTGCTGGTGCTGCTGTGTGTAACTGTGGTATCGGCACAAGTTTCTAAAGTGAAGACGATGAGACTGAAGGTGACAATTAGCGGACAGACATTCCATGTGCAGACCTGCGATGATCCGTTGGTCGGACAGATTGCTGCCGTGTGCCCGATGAAGATGGAGTTCAGCCGCAGTGGCAACCACGAGTACTATGCTCGCCTGCCCAAGTCTGCCAGCGACGGTAAAAGCAAGAAGACATCCGATGCACATAAGAATGAGTTGATGTACTTCGGCGGGTGGAATTGTCTTTCCCTTCTGTTTGAGGATGTGAACGTTTCACCCTACCAGCTGGTGAAGTTGGGTGACTTTGAAGAGGACGTAGCATCGCTTTTGAAGCAATCCAAAGGCACTATTTCGATAAGAATCGAGGTTGAATAATACGATTCGGAAAATTTGGTAAAATCCCCCGCAAATTGTGTAACAGCAGTTTCGGGGGATTGTCGTACCTTTGCACCAGTAAATTAATAATAAGGTATAAGAACTATGGCAAAGAAAGTATTGATTGCGTATTACTCTCGTCGCGGAGAGAACTATGTAAACGGAAGTATCAAGAACCTGAAGCTGGGTAACACCGAGGTGGTGGCTGGTAAGATCAAAGCCCTGCTGCCCGATGCCGATGTATTCCAGATTGACACTACCTACGAGTACAGCAAGGACTACATGACCTGCATCGAGGAAGCCAAGCAGGAACTGCACGACCAGGTGCGCCCAGAGGTGAAGAATGCGCTGGAGTCGATAGACGAGTACGATACCATCATCCTGGGCTATCCCAACTGGTGGGGCACAATGCCGATGGTGTGCTACACGTTCCTGGAGTCGTATGACTTCACGGGCAAGACTATCATTCCCTTCTGTACCAACGAGGGCAGCGGTATGGGTTCGAGTGTCCGTTTCATCAAGAAGCTCTGTCCTACGGCCAACGTCGAGGAGGGCACTCCCATCCATGGTGCCGAGGCTGCCAATGCCGACCGCGAGGCAAGAGAAATAGCAGAATTAGCAATGTAAAACAAACTACTAAATAATATAGAAATGAGAGACTTCGTATTTGAGAATAAGACCAAAATCTATTTTGGCAAGGATCAGATGTGTCACCTGCACGAGGAAGTGGCACGGTTTGGAAAGCGAGTGCTGATGGTCTATGGTGGCGGCAGCATCAAGAAGATTGGCCTGTACGACAAGATCATGACCGAACTCCAGAAGGGCGGTGCCACCGTATTCGAACTGCCAGGCGTGGAACCGAATCCGCGTCATACGACGGTTAATAAGGGTGCAGCCATCTGCAAGCTGGAAGGCATCGACGTGCTGCTGGCTGTCGGCGGCGGCTCTACGATTGATGCCACGAAGGGTATTGCAGCTGCTGCCAAGTATGAGGGCGACGACGTGTGGGACCTGGTGACCCACAAAGCCACGGTCACAGAGACGCTTCCCATTATCACCGTCCTGACACTGGCCGCTACCGGTTCCGAGATGGATGGTGGCTGCGTCATCAGCAATGTTGACACCAACGAGAAATACGGCTATTTCGCCCCTGACAACAATCCCGACGTATCGTTCCTCGACCCCACCAACACCTTTACGGTGAGTCCTTATCAGACGGCCAGCGGCAGCGCAGACATCATGTCGCACATCTTCGACGTGGCCTATTTCAGCAAGAATCAGTCGATGGACATGCTGCTGCGCATTCAGGAGGAGGTGCTGCGCACGGTGGTCAAGTATGCTCCTGTCGCCGTTGAGAAAGGTGACGACTACGAGGCACGTGCCAACCTGATGTGGGCTTCGTCGTGGGCACTCAACAGCTTCCTCTATGATGGCTATTTTCAGGCCACCGTCTGCCACTCCATGGAGCATGAACTGTCGGCATTCTACGACATCACCCACGGACACGGACTGGCTATCCTAACCCCACGTTGGCTGCGCTATATCCTCAACGAGGAGACAGCACCCGCTATCCACCGCTTCGGCATCAACGTGATGGGTGTTGACCTCGGTCTCACCATGATGGAGGGAGCCAATGCTGCCATCGACGCCCTCGAAACCTTCTTCTTCGAGACGCTCGGCCTGAAGAGCCGCCTCTCTGACCTCGGCATCGACGACAAGAACTTCGCGCTGATGGCCAAGAAGGCCTGTGGCCCGGAGGGTGTGCTGCACGGATTCACCGACCTGACCCCTGCGGATGTGGAGAAAATCTATAGAATGTGTTTATAAACAGGAAAGACTATGGCTAAACAAGTATCTGTATTGGTAGGTGCTGGCAGCATTGGCCAGGCCATTATCAGGAGAGTATCGGCTGGGAAGCATGTGGTGTTGGCTGACTACAGCCTTGAAAACGCAGAGCGTACAGCCAATACATTGGAGAATGCTGGCTTTGAGTGTTCGACCATCAAATGCGACCTCGGTTCGAAGGAGGATATCCTGAAATTGGTGGAGTTTGCCACCTCAAAAGGCGAGGTGACAAACGTAGTGAATGCCGCCGGCGTGTCACCCTCGCAGGCTCCCGTGGATGAGATTCTGCGTGTGGATCTCTATGGCACAAGTGTACTGCTGGAGGAGTTCGGCAAGGTGATTGCCGAGGGCGGAAGCGGCGTGATCATCTCATCGCAGAGCGGTCATCGTCTGCCCGCGTTGCCGCAGGATCAGAACGAGGCTCTGGCCACGACACCTGTTGATGAACTGCTGGAACTGCCGTTCCTGAAGGCCATCGACGACACACTCAAGGCCTACCAGTACTCGAAGCGCTGCAACGTGCTCCGTGTGATGTACGAGGCTACCCGTTGGGGCCGTCGCGGTGCTACTATCAACTCGATCTCGCCAGGCATCATCATCACGCCGCTGGCCAATGACGAGCTGCATGGTCCTCGCAAGGACGGCTATCTGAAGATGATTGAAGGCATGCCTGCGCGTCGTGCCGGAACGCCTGACGAGGTGGGCGACCTGGCAGAGTTCCTCATGTCCTCTCGTGGTCGTTTCATCAGTGGTGCCGACCTGCTTATCGACGGTGGCTGTACCGCCAGCTACTGGTATGGTGATTTACAATATCTGAAGGCTACGCATTAATATGAAGAAATTACTGACTATTACACTTGCCCTCTGTGCCTTCATGGTAGCATTGGCCTGCGGCAGCAACGACCCGGAGGTCGATGGCATGACAGGAGCCACGGAACAGACTGGAGGCGATGGTGAAGGAACGACCAAGGGAAAGATGCTCGTTGTCTATTTCTCGCGGGCTGGGGAGAACTGGCAGGTGGGTGTCGTTGAGCGCGGCAACACGGCTATCATGGTGGACTACATCAAGGAGTTGGCCGATGTCGATGTGTTTGAGATTGTGCCGGAAGTGGCGTATCCGCAAGGGTACGAGGACACGAAGACAGTGGCCACTGCGGAGTTCAACAACAACGCTCGACCGGCCATCAAAACCGATATCACTAACCTTGCAGACTACCAGACCATCTTCATCGGTGGACCTATCTGGTGGGCTCGTCCTCCAATGATTTTCCGCACGTTCTTCGAAGCTCATCCAGAACTTGACGGCAAAACCATTATCCCCTTCGGCACTCACGGCGGCAGTGGCGTGGGCAGCTACAAGACGCTCATCCAGGAGTATTTCCCCAATGCCACCATCCTCAAGTCGCTCGGTATCAGCGGAGAAAGCATCCGCGACGCTGCATCGAAGACCACCGTGGAGAGCTGGCTGAAAAAACTTGGCGTAGACAAGCAGTCCACCGCTATCCAGTCCATTCGTACTCGGACGGCCAACAGCGGCAGAAAGTATGCTCTGAATGGTCAGCCCACCAATGGCCTGAGCGGTATCTATATCCAAGACAACAAGAAATTTTTCATCAGATGAGAACCATCCTAACAGCACTTGCCTTGATGCTCTGTATTGGGGGTGGTGCACAAGAAATAAAGAAAGACAATATGATACAGGAAGTAGATTTCAATGTTTGGCCAAAGGGCGAGTTGAATACCGCCTATGCCAAGTATTTCATTGGAAACAGTTATCTGGCTCCGCTTGATGCGCAGAACGGCGGTCCGGTAAATGTGACCTTTGAACCACGATGCCGTAATAACTGGCATATTCACCACAAATCGGTGCAGGTACTTATTTGTGTTGCTGGCCGTGGCTGGTATGTTGAGGAAGGCAAGGAGCCTGTGGAACTGCGCCCGGGTGTGGTTGTAGCCATTCCTGCAGAAGCCAAGCATTGGCACGGAGCAGCCAAGGATTCATGGATGCAACACCTTACCTACATGACAAAAGTGGAAGAAGGAGCATCAAATGAGTGGCTGGAGCCTGTCAAGGATGAAGTTTACGATAAACTGCCATAACAAATGAAATATCGTAAGTTAGGCAATCTTGATGTGTCTGCCATCGGGCTGGGCTGTATGGGCATGAGCCATGCATACGGGCCTGCTGCCGACGAGCGGGAGATGACAGAACTATTGTCGAGGGCAGTGGCGATGGGCTACACCTTCTTCGACACCGCCGAGGTCTATGGCTCCAGCGATGACCCTCACCACAACGAGCGTTTGCTGGGGGCGGCACTGCGTCCGTATCGTAACCAGATAGTGCTTGCCACGAAGTTCGGCTTGTCGTTCGACACTACTAAGCCCGTTCCTTATCCTCTCATCCCAGATTCCCGTCCTGAGACCATCCGCAGAAGCGTGGAAGGCTCGCTCCGAAGGCTGAAGACCGACCGCATCGACCTCTATTATCAGCATCGGCTAGACCCTGACGTTCCCGTAGAGGATGTGGCAGGAACCATTGCCGACCTGATACTTGAGGGGAAGGTGCTGCATTGGGGACTGTCGGAGGCATCAGTGGATATGATCCGACGGGCGCATAGCGTCTGTCCACTGACGGCCATAGAGAACCGCTACTCGATGATGGCCCGCTGGCATGAGAGCCTATTCCCTGTACTTGAAGAGCTGAACATCGGCTTTGTGGCTTTCTCGCCGCTGGCCAACGGATTTCTGACAGACACGGTGGCAAAGGGAACCAAGTTTGACGCGACCACCGACTATCGCGCAGCGATGCCGCAGTTCCGCGACTATGATGCCAATGCAGAGTTGCTGGCACTCATACGCCGCTTTGCCGAAGAGAAGGATGCCACTCCCGCACAGGTTTCGCTGGCATGGATGCTGCGCAAGCGTCCTTACATCGTTCCCATCCCCGGCACACGAAAGGAAAGCCGTCTGCGCGAGAATGCCCAGGCATCGGAGGTCATGCTTACAGACGAGGAGTTTGCAGAGATTGACACGACCCTACGGTGCATCCCGATGTCGGAGGTGTTCGGAGGTTCAAAGATAACGAAACAATGAGAAACAGATGAGTAAAATATTATTGATAAACGGAAGTCCACATGTCAAGGGTTGTACGGCTACAGCCCTTGGCGTGGTGGCAGATACGCTGGAACAGAACGGTATTGAGACGGAAATCATCCATGTGGGTCATAAGGACATTCGTGGGTGTATCTCCTGCTATAAATGTAAGGAGTTGCGCAAGTGTGTCTTTGACAAAGACATGGTGAATGAAGTGGCCGAAAAGTTCAAGGAGGCCGACGGCATCGTCATTGGATCACCCGTATATTTCGGTGCTGTTAGTGGGACAATGACAAGTTTCCTGAACCGACTGTTCTTTTCACTGCCAGCCGAAGTGAAGCGCATGAAGGTGGGCGCTGCTGTCGTGTCTGCCCGTCGTGCGGGCACCACTGCCACGTTCGACCAGCTCAATAAATATTTTCTCCACGGAGAGATGCCTATTGCTTCCAGCCGTTACTGGAACATAGTGCATGGTAACTCCTCTAATGAAGTGATGAAAGATGAAGAAGGACTACAGACTATGCGCGTTCTGGGTCGCAACATGGCTTTCCTTATCCGTGCTATTGCCCGTGAACGCGAGGCAGCCGGACTGCCAGAGACAGAACCCACACGTATTGCAACGAACTTTATCAGATAAAAAGATGGACGATAAACAGCAGATAGAAGCCCTCTACAAGCAGATGTACCGGGCGATGATAGCCAAGGACATCGAAACGCTTGGCACTTTACTTGACGAGAACTCCGTGCTGATCCACATGACAGGCACCCGTCAGCCAAAGCATGAATACCTGCGCGCCATCAAAGACGGTACGCTAAACTACTATTCCGTTGAGGATGATGAGATCATCATCGAGGTCAATGGTGATAAGGCGACAATGACTGGTCGTAGCCGTGTGAATGCCGCCGTCTATGGTGGTGGCCGTCACACATGGCGACTTCAGATCAAGTCATCACTCGTCAAGAAAGATGACCGATGGCTGTTCGTTGAACAGCGGGCATCAACGTATTGATTTCTATACAAAACAGAAAAACGTGAAAAAATCCCCGAATTTTGTGTAACGCAAGTTCGGGGATTTTGCTGTAATTTTGCACCCAGAAAATTGAAACAAGTAGAATTATGGAGAAAACAATTAAATTTTGGAACGGTGTTGAGATGCCAATCCTAGGTTACGGAGTGTTTCAGGTAAGTCCTGAAGAGTGTGAACGTTGTGTTGCTGATGCGCTGAGCGTAGGCTATCGCATGATTGATACAGCACAGGCCTATCAGAACGAGGAGGGCGTGGGTAATGCCATCAAGAAGAGCGGCATCCCTCGCGAGGACATCTTCCTGGTGAGCAAGATCTGGATGACAAACTATGGCTATCTGAAAGCTAAGGAGAGCATTGACGAGTCTTTGCGCAAGTTGCAGACCGACTACCTCGACCTGATGCTGCTGCACCAACCATTCTGCGATTACTACGGTGCCTGGCAAGCATTGGAAGAAGCTTATCGTGAGGGCAAACTGCGTGCCATCGGCGTGAGCAACTTCTATCCCGACCACCTCATCGACCTCTGTGCCAACGTAGAGATTCGTCCGATGGTGAACCAGGTGGAAACGCACGTATTCCATCAGCAGGCTGTCGCCCGTAAGTATATGGATGAGCTGGGTGTGGCTCACATGGCATGGGGACCGCTGGCCGAGGGTAAGAATGGCTTCTTCACCAACGAGACGCTGATCAAGATTGGTGAGAAGTATGGCAAGACGGGCCCACAGGTAGCTCTACGCTATTTGATGGAACTGGGCATCATCGTCATCCCCAAGTCGAGCAAGAAGGAGCGCATGGCGCAGAACCTCGACCTCTTCGACTTCGAACTCTCTGCCGACGATAAGGCTGAACTCGCCAAGCTCGACACGGGCAATCCCCTCATCATGCCCTCTCACCATGACCCTGAAATCGTGAAGTGGTTCATGTCACTGTTGCCCCCAAGATAATAATAATTAAGGAGAAATGAAAATGAAGAAATCCATTTTAGCTATCGCCGCTGTGCTGGGACTGACAGTCCTGACAGGCTGCAATCAGAAGAATAATAAATCAGAAGAAAACGATATGAAACAGGAATTGCAATTGACTCAGGAGTGGGACAAGGTATTCCCGCTGAGCGACAAGGTGAATCACCAGAAGGTGACCTTTAAGAATCATTTCGGCATCACGCTGGCTGCCGATGTATATACGCCAAAGGCTGCTGATGGCAAGAAATTACCTGCCATCGCTGTTGGCGGTCCTTTCGGTACTGTGAAGGAGCAGGTGTCCGGCCTCTATGCAATGCGTATGGCCGAGCGTGGATATGTTGCCGTTGCTGCCGACCCATCGTTCATGGGCGAGAGCGGTGGCGAACCCCGTGGCGTTAACTCTCCCGACCTGAACGTTGAAGATTTCCAAGCCGCCATCGACTACCTGACAACACGTGAGGATGTCGATACCGCGTGCATTGGTATCATCGGCATCTGTGGTTGGGGCGGTTTTGCGCTGAACACAGCCCAAATCGACACCCGCATCAAGGCCACGCTCATCGTCACGATGTACAACATGACGCAGGTCTATGCTAACGACTACTTCGACCAGAACGACAATGAGGCTGCCCGCTATGCCAAGCGTAAGGCTCTCTCTGACCAACGCACCGCCGATGCTCAGAGCGGCACATATGCCCGTACCGAAGGATTCCCCAAAGAGGCTCCTGCTGATGCACCCCAATTCCTGAAGGACTACATCGACTTCTACGAGACGCCACGCGGCTATCATCCCCGTTCCATTGGCTCTAATGGTGGCTGGATTACCCAAACAGGCACATCGCTTCAGAACACCCGTCTGCTGCAATATGTCAATGAGATTCGCAGTGCCGTACTGATGATTCACGGAGAGAAGGCCCACAGCCGCTACTTCGCAGAGATGGCTTTCGAAAAAATGACTGGCAAGAAGCCCAATGGCACCACCGCTGTCGGTAATAAGGAACTCTACATCATCCCCGGTGCTGCCCACTGCGACTTGTATGACGAGAAAGCAGGCGTGATTCCTTACGAGAAGATTGAGACATTTTTTAAGGAGAATCTGAAATGAAGAAACTATTCGCAACAATGGCAGCCATGCTGCTGACCGCCGTCGGACTCAGTGCCTGCACGGCAAAGGCAAAACAAGTGAGTAACGAAACAAGTCAAACAGAAACAAAACAAGAAGTCATGAGTTTAAAAGGTAAAAAAGTTCTGGTGGCCTACTTCTCGTGGAGCGGCAACACCAAATATGCGGCTCAGTACATCGCCAAGAAGGTGGGAGCCGACGAGTTTGAAATCATCACCGAAAAGGCGTATCCCACGGAGTATCAGCCCTGCACCGAGGTGGCCAAGACCGAGAAAGAGGCCAATGCCCGCCCCGCCATCATGGGCAAGGTGGAAAACATGGAGCAGTACGACGTGGTGTTCATCGGTGCTCCCGTGTGGTGGTACACCGGTCCGATGGCCATCTACACGTTCATGGAGCAGTACGATTTGAAGGGCAAGACCGTCATCCCCTTCTGCACAGCCTACAGCGGCCCTTCACAGACGCTGAAGGACATCGTGAAGTCCACACCCGACAGCGACCACCGCGACGGCATCTGCATCGTCACCAAGGAACTGGGTGGCCAGGGCATGGAATCGAAGATGGCCAAGATTGACAAGTGGCTCGGCGAAATAGGATTCTAATACGGATACATTAAGACAGTGATGAATATCAGATTCCCCAAGATACTGCTTTGCCTCTCACTCCTCCTGACGGCCTGTTCGGACGATCAGGAGGTAGTGGCGCAGGGCTTGACGGACGGCTCAAAGGGCACGGTACTACGCAACCAGACCATCCACAGCGAAATTCTGCGCCGCGACATGCTCTACTCTATCTATCTGCCGGCCGGTTATACGGATTCGAAGCAGTACCCTGTGCTCTACCTGCTGCACGGCTGGGGCGGCGACCAGAACGAGTGGTGGGTGTACGACGATATGGCCGACGATGCTGACGCGATGATAGCCTCGGGCGAAGTGCCCGAGATGATCATCCTAACTCCCGACGGTCAGACGTGGAGGTACATTGACAATTGGAACGGCAACGGCCTCGACTACGAACAGTACTTCTTCAAGGAACTGATGCCTTACATCGAAACCCGCTACAGCATCCGTCGGGAGCGACAGTCGCGGGCCATCGGCGGCTTCTCGATGGGCGGCTACGGAGCCTTGCGCTACGGCGTTGTGCACCACGAGCTGTTCAGCTACGTCTATGCCATAAGTTCGGTCATCGGTGAATCCGGACTAACAGGCATGGGCAGTATCGTCACCAACTATCAGCCCTCCGTGCTGCCTGGCATCACGCTGGAGTGTGGCGACCGAGACTACTTCACCTATGACAACCGCGAGTTCTCCGCACAGCTCACACAACTCGGCATCGCCCACGAGCACATCGAGCGCAGCGGAGGTCACGACTGGAAGTTCTGGAGTGCCTGCACCCCGATGATGCTCCGCAAGGTCGGCGGTCTGTTTCGTCAGGGCACGACAGCTATCCGCTTCACCAGAGCCGACAGCTCCAAGCATGCCGCGATCTACACGCTCAACGGGACACGACGCGACACGCTGCAAAAAGGAATCAATATTATTAACGGCAAAAAGATTATTAGATAATTATGAAAAAGGTATTAGTCTTAGCAATGCTTATCGTCTCCAGCGTGACGGCATTTGCACAAAGTCAGTTTACAAAAGAAGAGCAGGTGTTAATCGACCTCTCAAATCAGAAGTGGGCCTGGATGTCGGAGAAGAACGCCGACAAGTTGGCCGAGTTGTTCCTGCCCGAATCACAGTTCGTCCACATGGGCGGCTCGTGGGGAGCCAAGCAGGAGGTGGACATCATCCGTGGCGGTATGATCTGGTACAAGCATGCCGATATCCATTCGCAGGAGGTGAAGTTTACGGATAAGAACGTGGCTACAGTATATAGCAACATCCATCTGACCTCAGAGGTGGGTGGCCATCAGGTGCGTTTCCCCTTCATGGTAAGTGAGGTGTATATCCGCCAGAAGAGCAAGGATTGGAAACTCTCGTCACTCATTTTCACCAAGTTGGCAGAACCCGATCCTCGTTTTGAGCCAGCACTGTCGCTTAACAATGGCATCCGTATGCCGCAGTTCGGTATCGGCACCTATCAGATGACCAATGAACAGGCCAAGGAGAGCGTGCTTACTGCTCTGCGCATGGGTTATCGCCACATCGATACTGCTCACGCCTATCAGGATGAGCGCGGTGTGGGCGAGGCTGTCAAAGAGAGCGGCATTCCCCGTCAGGATCTCTGGATTACCAGTAAGCTCTGGCCTAGCGAGTATGGTGAGGGCAAGAGTGCCGAAGCCATCGACAAGATGCTGGAGCGCTTGCAGACCGACTATATCGACCTGCTCTATGTGCATCAGCCGATGGGTGACTTCGTAGGCGCTTGGAAGGATATGGAGAAAGCCGTTCGTGAAGGAAAGGTTCGTGCCTTGGGTATCTCTAATTTCGATGCCAATGACTCCGTGTTCACCCGCATCATGGAGAACTGTGAGATCAAGCCCGCCAGCCTGCAGATAGAGTGCCACCCATACGCCCAGCGGCTTGACATCCGCAAGAAGGCCGCAGAGTATGGCATACAGGTGGAATGCTGGTTCCCGCTTGGCGGACAGATGAGTCAGGGTGCGCTACTGAAAGACCCCGTCATCGTCGAGATTGCCCAGCGCCTGAAGAAGTCGCCTGCACAGGTCATCCTCCGCTGGCACTTGCAGGAAGGTTTCTCCGTTATCCCAGGCTCTCGTAACCCGCAGCACATCATGGAGAACGCGCAGATCTTCGACTTCGCCCTCTCCGACCGCGACATGCTGGCCATCCGCAACCTGAACAAGGAGCAACGCTTCTTCAACATGGACTACAAGCAGGCCGAACAATTCATGTTAAACTGGAAAATTGACGATTAGCGAGAGCAAAGCGATGCTTGCATCAGCTCTGCCGAGCGCAGTCAACTTCGATTGAAAATCAAAATTGACGATTAAATTAAAGATAATATGAGAAAGATATTTGCAACAATGGCAGCCATGCTGCTGGTCTTGGCGGCCTGTACATCAAACAGCAGCCAGAACAATCAAAACGTAAATGAAAATACGGAGAAGAAAGAGAAACCACAGGCTGTGGAAGGCCGCAAGAATTTCGGTTCAAGTCATGCGCTGATAACCACTCCACAACCCTGTGTGATGATTGCCACTTGGGACAAAGATCACAATCCCGACGTGATGATGGCTGCATGGGCAGGACAGTTGGATTACACCAAGATCGTCATCAGCCTGAGCAAGCACAAGACGACCGACAATCTGGCCGAGACAGGTGCCTTCACCGTCAGTTTTGCTGATGAGCGCACTGTGGCTCAGTCCGACTATTTCGGTCTTGTGAGCGGCAATGATGTGCCTGAAAAGGTGGCCAAGGTCGGTTTCACCGTCACGCCCAGCCCCAATGTCGATGCTCCCATCATCAACGAATATCCACTTACGTTGGAGTGCCGCGTGGTGAGTTTCGAGGACGGCATGCTGATTGGCGAAGTAGTGAACCAGAGTGCCGACGAGAGCATC
This sequence comes from Prevotella sp., assembly GCA_017412705.1. Lineage (GTDB taxonomy): Bacteria > Bacteroidota > Bacteroidia > Bacteroidales > Bacteroidaceae > Prevotella. The sequence goes on from JAFPWS010000056.1 coordinate 15,405, forward strand.
TTGACGGACGGCAAGGTTGACCTTACCAAACTCAAACCCATCGTCTTTGATGCCGCAGGCATGTGCTACCGTGCCCTTGGTGACAGCGTCGGACAGGCTTGGGGATCAGGCAAGAAATACCAATAGTTGTAAATATATATAGGTAAGTACAGCTGTTTTCGTCAGAAACCGAAAAACGTGAAAAAATCCCCGAATTTTGTGTAACGCAGGTTCGGGGATTTTGCTGTACCTTTGCACCGTCAAACTAAAGAGCAAAGAATTATGAAGAAAGTTCTCACACTGACAGCCGCGATGCTGTTGACCGCAGTAGTAAGCATGACCGCATATAATGCGCAGGCAAGTGATGACCCCACAGTAGCACCGCAGGAGGGCAAGACGGTCATCGTGTATTTCTCGAAAACCGTGCCCGACGGTGTAGATGCCACCACAGGAGCCACGCCAACGGCGACATACAAGGGAAAGACGCTGGGCGCGACGCAGTACATTGCCACGCTGGTGCAGGAGCAGACGGGTGCCGACGTGCAGCGCATCACGATAGCCGACGACCACTATCCCGTGGAGTACAACGACATGGCGAATCAGGCACGAGAAGAGCGCGACAACAACATCCACCCAGCGCTGACCTCGACGCACGACCTGAGCCAGTTCGAGAACATCATCATCGGCATGCCCGTGTGGTGGTTCACGATGCCTATGCCGATGTATTCGTTCTTCGACAATGTGGATTTGAGCGGCAAGAACGTGTACATCTTCACGACCCATGCAGGTAGCGGACTGAACAGCAATCCCTCGCGTGTGAAGGAAGTAGAACCCGATGCCAACGTATCGACCGATGGCTTGGCGATCTCTGGCGAGCAGGTGGCGCAGAACGCATCGTCTGTCACCACTTGGCTCCAGCGCATCGGTCTGTACAAAGACCCAACCGGCGTGAGGAACATCACCGTCGGCAACACGAGGCCCTTCCCCGCATTCAACCTGCAAGGCCAGCAAGTGCCGGAGGGCTACAAGGGCATCGTGATAAAGAACGGAAGAAAGATGATTATTAAATGAATAAAGTTATGCAAAACGTAGGAGGAAAAGTAGTGATTATCACGGGCGCATCGTCGGGTATCGGCGAGGAGACGGCCCGCGTGCTGGCTCAGAACGGAGCCAAGGTCGTACTGAGTGCCCGCCGTGAGGAAAGGCTGAAGGCGCTGGCAGAGGAGATTGGCACAGACAATGTTGCCTATTTGAAGTCGGACGTGTCGCGCCAGGAGGACATGCTGCAGCTGGTGGCACTGGCCAAGGAACGCTTCGGGCGCATCGACGTACTGTTTGCCAATGCGGGCGTGATGCCTGCGGGCAACATGTCGGAGCTAAAGGTGCAGGACTGGCTGTCGATGGTCGATATCAACATCAAGGGCGTGCTCTTCTCGATGGCTGCCGTGCTGCCTGAGTTCACGGCGCAGCGGGGCGGTCTGATTATCGTCACCTCGTCAGTGGCAGGCACGAAATCCGTCCCCGGCAATGCCGTCTATTGCGGTACGAAGCACTTTGTGCGCACCATGCTCGACTCGTTCCGCACGGAGTCGGTGATGGAGCAGAGCAACATCCGCACCACCGTCATCTATCCCGGGGCCATCAAGACCGAGCTGCTCAACACGATAGCGCCGTCGGAAACGAAATCGATGGTGGAGCAGTTCTACCAGAACGTCGCCCTCACGCCCGATGCCATCGCCAGTGCCGTGCTCTATGCCGTGTCGCAGCCCGACAGCGTGGATGTTTTGGACATCGTTGTAAGACCAACACGAGAAGGATAATAACAATATGAAGAAACCATTCACAACGCTACTGATGCTGGCGGCATCACTCGTCAGTTGCACGGCCTGCTCGGACAGTGCCGAGGCAGCAACGGCGGCTGGGGACGACGACGGGCCGACAAACGGAGAATTCCAGATTCAATATACCACACCCGTGCCGTCGGAGTTCTTCCAGGCGGCATCGCAACAGGGGACGATTGAGCTGCTGGAGTACGACTCGAAGGACTACACTTCGTCCGCCCGGCCTGCGACACTAAAGCCGGCGTATGTCTATCTGCCATACGGCTACGACCCGACGCAGAAATACGATATCATCTACCTGCTGCACGGCTGGACGGGTGTGGCGCAGGAGTACTTCTTAGGAAGAAGCGGAAACAGCCGTACGAGCCTCGTGAACATCTTCGACAACCTGATTCAGCGGGGGCTGACGAAGCCGTTCATCGCCGTATCTCCCACGTGGGACAAGGATAATCAGTCGAAGGATTGGGGCGAGAGCACTCGTGAGGCGGCTGTCTTTTCGCAGGAGTACGTCAACGACCTCATCCCCGCCGTCGAGACCCACTACAGCACCTACTTGGAGTCGCCCACCGAGGCAGGCATCCTTGCCTCGCGCCAGCACCGTGCCATTGGCGGTTTCTCGCTGGGCAGCATCACCACGTGGTACGTCTTCGAGCAGGCCTTCCCCTATTCGAAGTGGTACCTGCCTATGAGCGGCGACAACTGGAGCCAGGGCATGTACGGCGGACAGTATTACCCCGACGAGACGGCGCAGTTCCTGGCAGACCTCGTGAACAAGTCACCGTACAAGAACGACTTCTACGTGTGGTACGCCTGTGGCACGGAGGATGTCCGTCTGCCGCAGAGCCACAATCAGGCGCTGGCTATGGCGAAGCTCACCGACACGTTCAACGCCAAGAATTTTTCCTACCACATGAAGGAGGGCGGTCGCCACGACTTCTATGCCGTGTGGGAGTTCTGCTACCACGCCCTGCAGTTCTTCTTTCCACCGAAAAACGCTGAGCCCATGACGAACTATTACAACCGCCAGAGCCGTATCGCCGACGTGATGAACGACCCCGACTTCGGCGACTGGGGACGGCTTATCTTCCCGGCCAACACCAGCTATTGGAGCGGCACCACGCTCGAAGACCTGCACCTGACGTGGTACAACGGCATCGACCCCGACAAGACCGTCGAAATCGTGAACTACTTTAAGGCCCACCACGATGAAGTCTTCATCGACATCTACACCGAGGCCGAAAAGCAGGCCGACCCCGAGAAGCGTAACACGGGGCTGTTCTTCTTCCGTGCGCAGCAATCATCCCCCAAAGGGGGGACAGGAGGGGGGCTTCCTTTTGCCATCTGCAATGCCGGCGGCGGCCACGTCTATGTCGGAGCCATGCACGACTCGTTCCCCCACGCCCTCGAGATTTCGAAGCAGGGACTGAACGCCTTCGCCCTCATCTACCGCCCCGACTGGACGCCATCTGACGAAGACCTCGCCCGTGCCCTCACCTACATCTACGACCACGCCGAAGAGCTGGGCGTCGCCCGCGATGGCTACAGCCTCTGGGGAGGCAGCGCCGGAGCCCGCATGGCAGCCGACATGAGCCGCCTCTCCCACATGCGCAACTCCACCGGTCGCAGCGACATCCCCCAGGCCGCCGCCTGCATCATGCAGTACACCGGCTACACCTCCGTCTCTGCCGACGATGCCCCTACCTACGCCTGCTGCGGCACCTCCGACGGCATCGCCTCGTGGCGCACCATGCAGAGCCGCCTCGACCAGCTCTCCGCTCTCGGCATCCCCACCGAGTTCCACGCCTACAACGGCCTTCCCCACGGCTTCGGCCTTGGCACCGGCACCGTCGCCGAAGGTTGGATCAACGATGCCATCCGCTTCTGGCAGACCCAGCGAGGAACTACCCGCATCAGTCAGACCCGCACTTCTGACAGCTCAAAGCCCCAAGCAATCTACTCGCTGAACGGCACCCATCGCGATACGCTGCAACGAGGCATCAATATTGTGAATGGTCGAAAGATTATTAAATAAGATGGTTTCTACATCACGGTTGAATTTGGGTATAGGCACATGGCTGTTTGAGTATAGGCAAATGATCGTTTGGGTATAGGCGCACGATAGAAAGATAGGCATTCTGTCCCTTTTACCCTTAGTTTCTCCCCCTGCAAGCCTTAATCCTTTCCCTTTTTAGCCTTAGTACATTTGTCTCCACAGAACAAACGGTCACGGTCACAGCTGTGACCATGTGACCGCAGAAGGTAAGAGATCCAAACAAATATCCGATAAACCATTGGTATCTAGGCAATTACGCGTTTATCAACATCTTGTATTTGTTCTATTGGTCACATGGTCACAGCTGTGACCGTGTGACTATTTATTGAAAAAGAAACCGAAAAACGTGAAAAAATCTCCGCAAAATGTGTAACGCCTCTATTAAAAATAATGTGTACCTTTGCACACAGAATCAAAAACTATATCGAGTATGAGAAAGAACATGATTTTCGGCGCAGTGGCTGTGATGATGGCCCTCGCACTGGTGGTCTGCAATCAGCAGCAGGCACAGAAGGTGGACGGATTGGTGATTGAGAAGCAGGGCGTATTCTCGTCGGGCGGACGGGTGACGGAGCCTATCGCGGGCGAGTATGACGCGACGCAGAACTGGCTGGACCAGGAGCGCAAGGGCACGACGACGCACGTGGACCACGCGAACACGCTGTATCAGATTCCGGCAGGCGGCAATGGTACGCCGGTGGTGTTCCTGCACGGCTACGGACAGACGCGCACGGGATGGCAATCGACGCCGGACGGCCGCGAGGGATGGTCGGACTTGTTCCTCAGGAAGGGATACTCGGGGTTCCTGGTTGACCAGCCGCGACGCGGTGCTGCGGGAGCGACGGAGGAGATTGTGACCGATCCGGGCGACGTGGCTGACGGCAAGTTCAAGGTAGGCGAGCAGGCTTGGTACACGCATTTCCGCATCGGGTGCGTGGCTCCTGAGCGCTACGAGGGTTCGCAGTTCCCCGAGGGCAGCGAGGCTTTAGAGGAGTTCTTCTGCCAGATGACGCCGAACACGGGCAACTACGACGAGAAGCTGTTTGGCGAGGCGCTGTCGGCAGTGCTCAGCGACGTGCAGCAGATGACGGGCCGTAAGTCGGTTTATGTCACACACTCGCAGGGCGGTCGCGTGGGTTGGCAGACGGATGCAGAGAACATCGCTGCCATCGTGGCCGTGGAGCCGGGCTTCGCTCCGCAGATTGGCTCGGAGGAGTATCAGAAGTTCCTCGCAGCGAAGACTCCGATGCTGTTCCTCTTCGGCGACTACATCGAGAACGGCCCTGAGGACATCCAGTCGACGGGCTTCTGGAAGATGGTGCTGAATCAGTGCCGCGAATTTGCTGCCCAGTACGTGAAGGACGGCGGTGACGCGAAGGTGATCTACCTGCCAGACGAGGGCATCAAGGGCAACAGCCACTTCATGTTCCAGGAGATGAACAACGGCGAGATTGCCGACTTGGTGGAGAAATGGCTGCAGGAGCATAACTTATAAATCACGATGAATATGAAAAAGAGCGTATTTTTTGTATTGGCAATGATGCTGCTGGCCTCGTGTGGCAACAAGCAGCAGACGGCATCGGAAGATGTGGTGACGAGGGAGCAGCTGACGTTTCCCATTGGCGACAAGATAGAGAATCCTGCCTTTACGGGCGATGCCTATCTGAAGAACCTGATTGCGCTGGATTCGGTGTTTAATTTCCCGCAGACTAACGTGGTAACGTTTGCACCGGGGGCACACAGCAGTTGGCACCGTCATGGCGGCATGGTGGTTCTGGTGACAGGCGGCGTGGGACTCTATCAGGAGGAAGGCAAACCCGCACAAGTGCTCCGCAAGGGCGACGTGCTGCAGATTCCTGCCGGTGTCCGTCATTGGCACGGAGCAACTAAGGACAACTGGTTCTCGCAGGTGGTCATCTACGATATGGCTTGGCGACCAGAGGCACAAGTGGACGAGGATAATACGTTATCTGACGAGTATTATAACGAACTGGCTCTGGAGGAGTACAACCATCCAACGCTTATAGACAGTCTGATGTTTGCTGCTCCTGATTCTACGCTGACGTTGCCGACGTTCAACGGCCCTATCCTCTTGGCAAACACCGTGGATGCTCCTAACGCGGCTGGTGCGCCAGGACTGCACTATGTGGTGTTTGAGTCGGGTGTCATCAATGCATGGCACACCCATCCGGGAGGTCAGATTCTCATCGTGACTGACGGCATCGGCTATCATCAGATTGAGGGTCAGCCCGTGGAAGTGCTACATCCCGGCGACGTGGCAAAATGTCCTCCGGGCGTGAAGCACTGGCATGGCGCATCGGCTAACTCCCGTTTCGCTCACCTGGCTGTAGGAACTAATCCCGACAAGCCTGCCGTGGAGTGGACGGACGAGATATTGAGTAAAGAGGAATATGATAAGCTACCTAAAGAGTAAAAAGATGAAGAAACTGATTATTACATTATTAACGATACTACCGATTATGAGTACATTCGCACAGACATACGGCGACGAGGGACCAACCCTCACGCCAAACGCTTTCGGGCTTGTTTACGAAAATGCTATCAATGAGAACATCGCAGGCAAAGTGAACCTGCATCGCGTGAATTATCGGGTGGACGGCATCGATGTGGTGGCACATGTCTATACGCCTGCGGGATATTCGCCGACGGGTAGTTACGCTGGCATCGTGGTAGCTCATCCCAACGGTGGCAGCAAGGATCAGGTGGCTGGACTCTATGCCCAGAAGTTGGCCGAGGCAGGTTTTGTCACCCTGGCTTTCGATGCCCGCTATCAGGGCGAGAGCGGTGGTATGCCGCGTCGCACCGACAAACCCGCCAACCGCATTGGGGACATCATGGGTGCCATCGACTATCTGCAGAACTATCCCGGCGTTGACCCTGAGCGAATCGGTGCCTTTGGCATCTGTGGCGGTGGCGGCTACACCTTTGCTACGGCACAGGTCGATAAGCGCATCAAGGCCGTGGGTACGCTGAGCCTGTTCAATACGGGTGACGTGCGTCGCAACGGCTATATGCGCACACAGATGGATACGAAGTTCGAGCGTCAGCGCGAGGCATCGTTGGCCCGACAGAAAGAAGCCGCCGGAGCCGAACCCGAAATAGCAGGATTCATGAACTTGACACCCGAACAGGCCCGTCAGATCAAGGTCGATCTCTACCGCGACGGCTACTTCTATTACGGCGTGACGCACATGAGTCCCAACGCCCCCGGCACCTACCTGAAGAGTTCGCTGATGGACATGATGGCCTGGGATGCCACCGACCACGCCGACCTCATCACACAGCCCCTGCTCATCATCGCAGGCGAAATCGCCGACAGCCGCTACATGTCGGAGGAAGCCTTCGTGAAAGCAACCAGCACCGCCGACAAGGAACTCTTCATCGTCCCCGGTGCCACCCACATCCGTACCTATTTCGTCAAGGAGTACGTGGATCAGATAAGTGCAAAGATTCAGCAGTTCTTCAGCAGCAAGTTGGCAAAGAAAGATTAGAGACTTAGGTAAAAGGATTGTAAGAATGGTAACGTCCGTGTCACTTCAGAATGGCACGGACGTTTTTTGCTTTCTATCAGATTTCATATTTGCAATCGATACACTTTGACCATCAAAAAAAAGTGCATTTTTCTCACCGTTGAAAAATCGGTATAGTCTGTGTTTATTCTAGTCCGTTCTTCTTCATCAGTTTACGCAACTCGCGGTTGGAGATGTTAGCTTGGTCGGACTTATCGTAGATGGTGACAAGTGTAATGTCGGCACCATCGCTCTCGACAAGAACGGTGTGGGTAATGACCCTCGCGCCACCGCTCTTGCCCTTGGCTTTCGAGGCGATGGGAAAGCGTACCTTGCGGAGATGCTTGCCCAATGGTTCGCCCATGAGCGGTGACTTGCGTAAGGCATCGAGGAAGTCGCGGTAGTCGTCCTTCATCGAGGGATAGCGTTTCGCCAACTGCTTCAGGTCGCGGGCGAAGTCGGGCGTGGTGTCAATCTTACAGTTCATTGAGCAGATCCTCCGCATTGATACCTTGGAGCTGGCCGTCTTTCATCTGGCGCAACTGCTCGAAAGCATGATCAACCTTGGCGAGTGCCTGTTCCTTGGGCGTGGCAGCCGAGCGCACCACGTCGGCCTCGCTGTACGTCCAACCCATCTTCGCAATCATCTTCTTAAAGAAGCTGACCTCATGATTGGGGATGTTGATTGTAATTGCTGTCATAACGTCATCTAATCTATAAACTCGCCACAAAGATACAAAGTTTTCCCGAATTAAAACACAGATATTTCATTTTTTTACTAATATTACCTATTGTAAAATATAAATTTAGGCTAAATACTTGCGAAATCATGTCCTTAATATGAAATTTTGGAAGCCGTTGTGGCAGTTGGACAAGTAACCGGCAATGCGGCAGGCAATGGCGAAAGATCCTTTCTCAACCAGTAGACCTTGACTTGGTCTTTTTCATATTCGACATTAAAAGCGGGATTGCCGGTCAGTTCGACCGCTTTACCATTAATGTAGCCATAGAGTTTTACGGCGCGTCCATGTCCGCATAACATATAAGTGGCTTCGTCACTACTATCCTTACGGTGTATAGTCCAGAACCTTTTGTCGTCTTCGACTCTGACACTCACGTACTCGACAAGTCTGTGAATTGCTTCATACATTTCAGTGTGTGTGAGAGATTTGAAAGACTGCCACTGTTGCTGCCATGTCTTTACCTCGATGATTTCTGTCGACTGGTTCTGTAGCTCGGCGATACGCGCTTCTAAGTTTGAGACGTCTGTTTTCAGTTGCTTTTCATCTGCATTGACGGCCTTAACAGCCTTCTCAAACTCTTCGTCTGTGAGTATCATATTAGCGTAATTCTTTCCGATACGCCTTTTCTTCTCTGCGACCTTATCCAACTTGCCCTGAGCATCTGCCAGACGTGCGTTCAGTTTCTCAATTGCTTCCATTGCCTGCAACTTACGCTCTGAATTGTCCTTCTTCTGCTCGTCAAACCACCAGACAGCAACAGTCTCGACAAGGCTGCAATCAACAAACCTACGATGTAGCGATACAGTGTTATCACAGTATATGTCACTGTCTTTGTATTCTGCTTTGTGTGCTGCACATATATAGTTGCGGTGCGAGAGTTTGTAATTACGTCCGCAGTTTTGACACTTGATAAGACGCTCGCCAAATGCCTGCTTACGTTCCTTACTGCCGTTAAAATTATTGAGCCTGATTTCGTTGCATTTGTCCCAAAGTTCCTCGCTGACAATTGTACCGCGATACTTTTCCCGTGAAATAAAAGATGCGACACGACCAGCAGAGAAGAACTTGTTAGAACGCTTGCAGATGCCGTTATTTCTGAGATACATTGCAATATCATTGTTAGTCTGGGCAGTGCGGTTTATGTCACCTGCATACATCTTACCTGAAAAATTCATAGAGGCACAAAAAAAAGAAGCGTTTTTCTTTGTCATTTCGACAAAAATTAGTACCTTTAAGTGCTAAAAAACAAGGACTTATAAACGCTTCTTATGTGCAAAGGTACTTCAAAATCTTCAATCCA